>DASXKZ010000069.1:0-18710 GCA_036496525.1 Candidatus Angelobacter sp.
CAGTTCTTCGCCCCGCAAGATTCCCTTCAAATCAGACCGAAAGCGCTCCAAAGTGGCAATCCGCTCAGGAGTAGCTTCGATCACTTCTTGTTTATGGACGAAGACTTTCCGGCCTTCCCGTTCTACCAGCGGCCCCAGGCTTTCTCCCATGCGCCAGCCGACATTACCCAAGATTTGTAAGCCGTCCGGCCCCGGAACCAGGAACGCCAGACAGTTGTCTCGCAGGACGCCAATTGCTTTAGGAAAACGATCGAAGGTTTGCAGGTCAAAACCAGCAAGGTAAAGACGCTGAAGTTGTTCTTCTGGAAGCATGCGTGGTCTGTCCGTTATGACGGTTGTAACGGTTTGAGCATGGACTGCACATTAGAGTATCGAAGCCAGATTTATCCCGACCGGCGGGAATTCTGTTCTGGCGGAAAGGTATGACCATGTTCATCAATCAATATACGCGCTTTAGTTTAGTGGAGGGATTGGGCGACGAGGAGATTCCATGGTGGATTGCTCCTTACGTGCGGGATTTTGCCGCTTTGGCAAGGAGCACAGCAGTGCTGGAAAACCTGACGGCAAAGCCTGAAACAGCCCTGATTTCACTGACGCGGCGAGTGGCCGAAACAGCCTCGGTGGCACGCGTTGCTGCTCACGTGAAGAATGAAGCCCTGAGCGCCGGCGTCGGCGCGACACTGGCGGCGGACTTTGACGAGTTCTGCGGGACACCGCCACATCCACATCGCTTGGACCAGGCTGCGTTAATCGCCTCGCTCATTGCGTCCAGCCTGCAAGCGCATGATCCGGCCAAAGCAGTCCTGGTGGCTCAGGTTGAGAGGCTGCAGAGGCTCAGAGCACAATCGGCATCGGCAGCGGCGTAAGCGAAAGACAAGGAATCAGCACTCAGCGGTCAGCAATCAGCCAAAACTTTCACTGCAATACCTTTGCGGTAAATAGGAATTGGCTGAGCGATGATTGCTGAATGCTGATTGCTACATCTTGTAGCGGCCCAAGTCCTCGTCATTCAGGCCTTCCAGCCATTTACGCAAATCGTCAGAAGAAATACGGTCAGCAGTGGTGCTGGCCACTTTTGAGGTCTTGAGGACCTCGTCTTCTACATAAATGGGGCAATCCAGACGCAAAGCCAGCGCCAGCGCGTCTGAGGGGCGGGAATCGATGCTGATGACTCTTCCCTCCCGTTCCATCCAAATAACGGCGAAAAATGTGTCATCGCGCAACTCATTCACCACGATCTTGTGGACATGTGTATCCAGCCCGATCAGCAGGTTTTTGATCAGATCATGCGTCATCGGGCGAGGCGTGGTCACTTTTTCAATCTCCAGAGCAATGGCGTTTGCCTCGTAAACCCCGACCCATATAGGCAGGACCGTATCGCTGCCAACGTCTTTCAGGACGACGATAGGCATGTTGGTCACGGGATCCATCATCAGTCCGCGAATTTTCATTTCTATTTCCATGTCGCTCCGCTCCAAACCGCTACGGGTCGAAGCCCGCCCCGTTACCTAATTATGCTCCTAATTCAATCGGCTCGGCGCGTGTCGGCCTCGCCGATTCTTGACTCAATCAAACCATCACACCCAACAAACTGTTAGGAAAACTCCTGGTAACCAACACGTTAACATAACTGCCCACGGCCGGCATGGTGCTCTCCGGGGCGGTAAAGTTGAGGGTTATGTTCTGTGAGGTGCGCCCAATCATTTGGCCCCGGGCCTCATTCTTGCCTTCAACCATTACTTCAGATATTTGGCCTACGCGCTTCTCATAGTTCGTTCTTTGAATCTCTCGCTGGCGTTCCTGAAGAATCTGTAGGCGCTTAGACTTCTCAGCATCGCTGATGCTGTCAATCATGCTCAATGCCGGAGTGTTGGGACGAGGCGAATACTTGAAGGTAAAGACCGCATCAAACTGGCATTCATGCAGCAAAGTGATGGTTTCCTCGAACTCGCCTGATGTTTCATTCGGGAATCCGGCAATCACGTCTGTCGTGATCGAAAGCGGCCGTTTGGCAGCTTTCATCCATGAGATTTTTTCCAGATACATCTCGCGGGTATATTCGCGGTTCATGGCCTTCAGCACCCGTGACGACCCGCTCTGTACCGGCAAATGGATGTGGTCACACAGGCGCGGTGACGACTCAATGGCCTCGACGATATCCTTACTGAAGTGCCGCGGATGAGACGTGGTAAAGCGAACACGGCGCACGCCGGGAATTTCGCCGATGGTATACAGCAATTCAGCGAAAGTTTTCTTGCCGAGCGGATCGGCATACGCGTTTACATTTTGTCCCAGCAGTTGAATATCGGTATAACCAAGATCAGCCATCTGGCGCGCTTCAGCCATCACGGAATCTGACGTCCGGCTGCGTTCCTTGCCGCGGGTGTACGGCACTACACAGTAAGCACAAAACTTGTCACAGCCCTCGATAATGGTGATGTAGCCGCGGTGGGGATTGGTCCGGGCAGTAAAATCGGTTTCAAAAGTCAGGTCGGTCTGGCGATCGTCCAGGCCGGTTACGCGATTGTTCCCTGCTTCAATCTGCACCAGCATCGCGGGCAGGTTGCGGTAAGACGCCGAGCCCGCCACAAGAGAGACGTATGGCGCCTTCTCGAAAATCTTTTCACCTTCCTGCTGCGCTACACAGCCCAGCACGCCAAACTTCTTGCCTTGCGCCTGTAGTTTCTTGTAGTCGTTCAGCCGATGAAAAACCTTTTGTTCCGCCTTGTCGCGAATGGAGCAGGTGTTGTAAAGGACCAACTGGGCCTCTTCCACGGTCTCTACCTGGCGATATCCCTGATGCCGTAAAGTGCCAATGACTTTTTCCGAGTCATGCACATTCATCTGGCAGCCAAAGGTCTCCAGATAAAACGTCTTTTCCTGGTCTGCACTCACAGGCCTAGTATATCGCGGGAATACGCATAAAACCTACCACTGAGACACAGAGGCACAGAGAAAAGCAAACAAATCGCCGCAGATTTTCTTTGATGGACGCAGATCAAAATGGGAAATTCATTTGGAAGTTTACGATCAGAGCTCCTGTATAAATAAGCGGCAAATAGCTTGAGCTTTCACCGTGTCTCTTGTGCCTCCGTGGTAGGTTTGAATTGTGGCAATCGATGAAAAATCTATGTGGAACCAGAAATACAGTGAGTGTTCACACAGTTCACTTGAGCCTGATCCATTCATTGTGAGCGCCTATGATGAATTTCTTTCCGGCAGTTCTCCAGGACTCGCTTTGGATGTCGCCGGCGGAGTTGGACGTCACTCAATGTGGCTAGCGCAGCGCGGCTGGCGCGTGAATCTGCTGGACGTTTCCGAAGTTGGCATCAAGCAGGCGCAAGAGAATGCACAACGGACAGGGACAGTATCTTCGATCACCACTGAGGTTCGTGATCTGAATTCAGGGCAGGATCTCGCCCGAGAGCAATACGATCTGATCATCGTGTTCTTCTTTCTCCAGCGTGAACTCTTCCCTGCTTTGATATCGGCGCTCAAACCCGGCGGGCTCCTGATTTATAAGACCTACACCACGGATCAAAAGAGCTTTGCTGGTGGGCCTGGCCATCCCATGTTTCTGCTCGAGCCGAACGAATTGCTAAACGCATTTTCATCGCTGCGTGTGCTGCATTATCACGAGACAGTTCAGAAACGGGGTGTGGCGGAATTGGTGGTGCGGAAATAGCAGTTAGCAGTCGGCACTTAACCAAAGCAAAAACTTATAGCCGTGAATTCCGTCGACGCGCAGAGACCAGAATCAGTAGCCGCGAATCAACACGAAATACGCGAATCACTTTTTTAGTTTTGATTCATGTCTATTCGCGAAATTCGCGTCGATCAGGGTTTGCTTTGGCTGAATACTGATTGCTGACTGCCGACTGGTACGCCGAATGCTAAAATCATTCTTCTCATCCAATGGCAAAGCGCAAAATCTCCCACGGCCACGCAGTTCAAGGCAAACCCAAACCGCGCAAGAACCATTGCTTCGGCTGCGGGCATGACAACCCGCAAGGCATGCGGTTGAAGTTCTCTCTGGACGAAGACTCGCGCCAGGCAATTTGCCACTTCAAGCTTTCACGCAAATATACCGGGCCGCCCGGGCACGTGCACGGCGGGATTATAGCCACCATCCTGGACGAAGCCATGGGCAAGGTAAATAAGTTTCGCAATGTGCTAGCTCTTACAGCATCCCTGGAGATCAAATATCTCAAGCCGGTCCCGTTGGGCCAACCGCTTACCGTGACTAGTTCGGAGCAAAGTGTGGAAGGTCGGCGGCACATCAACATGGCAGAGATCAGCAATGCGAAGGGTGAAGTTCTGGCGCGCAGCACCGGGACATTTATAGCCATCGATCCGGAAAAGATGTTTGCCCGCCACGGAGTTCCCGCAGGCGTAAGCGCGTCCAAAGAAACAAAAGCCTAACGTGCAGCACAAACTCCGCCAACCTAGTAAAATAGAGGTTTAGCCCTACAAGTTTCGCCGTGACGCGCAATGTGACACGGCGCAGGAGTTCGCCATGTCAAGATCACGCGGAAAGAAAGAAGCCATGCCGGCAAAGTCCCACAAAGCTGTTTCCAACGGCCACAGTGCTACCGTCACGTCCAACGGCGGCGGGACTGTATTGAACGGCAACACCGGACTGCGGCTGAAGACAGGGCTGGCAGAGATGCTCAAGGGCGGCGTGATTATGGATGTGACTGACGCTCGTCAGGCGGAGATTGCCGAGAAAGCCGGGGCCGCTGCCGTGATGGCGCTGGAGCGCGTTCCGGCACAGATTCGCGCCCAGGGCGGCGTGGCCCGCATGGCGTCACCTAGAAAGATTCGCGAGATCATGGAGACGGTCTCCATTCCGGTGATGGCAAAGTGCCGGATCGGCCACTTTGCTGAAGCGCAGATTCTGCAGGCCTTAGGCGTCGATTACATTGATGAATCTGAAGTCCTTACCCCAGCGGACGAAGCGCATCATGTCGACAAGCACGCTTTCCAGACACCGTTTGTCTGTGGCGCACGCAACCTGGGCGAGGCCTTGCGGCGCATTGCTGAAGGCGCTGCCATGATTCGCACCAAGGGCGAAGCCGGAACGGGTGACGTCGTCCATGCTGTGAAGCATATGCGGCAAATCATGCGTGAAATGAGAACATTAAAGGCTCTATCCGAAGAAGAACTTTATGCTCAGGCCAAGGATTTGCAGGCCCCAGTGGAGCTAGTTCGGCTCGTCGCTAAAGTCGGCAAGCTGCCTGTACCAAACTTTTCGGCTGGCGGAATCGCTACTCCTGCTGACGCGGCATTAGTTCGTCAGCTCGGAGCAGAAGCGGTGTTCGTTGGATCGGGAATCTTCATGGCTGATGGAATCAATTTCTGCGAGCCGAAGGAAGCCGAGAAGCGCGCGAAAGCAATCGTCCGCGCCTGCACGCACTTTGATGACCCTAAAGTACTACTTGAGGTGAGCGAGGATCTGATCGGTGCAATGAAGGGATTGGCAGTGGCGGCAATGGCTGAAGGTGATTTGCTGCAGACCAGGGGCTGGTAGGTTTTTCTGAAATCCCGAGCGAAGCGAGGGATCGCTATCGCTACGCAAGACTGTCCCAAAAAATATTTGCAGCCACTGAACAATGCGAACTATCTTTCCTTTTAGAGCGATTTAGATCATAGGGTTCCCTCGCTTCGCTCGGGATAAAGAAAAAACATGAAAATCGGCGTCTTAGCCATCCAGGGTGACTATGAAGCGCACAAGGCGCGGCTGGAACAGTTGGGCGCTGAAGTTACGCTAGTGCGCAAGCCCGAACAGCTTGACGCCATTGACGGCATAGTGATTCCCGGCGGGGAGTCCAGCACATTTCTGAACTTTCTGTCTGAGCGCGGATTTCTGGAAAAGTTGCGGGATTTTGTTTCCACCAAGCCAACGTTCGGGACCTGCGCCGGTGCTATCCTGCTGGCCAAACATGTAGAGAACCCTCCTCAAAAATCCCTGGATGTTATGGACATACGAATCCGACGCAATGCTTACGGACGCCAGATCGACAGTTCCATTCGTGAAGTCCCCAGCAAGCTTGGGCAGAAGCCGCTTGAAATAGTCTTTATTCGAGCGCCCAAAATCGTCAGCACTGGAAAAACCGTGGAGGTTCTGGCTACTGTCGGCGGCGACCCTGTGCTGGTGCGCCAAGGCAAAATCCTGGCAGCGACTTTCCATCCTGAATTGTCGGACGATACAAGAGTTCACCAGGAGTTCGTCAAGATGGTAAAGAATGGCCATCGGCGGAAATAATGTCTAGAACGCTCCGGCTTGCGCTGCTGCTGATTGTCCTTGGCTGCGCCTATCTCTTTCTGGCACATCCTTACTGGTTCCCTGCTGGTGTCTCTACAAGCTCTGCGTCTATTGACCATCAATTCAAGATCGCCTTTTGCGTATTTGGGACGCTGGTTATTGTCGGTCATCTTGTCCTGATCTTTGTCCTCTCAAAGAAGCCGCAAGCCGATGGCAAGGTTTCCCAGGGAAGCTGGCGGCTGGAAGTGACCTGGACACTTGCCGTCACAATTATCTTTTTCTGGTTCAACATTTCCGGTGAGCAGTTGTGGTCACGCATGATGCCTGCGGAGAAACAGGCGAATGAAATCGAAATTGAAGTAACAGGGGCGCAGTTTCAATGGTATTTCCGCTACCCCGGAGCTGACGGAGTATTTGGTC
This sequence comes from Candidatus Angelobacter sp., assembly GCA_036496525.1. Taxonomy (GTDB): domain Bacteria; phylum Acidobacteriota; class Terriglobia; order Terriglobales; family Acidobacteriaceae; genus Angelobacter. Next base: position 6,686 of record DASXKZ010000069.1, read on the forward strand.
GAACCGACGTGCAGAAATTTGCCAAGCCGGATGAAGGCAATCCGCTGGGCATTGATCCCAGCGATCCCGCCGGACGCGACGACATTCTTTCAACCGCGATGGTTGTGCCAGTCGACCATCCGGTGCATCTGCATTTGCGAGCGCAAGACGTAATCCATAGCCTTTTTATTCCAGCCATGCGTTTTAAGCAGGATACCGTTCCTGGAATGGATATCCATTCGCACTTCACCCCAACAACAATAGGAAGTTATGAGATTGCCTGCGCAGAACTGTGTGGCATGGGCCACTATCGCATGCGGGCCGTTGTGCGAGTATTGAGCCAAGAAGACTTTCTGAAATGGATCACGGCTCAGGAGGCGGCTGCAGCCAGCCACTGAACCATGATCACTTCTACAAGCGGCAACTCCCGATCAACCGAGAAATCATTTTTGCGCCGCCATGTCTTCACCACCGACCACAAAGCTCTTGGCCGTGGATATTTCTTTCTTTCCCTGGCTGCCGTCTTGGTGGGCGCGTGGCTTTCCCTGTTGATGCGTATCCATCTGGTCTGGCCCAAGGCAGCACTTCCCTTTCTGGGTGAGATCAAACCGGAAAACTATCTTGCTCAACTGACCATGCATGGCACGCTAATGGTGTTCTTTGTCCTGTCCACCGTTCCGCAAGCCGGCTTTGGGACGTTTTTTCTTCCTTTGCAATTAGGCGCATCGAAGATGGCATTTCCACGGCTGACTGCTGCAGGCTTCTGGACTGCTTTGCTTTCATTCTTTGTGCTGATGGCGGCTTTTGTGGTTCCGGGCGGCGCATCCGGCGCGGGATGGACGCAATATCCACCATTAAGTGCTCTTGCCTCGGCTGGTCCAGGACAGGGGTTAGGGACAGATTTATGGCTCGTAAGCATTGGCCTGTTTTGTCTGTCCTCTCTGATGAGCGCCGTAGGATTTGTAGTGACCACGTTTCGATACCGGGTTTCTGGGATGACCTGGCTGCGCATGCCACTGACATGCTGGAGCTGGTTTGTTACGTCACTCCTGATCCTTCTTGCGTTTGGTATCTTGCTGGCCGCAGTGATCCTGCTGATGCTTGATCGCCATGCAGGAACAAGCTTCTTTATTCCCGGGGGACTGCTTGTTACTGGCAAGGCAATCAATCATTCCGGCGGTTCGCCGCTGATGTGGCAACACCTGTTCTGGTTCTTCGGGCACCCGGAGGTTTATATCGCCATTCTCCCAGCGATGGGCGTGACCTCGCACCTGCTGTCAGTCTTCGCGCGCAAGCCGGTTTTTGGCTATAAGGCCATGGTCGGCGCAACGCTGGCGATCGGCGCTTTAGGCTTTATGGTCTGGGGCCATCACATGTTCGTCAGCGGAATGAACCCGTATGCCGGGTTTGCGTTCTCCACTCTCACAACGGCTATCGCCGTACCCTCCGCCATCAAGACTTTTAACTGGGTGGCAACTCTCTATCGAGGGAAAATTCGTTACGCCACACCGCTGCTGTTTTCCGCCGGATTTGTATCGCTATTCATCACAGGCGGGCTCACCGGCCCCATTCTTGCCCAGCCTGCGCTTGATACTTATCTGCACGACACATATTTTGTCGTCGCGCATTTTCACCTGATCATGGCGATGGCTGGTGTGTTTGCCATCTTTTCCGCTACGTATTTCTGGTTTCCCAAAATGTTTGGCCGAATGATGAATGAAACCTTAGGCCGACTGCATTTCTGGATCACGCTACTTGGGGCATATGCCACCTTTATGCCGATGCACTTGCTCGGAATAGCCGGACATCCGCGGCGCTATTCCGAATTGAGCGGCGTACAATATGTAACGGCGATGGCGCCTCTGCAGAGATTCATTACACTGGCTGCCATCGTTACGCTGGCCGGACAAGTCATCTTTTTAGTGAATTTGTTCTGGAGCATGTGGAAGGGACCGGCGGCGGAAGCCAATCCCTGGGAATGCAGCACATTGGAGTGGACGTTGAACTCTCCAGTTCCAGCAGAAGGATTTGGCGATCGGCGGCTTCAGGTAAATCATGGGCCGTATGAGTACAATATTTCCGGAGCGGAAAAAGATTTCATCGCGCAGGACGCTCCAGCCAGCTAGACTGGCAGCGACGCCATCTCAAGTAGTGTTATGCCGATCATCAGCGATCGAGTAGAAGTCGAACGGAAGCCCAGGCTAGGTGGTGGAGGGCCGGGCAAAATTCCGCATCGCCGTGGGTACGGCGGTGGTGATGATGGCGACCACGGCAATTCAGGCGATTTTCGGTCGCGTGAGCAGCGCATGCGTCGCTACCGTATAGCGATGTCGCTGTGCATCATCTCCGTTACAGCAATCTTTGTCCTTCTGACTATGGTGTATGTATTCCGCATGGGCAAAGGCCGCTATGATGAAGACTCGCAACGCTGGGTCAGGGACTGGATCCCTCTTACCCTGCCCTATCTTCAGTTATGGACGAATTCCCTGATTCTGCTGCTCAGTAGCTTGACGCTGGAGCTGGCACGCCGCTCGATGGCAAAAAAAGAAGAGTTCACCACAATGGGGATTGTCCCTCCACGCTTCAAGCGGGACCTGCCTTGGCTTGGCATCACGGTTTTTCTGGGTTTTTGCTTTCTCGCAGGGCAGGCCGTGGTATGGAACATCCTTCGCTCGCAGGGGGCCTTTTCAGCTACTAGTCCCAGCCGCTCGCTGTTTTACATCCTTACCGGCACTCACGCGATCCATTTGGCAGTAGGATTGATTGCATTGCTTTATGCCGTAGCCGGACGCCTGCTGGCCACCAAATTTGAGTCACAGCAAATCGCCGTAGAGGTTACCGGCTGGTACTGGCATTATCTTGCTTTTCTATGGTTTGGAATCTTTGCTCTGGTTCACTTCGCCCGGGGATAACCGGCACATCCGGCTAAGTCTGCTCGCCTGAACGTTTTACTCGAACAACCGTAATTTTCCCAAAACCTTCTTCGAAGCCCGGCGCTTTCAGTTTGGCCGCCATCCGCTGGATCACGTCCTCTTTTACCTGGCGCTCACGCTTGCGGTTTCGCTCCAGGCAAACTTCAAGTGGAACATCGAAAAAGACGGCATGTACTTCATAACCAAAGCCTTTAGCCATCTTGATCCACTGGCGACGCTCATGTGGCGCCAGATTGCTGGCATCGACGTAATTCCACGGCATCCGGGCAATCAACCGCGCGCGGAGCAGGGATCGAAGTGTGGAAAACACCAGACCTTGATAGCGCTGCTCAGTGATGTCGTCAAAAAGGATTGACCGCAGCATATCGCTGGAAAGCGGCGTTACGCCGCGACGCTTAAACCACGTGGTCTTACCCGATCCCGGCAAACCAATAGCAAGCACAACCACGCCTTTAGGCGGTCGGCCTGTAGCCTTGCTGGTTTGCTGTGCCGGTCGATGCTCCGGAACTCCGGGAGGCGGCATGGAAGGTGATTCCGGCTGTACCTCGGTTTCCATGCGCGGCTCGCTGGTTGCTGGCGATTCCTGCGCAGCTTCGGGGGCGTGAGGAGCCTCTGGCTCAACGTCGTCATAGGCTGGCATAAGGGGCTGAGGATGAGCTTCATCGACCAAAGGCTTCTGCTGGCCAACCTTGCCAGTGGCCTCCGTCTCATTTTCCGGCTTTTTTTTACGGCGCTTCATGCGCTCGCGCATCCAGTTGCGCATGCTTCTGTGTGTAACACAAGCAGTTAAGAAGTTGCAAGCAAAGAGCTTCTTCATCGGCCAAATGCGTGAAAATCTCAATTTAAGGCTTCGCATCGATTCGCTGGTACTGATCCGATTCTCTTGAGGGGTTTGACGTGAAGAAGCTATTTACGAACATTGTTTAATAGCGGCCTTGGCCGTTTCCGCCACGGGAGCGTCAAACTCGAGCCAAAAACACAAGCAACGACGATTACCAGATGGCCCACGTTCGACGGATACCGGCCCGATTTAGGCAGTCATCATCTGGAATACCGATACCAATGCCTACAGAGCCGCTGGCGAACCAACAAAGTTAACGCGGCTGGGCTTTTTCTTAGATTTTTCTTGCACCAGAAATGCAGCTTGTTATAATTGCGGCCCGCAACCGAACCAAGTCATTCAGATTACTCCTGGCAGGCAAAAGTCCCTGCAGATGGCAAGGATAGGTTTCGTAATTAGTAAGGTGCGCAGACGCTTTGGCACTGGCTTCATGATCGGACTTGACGGCTTGAATGTTCCTGCCCCAGCCCAATTCTTGAAGATTATCCAAAGAAGAGCTTCGCAATGGGATCCAGCCAAGTTAGAAATCTGCATTTGGGCCAGCCACAATCTGCAACAGGACAATATGCAAAAGCAGTAAGAGAGAGAAAGCGATTCACGGGCCAGAACTTGAGTGGCGCACGATTTGTTTCAAATACAAGCAAGTGATGTCGCATAGCCTAAGAAATCTTTGGAAGTTAAGCCCACGGCCCCGGACCCGTAAGCTTGCCTTCTAACGGATGAAGTGTGGGAACGAGCAGCCCAGGCGGCAGACTGCTGGTGTTCTATAAGCGGCCAGGACAAGAAATAGCTGCGAGAACTAATAACAAGATACGTGTAGCCACGCGAATCAATTGTTCGTTTTGAAAACCACCACAAGAAGCATCTGAGTAACAGAGCCGCGGAACTTGCGATCCGCGGCTTTATCGCGTTAGATTCCTGCCATTCGCGACATCGGCACTATAGGACAGGTGCAATTGCACCGGTACAACTTTCTCTGCTAACCTGATTAGTTTCAACTGCGTATCGGAACCCCACTGTCGCGATTCTGCATCCAACGGATGCTAGGTCATCAGGTTTCCTGAAGGAGATTCAAATTTAATGGCAATTAAAGTTGGTATTAATGGCTTCGGACGCATTGGTCGCAATGTGTTGCGCACGGCCCTTGAGGACTCAAACCTGGAATTTGTAGCAGTCAATGATCTCACCAGCCCGGCAACGCTGGCGCATCTCCTCAAGTACGATTCGATTCTCGGCAACCTTAAGCAAGACATCAAGGCTTCAGGCGACTCCATCAATGTGGCTGGAAAGACGATTAAGGTATTTTCAGAGAAGGATCCCGCCGCCATCAACTGGGAATCAGTAGGCGCTCAGGTAGTCATTGAGTCGACGGGCAAATTTACTGAAGCTGAGCAGGCAAAAAAGCATCTGCGCGGGCCGGTGAAAAAAGTGATTATTTCCGCCCCCGCCAAGAATGAAGACATCACAATTGTTCTTGGAGTAAACGAAAACAAGTACGATCCGGCCAAACACAATATTGTGTCGAATGCCTCCTGCACCACAAACTGCCTGGCCCCCGTGGCCAAAGTTGTGCATGACACGTTTAAGATCCAAAGCGGGACAATGACCACGATCCATTCCTATACCAATGATCAGGTCATTCTTGATTTTCCCCACAAAGACCTGCGCCGGGCTCGCGCAGCCGCACTTTCCATGATTCCCACTTCCACCGGGGCGGCAAAGGCGCTCAATCTGGTGATCCCTGATCTCAAGGGCAAACTCGATGGTTTTGCCATGCGCGTACCCACGCCCAATGTCTCGGTGGTGGATCTGGTCGCTTTCGTAGAAAAGAGCACTACCGTTGAAGAAGTCAACAATGCGCTCAAGGCTGCAGCAGACGGTCCAATGAAAGGTATCCTGGGGTATGAAACCGCTGAACTTGTCTCAGTCGATTATCGCGGTGACGAGCGCTCTTCCATTGTGGATGCACCCCTGACGCGCGTGGTCGCCGGCAACTGCGTGAAAGTGATTGCCTGGTATGACAATGAGTGGGGCTACTCCTGCCGCGTTCGCGATTTAGTCCACTTCATGGCGAAAAAGGGGCTGTAAATGGCAGTTGTAACTGAGAAAAGCATGGCCAAACTTTCCATCCAGGACCTGAAACTTGAAGGCCATCGCGTTTTCATGCGCGTGGATTTCAACGTCCCACTGACTGAAGATGGCCGCGTTTCTGACGACACGCGGATACGCGAGACACTGCCTACCATCGAGTATGCTCTGCGCAAAGGAGCAAGACTGATATTGGCATCGCACCTGGGGCGTCCCAAGGGAAAATTCAATGCCAAGATGAGTTTGAAGCCGGCTGCGGAGCGCCTGCGTATGCTGCTGGACGAAAAGCTGGGACGAGCCTGCAATGTGGGGTTTGCTCCAGATTGCATTGGCCTGGCAGCGGAAGAAATGTCCCAAAAGTTGGAAAAGGGGCAAACGCTTCTATTGGAGAATCTGCGCTTTCATACCGAAGAAGAAGCCAATGACGAAGCGTTCGCACGCAAGCTGGCCGCGTTGGCCGATCTTTACGTGAATGACGCATTCGGATCAGCTCACCGCGCGCATGCATCCACGGTCGGCATTACCAAATTCGTAAATAAATCTGCAGCCGGCCTTCTGATGCAGAAAGAATTGGAATATCTGGGGAAAGCGACAACGCATCCGGAAAAGCCGTTTGTGGCGATCATCGGCGGGGCCAAGGTTTCAGACAAGATTGACGTGATTCGCAATCTGCTCACCAAGGTCGACGCGCTGTTGATCGGCGGCGCCATGGCTTATACCTTCCTAAAAGCCCAGGGCAAGCAGGTGGGCAAGTCGTTGGTGGAAGAAGACAAGCTTGATCTGGCCAAGTCACTCTTGCAGGACGCCAAGGCAAAGAACGTCCGGTTGCTGCTGCCACTCGATAATGTTATGGCAGAAAAAATCGATGCTTCCGCGAAAACCCAAACGGTCCAGACCGACCAAGGTATTGCACCCGACCAGATGGGGCTGGATATTGGTCCCGAAACAATAGCTGCCTTCAACAAAGAGATTGCCGGCGCCAAAACAATTGTATGGAACGGCCCAATGGGAGTATTTGAAGTTGCGCCCTTTGCCCGAGGCACCATGAAGATTGCTGAATCGGTTGCCGGGAATCGCGGGGCCATATCCATTGTTGGCGGAGGCGATTCTGTTGCGGCGGTCCACCAGTCTGGTCTGGCAGATAAGATCACACATATCTCTACCGGCGGCGGAGCTTCACTGGAGTTTCTTGAAGGCAAGAAACTTCCGGGCGTGGAAGCGCTCACGAATAAATAAATGGCGCACAGCGTGCGATATCGAATCGGATCCAAAGCCACACTCGAACTGGCGATGGGCGACATCACCGATGAGACCACTGATGCTATCGTGAACGCTGCCAACTCTGGGCTTCTGGGCGGTGGCGGAGTGGACGGAGCGATTCATAAGGCTGCTGGCCCAGCCCTTTTGGCTCAATGTAAAAAGATTCGCGAGCAGCGCGGCCCGCTGCCGCCAGGACAAGCTGTGACCACTTCCGGCGCCGAGCTGAATGCGCGTTATGTGATTCATACGGTGGGCCCCGTATGGCAGGGAGGCAAAGTTAACGAGCCACAAATTCTTGAGAGCTGCTACTGCAACTCAATGGAGCAGGCCAATCTCAAGGTTTGCGCGAGCGTGATCTTCCCTTCCATTTCTACAGGAGCGTTTGGGTATCCCGTGGAACCAGCCGCGCAAATTGCCTTGAGAACCATTGCCGATCTGCTGCACGATCCAAGATCCGTGAAATTGGTCCGCTTTGTGTTGTTTGACGAGCGCACCTACAAAGCTTATGCCGCTGCCGCGGAAAAGTTGAGCCGCGACTTTCCCCACTACAAAATCAAGGCGGAAGCATGAGAAAAAAGCTGATCGCCGCCAACTGGAAGATGCACAAAACTCCGGAGCAGGCGCAAGCGTTTGTTTCCGCGTTCCTGCCCATGATCGCGGACCATACGCGAGATGAGATTGTTCTTTGCCCTCCATTTGTACTGATCCCTCAAATGGGATGGGCATTGCGCGGCAGCCATATCTCTCTTGGTGGCCAGGACATGTTCTGGGAAAAAGAAGGGGCCTTTACCGGAGCAATCTCTGCCCAGATGCTGCACGCCGTTGGTTGTTCGCATGTGATCATCGGCCATTCCGAACGCCGACAATATTTTGGCGAAACTGATGACACGGTGAACCACAAGCTTCGCGCCGCTTTGGCGGTGGGATTGAAACCGATCGTTTGCGTGGGTGAAGTTTTGCAGGAACGCGAAGCAGGGGTCACTGAGGACATTTTGCGGCGGCAGTGCAGCATCGCTTTTCGTGAGATATCTGCCGGCGGCGCTCATCCGATTACCGTAGCCTATGAACCTGTCTGGGCAATTGGCACTGGCAAGACGGCAACGCCTGAAGTGGCAGCTGAAGCTCACCGAGTGATCCGAGCCCAGGCTGCCGAAGCTTTTGGCGACGACGTAGCTGCAAAGATGAGGATTTTGTACGGAGGCAGCGTTAAGCCGGATAACGCGACGGCACTGATGTCACAGCCGGAAATCGATGGCGCGCTGGTCGGCGGAGCGAGTCTGGATCCGAAGTCGTTTGCAGCGATTGTGAAGTGGTAGCGCGGACTACCCGACTTTTCTCTCCTCACAACAAGCAACCTGATTGAACTTAATTAGCGGCGCTCGTTGTAATCTTGCCCATTGCATGCACATGAATGTGCACAGTGTCGTTTACTCGAAGAACGAATGTACTGGGATTCTTCATGCCCCATTCCTGGTACTTTACACTGAAGGTGCCGTCGGCTGCGCCAGTTCCGTTTAGCAATTGGACCTCAAGCAGCATGGTTACCGGTTTTGATTTGCCATGCATCGTTAGAATACCTTCGACTTCAATCGTCGATTTACCGTCATTTGCCACGGTTCCCTTCACATGCTGCGGCGTAAAGACGATGTCAGAATATTTTGGGCTCTCCAGAATGTCCTTATGCATCTTTTTGTCGCGCCCGTCGCTTCCGCTCTCTCCGCTCGCAGAGTCAACAACCAGTTCGCCTGTTGCGGCTCCTGTGGAATTGTCAAACTGAATGCTGCCGCGCTTCAAACGGAAGTCGCCATGAACCGTGTGCAGAGTGGAATCAAAGGTGAAATTAACCTTGGTCTGGACCGGATCGAGCGTAAACGTCTCTTGCTGTGCCTGCGCGACGTGGGCAAGGGACATCGCGGCCAGAAGGAATAAAGCAACATGGCGAAAAACACGGATAAATAAACCCATCTTCACATCCTCGTCTTGTAAAACAATTGTATGCTGCTCTGACTTTCAGGAAGTACTCAGGCGGTAGCCAAGCCAAGTCGAATTTGAGGACAGCCGCCCCAAGGCGTTTCTGCGTGCAATTTACCAACACCTTACAGGCTCTTTACCGCACTTTTTCCTTAAGTAAGCCAAAATCAGCATCACACCAGAGATCAATTCACGAATCTAGATTCCCAGGGATGGCGCCATGAATTCCTAATTTGCGCCGAAAGTGGCTCGAACCTGCAGGCGTCTCATGGAGGAAGCAAGTTGCAGAGCAACAAATTGACTGGAAACGTAACGCGAATCTCGCTAACCATCGCGATTCTCTGCTTATTACCAGTCGGCGCACGAATGAACGGCCAGGAAAAAGCGGACATGACAGTCCACGTGAAGGTGGTAAATGTTCCCGCCACTGTTCGCGACAAGCACGGAAAAATCGTCAACAACCTGACGAAGGACGATTTTGTGCTGGAAGAAGACGGCCGCCCGCAAACGCTCCATTATTTTTCCCAGGAGAGCAGCCTGCCTCTTACGCTGGGTCTGCTAGTGGATACCAGCATGAGTCAACGGCGTGTATTGGGTCAGGAACGCACCGCGAGTTCCAGCTTTATCGATCAGATGCTGCGTCCGGAAAAGGACAAGGCGTTTCTTATCCACTTTGATCATGAAGTGGAGCTGGACCAGGATCTAACCTCTTCTCGGGAAAAGCTACGATCTGCTCTCGATAGCCTGCAGACGCCACAATACACGCAAACCAGCGGAGGCAATTCACAGGGCCAGAGTCCAAGCGGCTATCCGGGCCGCCACGGAGGCCATCACGGCGGAGGCGCCCATGGAGGCGGCACATTGTTGTATGACTCAGTCTACCTGGCATCAGACGAACTGATGAAAAAGCAGACTGGACGAAAAGCATTGATCGTTCTTTCTGATGGAGATGATCGCGGCAGCAAAGAAACATTGCGAACTGCCATTGAAACCGCGCAACGCGCAGACACAATTATTTACTCAATCCTATTCAAGGATGACGAAGACCGTTCTTTTGGGGGTGGCTTTGGAGGAATAGGAATGGGCGGCCATCACGGCGGAGGCGGCGGGCGTGGCCGATATCCGCAGGAAGAACGCGTGGATGGAAAGAAGATATTGGAACAGATGTCGCGTGAGACCGGCGGACGGCTGTTTGAAGTTTCCGGCAAGCAGACGGTCGATAAGATTTATGCTCAGATAGAAGAAGACCTGCGCAATCAATACAGCCTGGGATACACGCCGGACAGGACCAATCCAGGCGAAGGCTTTCATAAGATCAGCGTCAAGACGAAACAGAAGGACCTGGTGGTACATGCCAGAGAGGAATATTACTGGGCACAGTAAATTGCTTTAGATCCAATCAGTAACAGCCGTCCATGTACCAATGAGTTACTGAGTCCGGAGAAACCAACTCTGAAACGCATCAAAGCATCAGACAATGAAACTGGCCACAATTCATTTGACTGATGCGATCTGCGCTCAAACTCGCTTTGCTATTTTTGTCTCTGCTGACCGTGATCGCAGCGCCAGTGACCAGAGCCGAAACTGGTGATAATTCAACGGCCGTAGTGTTGCTATCTCCCGACCAGGGAGAGGCGCTGGCTGCATTTGCATTGCAGTCAGAAAAGCGAATCCGCTCCAAGCCAGATTGCTCGCATCTGGTGCATCTACTCTATGCCCGCGCCGGACTGATCTATCCATATGAGGATTCACGCGTCCTGTATGGCGGCATCAGTGATTTTCAGCGAGTAAAAACGCCTCAAGCTGGCGACCTTGTAGTGTGGCTGGGCCATGTGGGCATTGTGCTTTCCAGGGAAGAAAAGAGTTTTATTAGTTCCGTGCGCTCGGGAATCCTCACCGAATCATGGATGGCTCCGCATTGGGTTCGTCGCGGTCACCCACGTTTTTACCGCTATCGCATCGGGCCTGAGACCGACATGAATTTGCTGGCCAAGATCATGGGTGATGAGACACAGCAGGCGGATACTAGGACTAGCGCACGCAGCGGAACCGGTCCAGAATTTCCCTCTCCTGCACTTCCGACGATTGGCGAGACTCGTGAGTCGGACGGTGTGGGACAGGAAATCGATACGTTGTCGCCCCAGAATGCCAGAAGCATGAATGAAGGCGGCCATGATTCCAACTCAATCGTCGCACTTATAAGTCAACGCCAGGTGCCCAACAAACGGCAGATTGCCGCAGCCATGATTGAAGGCAGCAAAGCTCATGCACAGCGCTTGATAGACGCCGAGACACTGGATGTTACGCGTCCATTCGCGGTTTTCAACCGTCTGGAAGTGGAAAAAATTAAGATCAAGCATGAGAACGGTTGGGTAACTTTTCGGTTCACTGAAATAATGTCACAAGAAGACGGGCGCATCTTGCCGGCAAAGACGACAGAACGCGAACTCCCAATTGTTCGCAGGAATGATGGCGTTTGGGTTATCTCAGACTCACAGGAACGAACGTATTTGCCCGAGGAGCAGGCCCTAGGGGTATTTGAGCATCAGACAGAACTATTCTTGCGGCAGGCTCCCAACAGCAGCAACACGCGAATCGTCGTCAAAGCCCTGGATCGAATCTACGACCAACAGCCCGGCCCGCCGCAACAAGCCGCAATCAAATAAGCTGATTGCGGCGAAAACGCACACAGAGATAAATTTCGCATCCGCGTCAATTTTAGGCAGACGCAGGTAAATAGAGGTTTTTGTCCAGCCACTCTGCCACCGGTGTCTGCAAGGCAAAATGGAGTTTGATCTCTTCGTCATCAAGGACACGCCATCTCGATGGATGAGAATAAGCCCGTCCATGTGCGTCAACAGCGCGAAATTCAACAGAATGATCCTGAATTCGGTATTCATTACAAGGACCGCCATCCTTTGATGCTACTCTGAGGTTGTGCAGTCCTGAGAGT
>DASXKZ010000070.1:0-3542 GCA_036496525.1 Candidatus Angelobacter sp.
CTTGACTGCTGGAATAGCTTGCGAACTGCTGATTTGCGGGGCAGATGCCTGCGCCAATTGTGCCGAAGATGAAACTGCTGCAATCTTGCGGCTGGATTCGCTGTCGCGCTTCAGGCGCTTGAGATCTCCGCGCAAGTCGGCAGCGGATTGGTAACGCAGGTCACGGTCTTTCTCCAGGGACTTGCTGACGATCTCGCACAACCGGGCCGGAAGTTGAGGGCTAAGTTGATTGACAGGCTCGGGTTCGCGCTCAAGAATTGCGTTGAAAATAACCGCTGAAGTTTTCCCTTCGAACGGCAGCTTGCCAGTTGCCATCTGATAAAGGACAGCGCCCAGAGAAAAGATGTCAGTCCGCGCATCAAGCTGTTCTCCACGAGCCTGCTCGGGAGACATATAGGCGATCGTGCCCACCGTGCTTCCGGGACTGGTGAGATGGGCAGTAGGCCCCGCCGTGGCCAGCGTTTGCATGGCACTTTCCGCGCGATGCGTAAGCTTGGCCAATCCGAAGTCCAGAACTTTTACCTGGCCCCGTTGGGAAACAAATACGTTTGCCGGCTTGATATCACGGTGCACAATGCCTTTAGCGTGGGCAGCATCCAGTGCGTCCGCCAATTGAATGCCGATGTCCAATACCTGGTTGAGAGGCAGGCCGCCGGCGGTCAGCACATTATCCAGCGTTTGGCCTTCCAGCAACTCCATGGCAATAAAAGACTGGCCCTGATCGTTCTCCACCGCATAAATGGTGCATATGTTTGGGTGATTCAGGGCAGAGGCCGCACGCGCCTCCAGCAAAAAGCGGTCAAGCGTAGCCACATCCTTGGCCACATCGGCAGGTAAGAACTTGAGGGCCACTTTGCGGCCCAGAGTGAGGTCCTGGGCCTCATAAACGACACCCATCCCGCCGCTGCCCAGTTGGCTGAGGATTTTGTAGTGGGAGATGGTTTGGCCAATCATGGGCTGCTGAGTTTGTTCATCTTAGGCTGGCGCGGAGAGGGCGTCAAACTTTGATCATTCCCCTTTTTCTCCCAAATTGCCCCACTTTATTTTGCTTCCCGTTTCCCGGATGCATTGTGCTTTGCTACGATTTCCCCGTGATTTCGTCCAAGCACTGCGATCAGCTTCCAGCCGCCATGCGTCTACGCAGCGTGCTGGAAACTGAGTTTGCACGGCGCAAGCAGATTAACCCGCGATACTCTCTTCGCGCCTTTGCCCGTTCGGTTGGACTCGACCATTCCACTGTGTCGCAGTTGATGAAAGGCAAACGTCCTATCACCCGCAAGTCAGTTCGCTCGATCGGCAGTTCCCTCCGCTGGAATGGGGCAGCGGTGCTGAAAGTTTCTGGGTCGGCCGCTTTTCGATTTGACTCCAGGGTTGTCGCGCAAAATCTTGGCCTCTCAGTGGACGAAGTCAATGTTGCCCTCACCGACCTTTGCCTGTTTCGGCTGATTGAACTTAAAGGAGAATAAATTTCATGGGGAACCCCGTAATCCAGTGGCAGGTCATCACCCGCGAGCCGGAAAAGCACAGCGCGTTTTATGCCACTGTGTTTGGCTGGAAGATAAACGCAGACAACCCGCTTGGCTATCGCATGGTGGATCCGGATTCAGCCAAAGGAATTCCTGGAGGCTTCTGGCCCGCGCCGCCAGAAGCGCAGGCATTCGTACAACTATTCATCGAAGTAAGCAATATTGAGGAAACTGTCCGGCGGGTGACTGATAGTGGCGGCTCGGTTCTGATTCCTCCACAGACTTTGCCTGCCGGAGAGCAAATGGCGATACTGCGCGATCCGCTGGGGATTTCGTTTGGGCTCGTGGTTCCAGCAAAGAAATAATGCTTCTAGGAAGTTGCTCTTCCATACATCCTGTGATGAAATTCCCTGCGATGAACCGCAGAGATTTTCTCCGCCTCTCAGCCGCAGCCTCAGCAATCGTGCTTAACAAGCCTCTTGCTTTTGCTCAAACCAAGCCGCCCGTTGCGATCCGGCTGACTCTCCGCCCCGACCGTCTCGGCAATAAGATCTCCGAAGATTTCACCGGCCTGAGCTATGAATCAGCGCAGCTAGGCAATCCCAGTTTTTTTTCCGGCGCCAATGCAGACTTGGCTGGATTTATCCGCAGGCTGGGCAAATCCGGCGTGCTGCGGATCGGCGGGAACACCAGCGAATTTTGTTACTGGACTCCCGATCCTGCAAAAGCGGGGAACCGTCCGGATATCGAGCGCCTCAGTGCAGGGGACAAAGTAAATCCCATCGCTTTCAATTTGGCGGTGGGCCCTGACAAAAATAATAAAATGCCAGCCGCCGTAAATATCACGCCGCAAACAATTCGCAATTTGCGTGAGTTCCTAGATGCCTGCGGCTGGAAGCTCATTTACGGTTTGAATATGGGCACAGGTACTGCCGAGGCCGCAGCCGATGAAGCCGCCTATGTGATGGACACAATCGGTTCGAAACTAATTGCATTTCAGCTCTGCAACGAGCCAGATCTGTTTTACCGGAATACAATCCGCAAGCAGGATTACGACTTCAAACAATTTGCCGCTGAGTGGCAGCATTTCTTCCAGACGATACGCGCACGTGTGCCCAATGCTCCCTTTTCCGGGCCGGACACCGCCTACAACAACGAATGGCTTGTTCCTTTCGCCCGGCAATTCAAGAATGAAGCGGCATTTTTGTCGCACCACTACTATGCACTGGGTCCGCCGGAGGATCCGTCAATGACGATTGAACGGATGCTCTCGCCCAATCCCAAGCTGCAAGCCGAGATCGAGGGAATGAAGGCAACGATGAAAGAGTCCGGCCTACCTTTTCGCCTGGCGGAAACCAATTCCTGCTATCACGGAGGCAAACCCGCGGTCAGCGACACCTTTGCCTCGGCACTTTGGAGTGCAGACCTGATGTATCAGCTGGCATCCGAAGGCGGCACCGGCATCAACTTTCATGGAGGCGGCTACGGCGTCTACACACCGATTGCGGGGACAATCGAAGATGGGTTTTTGGCACGCCCGATTTATTACGGCATGTTGCTATTTGCGCAGGCTGGCGCGGGACAGTTGGTGGAGAGCAAGTTTGATTCGACAGATCAAGCACCGCTGCTGACGGCTTATGGTCTGCGTGGTGATTCCGGAGCAATCAAGGTCGCAGTCTTCAATAAAAATTTAGACCGTAGTGTTCGTCTTGTTATTGATCCCGGGCAACGCGCGCAGCGCGCGAAATCGCTTCGGCTGCACGCGCCGCGTGTGGATGACACGACTGACACCACCTTCGGTGGTGCGCCCGTGGGAGCAATCGGTGTCTGGTCGGCTATGCGAGAGGAAATACTATCTATAGAAAATGGGACGGCAGTGATAGAACTGCCGCCGGCCAGCGCTGCTTTGGTTACGCTTGTTGATTAAGCCCGCTCAAAAGTGAAACCGGTACTTCAGTTGAAACGAAATCTCTAGCGGGTTCACAAAATGGGTTCCGCCAAATGTATTGCTGTTGTCCAGCATATAGCGATGATTGGATAAGTTCAGTCCAGTTACGCGCACATCCCAGTTTTCAC
>DASXKZ010000071.1:0-13113 GCA_036496525.1 Candidatus Angelobacter sp.
GGACGCAGCATCTTCATCGCGCGCAGGTTCAGTTCTTTATAGCCACGCAGGGCCGATTCCAGGTTCTTTTTTGACTTGGCGAAAGCCGGCGGATCGAGCACGATTGTGTCGTACTGCTTGCCGGCAGATGAATAGTCCTTCATCAGATCAAAAGCATTTCCTTCAATCCATTCAATCTCAGTCTTGTTTGCTGCGGCGTTCAGCTTTTCATTTTGCTCGGCCACTTCAAGCACTTCACGGGAGATGTCCACGGCGGTCACCTTGTCGCAGACCTTTGCCAGATGCAGCGCAAATCCGCCTTGGTACGTACACACGTCCAGTGCCTCGCCTTTAGCGTATTGCGCTGACGCAGCGTAGTTTTCGCGCTGGTCCAGGAAAGCTCCGGTCTTCTGGCCTCCCAGCGCATCATAGTGAAATTCGACCCCATTCATCGTGAAGACCGTGCTGCTCTTCTGGCCTTCAATCAGCCCTGATTCCATCTCGGGCAGTTGCTCCAGCTCGCGGATACGGGCATCGGCGCGCTCCGCAATGTTTTCTGCTCCGGCAAATTCTTTCAGCCCGGCGATGATTGCCTGCCTCCATTCCGGCGCGTCCCATGCCTGCGTGAGCACTTGCAGGGTAAAAACATCGTTATAGCAATCAACAATCAATCCCGGCAGACGGTCAGCCTCGCTAAAAATCAGGCGGGAGGCATCGGAATTCTGTACAACTTTCTCTCGATACGCCACGCCTTCAGCCAGGCGCTGCCGTACCAGTTGCAGCAACTCTTCTTCTGTCCGCAGCGCTTCGCGGCCCAGCATCCGCAGCTTGATCTGTGATGACGAGCTGTAAATTGCCGACCCCAAAAACCTGTCTTTCGGGCCGATTACATGCACCATTGCGCCAGGTTTGGCGCCAGCATCATTGAGCACGTCAGAGGCATAAACCCATACGTGGCCGTCGCGCAAGCGCTTGGCTGCCCGTTCATTGATAATTACTTTTCTAGCGAGACCATTTGCCATCAGGCAATCAGCATATAGGAAGCAGAGCTAAGGTGTGGGAGTGGATTCCTGCTCAGGCTGCTCGGCTTCAGCTTCGGTTTGGGGATTTGCTTCAGCGGCGCGCGCTTTGGATTTCTTTTTTGCCGGTTCCGGCACTGTAGGTTCATTGGCGGGATCAAAGTAGAGGATTCGCCCGCAGGAATTGCAGGTAATGATCTGCTCGTTGGTGCGGATTTCCTGCCAGATTTGTGGACGGACCATCACAAAGCAGGCCATACATTTCTGTTCGCGGGCTTCAGCCAGGGCTGATTTGCGCTGCCGCATCACGCGGTCATAATGGGCCAGGGCGCTGTAATCCACGCCGGCGCGCAGTTCGTCGCGCTTGCCCTTGAGTCCTGCCAAGAGTTTTTCGTCTTCAGCTGTGCGGACGCGGGCTTCAGCTTTCTCTTTCTCTACGTCGGCGGCTTCAGTCTTTAGCTCGCCTTCGGCAACCTTGAGCGCCTTTTCTTCATTTTCCAGCCCGATCATCAGCTCCAAGATCTTGTCTTCACAGCCGCTGATCTGTTTTTCCGCGAACTCAACTTCGTGCATCAGCGCGCGATATTCGTCATTGGTCTTTACGCTGGATGACTGGCTGCGGTACTTGGCGATCTTTTCCTGGAAGCCCTTGATGTCGGCTTCATTCTGGCGGCGGCTGGATTCATTGCTCTTGACCCGCGCTTTAGCCTGCTCCACCGCGGCCTTGTGCTCTGCAAGCTTGGCCTCAATAGCGGCTACTCGCTTCGGCAAACCGGCTACTTCTTCGGTGAGGCGAATGGCTTCCCGGTCAATTTTTTCCAGCTCGATGAGTCTTTGCAGGTCGGCATTCATGGGGGAAGGACTAGACCAATTCTAACACGCGATATTGGCCGTTCGGCACCAGTTTTGCGCGTTTAACTAGGTTTTTCTACTGATTGTCGCGCTGTGATGGCATGCTTAGACTACATTCATATGATCGTAGAAATCACCAGACTGCTGTTGGGCGTAGCCATTGCTGTCTTTCATCGCCCGCTGGCGACCATGATGATGCAGCAGGAACGGCAACTGGATGGATTCTTCCGCAGCCGCGGTGTCAACCTGCCGGCGCCGCCAAGTGATTCCACCGCTCAGAACCTCTACTTCATCATCGGCATCTTCATCGCGTTGATTGAATCCGGGCGGATCTGGTTTTCCGTTTACTAAGCTCGCGCCGAGCTTGCAATCCCGATCTTTGTTTAATCCTTGGGCATCGGCGGAGTAGTGTCAGGTTTCCTCCGAAAAAAGAACCGCGCAATCAACAGCAAGGCAATCGCTCCCCAAGCCAGATATTGCGCCAGGGTATGCTTCTGCGGATCAGGTGACGACCTCACTACAAAGGCAACCCCCGCCATAACAACCCCAATTGCCACAAGAATCCAATAACCTGCTGGTCTGTTTCCCATAGTTTCCTTTCTACGCCCATCCTTCAGGAAAGTTACATAACCGGCGATAAAGAGGCCCTGTCTTTTCCGACAAGGCCCCAAGCTTCTCAAGTCGCGATTATCTTTTCCTCCCTGAAGTTGAATGCCCTGCTGCCGGCACTCCTTGCTCCGGTTGGTTATGGTAATTGGGGAACGCCGGACGCTGTGCCACCGGCAGTGGATTCTTCTTGAGCGCATCCATCACCAGTGCTACCGCTTTTTCCAGTTGCGGATCATGGCCGCTCATCCACTCTTTCGGCGTGATCTCCACTTCCACGTCAGGCGCAACGCCGTGGTTCTCCACGTCCCAGTTTCCGGTGCGATTGTAAAAAGCCACGCGCGGCGCTGTGACTCCACCGCCATCCATGAGCGCGGGATAATCATAAATTCCCACCAGGCCGCCCCATGTCCGTGTGCCCACAAGCGGCCCCAGCTTGGCATCGCGGAAATACCATGGCAGAGCGTCACCGCCGGAGCCGGCATACATGTTGATGATCATCGCTTTTGGCCCAAAGATAGCACCCACGGGCGTAGTGAAGTCGTGGCCTTCGCGTGTGAGCCAGTAGTTCTGCAGCGGCCTACGCAGATAGTCGATCACGTAATCCGCCGCCGATCCGCCACCATTGAAGCGTTCGTCAATCACCGCGCCTTCGCGTCCTACCTGGGCAAAAAAGTAGCGGTTGAATGATGTGTAGCCGCCAAAGCCCGTGTCCGGCAGGTAGACGTAAGCCAGTTTGCCGCCACTGAGCTTATCCACTTTGTGCAGATTGCTCTCAATCCATTCGCGGTTGCGCAAAGCAGCTTCATTCTCAATCGGCACCACGGTTACATTGTGCGCACCTTTGCCATCTGCCGAGGGACCAACCTTTAGCACGGTAGATTTATCCGCAGTGCCTTCAAACAGCTCAAAGATCTCGTCTGTCCCGCGCAGCTCGCGGCCATTCACCGCCAGCAGGTATTCGCCTTCCTGGACGTTGACGCCTGGCTGCGTCAATGGTGCGCGCAGTTGCGGATTCCAGTTTTCACCCTGATAGATCTTTGAGAAACGATACCGGCCATTTTCAATCGTGTATTCCGCGCCCAGCAGTCCCACCTTGCCCTGTTCATTCGCCGGCTCCGGAGGCGTGCGGATGTACATGTGACCCACGGTGAGTTCGCCGAGCATCTCTGCCAGCAGATAGCTGAAATCAATGCGGCTGCCCACATTTTCAAGATACGGTTCATATTGCTTCTTGGTGGCAGCCAGATCCAGGCCGTGCAGGTTGGGATCGTAGAAGAAATCGCGCTCAATCCGCCAGACTTCGTTGTATTCCTGCTTCCATTCCGCTCTGGGATCGACGCGCACCTCCATCTTGCTCAAAGCCAGCGGCGTCTCCGGTTTGCCCGCCGACGGGCCGCCTTCACCACGTGCCGGAGTTGTAGCCGAGCTGATGAACCACTTCTTGTTATCGCGGCGGCCTTTGCTGTAAAGCATCTTCTTGCCGTCAAAAGACACGGCAAAGTCATTCGCGCCTTCCATCAGTTTTTCCGGCTTGCGCGACGTCAGATCAAAACGCCAAAGCGTATTCAACTGGTCGGGCCCGGGACGCGGCGAATCCTCAATCAAAAAGATCGTTCCCGCTTTGCCTGCCACCAGCTTGCTGTAGTCTCGCGGTGGAATGGGCATGGCGACGATGCGCTGACCAATGTTTTCCGCATCAATGCGCACCACAACGCCTTCATTCTTCACTGACCTGGCGGCACGTGCGTCCTGGGCCTTGGCTTTTTCCTCTGCACTGCCCGGCTCCTGTTCTGGCTTTTCTTCCGCTTTGGACGACTTGTCCGTGTCCTGCTTGGTCTCGTCCGTGGCAGCTTTCTCTTCGTCGCTTTCCGGCGCCAGGGGTGAAGGCTGATCTTTGCGCAGGACCATCAGGTAAGCGCTACGCGTGATCGGCCGATTGATGCTGGAAAGATCGAGCCAGCCGGTCGTCGGGCCTACGTCTGTGCTGGCCGTAAAATAAAGGTACTGCCCTTTCTGGTCAAAGGCTGGAAAGCGCGCGTCGCTTAAGCCATCGGTCAATTGCAGGCTCTTTGCCTGTTCCAGCGAATACGCAAAGATGGCGTGCATGTGGCTGGTAAGGGTCTTGGAGTAAGCAACCCAGCGGCTATCGGGCGACCACGCTGGATTAAGCGTGCGCTGCGGCGCGTCGTATGTATCGGTATCAATTTTTACCGGCGTGCCCTTAGCCAGATCGAGATACCAGATGTTGAGCCGCTTATCACTAAAAACAATCTTCTTGCTGTCTGGCGACCAGATGGGTTCATAGTAAAAAGAAGCTGGCGTGCCCAGAGAAATTTTTCTGGCTTCGCCCATACCGTCAGGATTCTTCAGGCAAAGCTGGTACTCGCCGGACTCATCAGAGAAATAGGCAATCCACTTCCCGTCAGGCGACCACGACGGATCACGCTCCATCACGCCTGGGGTATTCGTCAGATTGCGGATGTCACCCTTTTCCGCCGGAGCGGTCAACACTTCACCGTGCGCTTCAAACACCGCACGCGCGCCGCTGGGAGAGAGCGTGGCCGAAGCAATCTCGTTATCAACTTTCTTGAAATGTGGACGGACGTTGGGCAGATCGGCCGGCACCGTCACTGCCACTGCTTTGGACTTGCCCGTCGCAGGGTCAAAAAGATTCAGCGAACCAAACTGCTCATAGACGATTGCGCCCGGTCCGGCCGAAGCTGACTTGATATCCGCACCATTGCCGGCAAGCGCCTGCTCAACTTTCTTGTCTTTTGGATCGTAAGAAAACAACGTAAAGGGGCCATTACGGTCGGAAAGAAAATAAACTTTGCCGCCAGCCCACATGGGATTGCCATCGTTGGATGTCTCGCGCGGCACCTGATCGAGGTTGAGGTCGTTCAGGTTCGCGATCCATACGCGTGACGCCTTGCCACCGCGATAGCGCTTCCATCCAATAGCGGAGAGCCTGCGGTTGTTGTCCACCGGAACATACGCAATGTGTTTGCCGTCAGGAGAGAACGCTCCGGATTCCGCCGTAGGCAGCGGGAGCTCATGCGGCAAGCCGCCCTCAAGCGAAACCGTAAACAGCCGGTTGAAGCGGGAATAGCTGTTGCGGGTGGAGCGGAACAGAACGGACTTGCCATCGGGCGACCAGCCAACGACTTCATCCACCGCTGGATGGTGCGTAAGCCGGCGCGGAACTCCGCCTTCGCTGGGCATGACGTAAACGTCCACATTGCCGTCATAGTCACCGGAGAAAGCGATCATGCTGCCGTCGGGGGAAAAGACTGGATCGGTCTTGGTACCTTCTCCGCTGGTCAGCAGTCTTGCTTCACCGCCTTCACGTGAGACGAGCCATAGGTCTCCTGCATAGGAAAACGCAATGTGCGTTTTGGAAAGCGTGGGCTTCTGCATGAGCAGCGGTCCAGAGGCGTGCGCGTTTAGAGCACAAATGTTTAGAGCACAAATAAAGAACGTGACGATGGAGAGGCGGACGAGGGAATTCTTCATAAACACCAACCAGAGATGAAATGTCTTTCGACGGGGCAGCTTAGGTTAGCAGCAGAAGTGGGCCGGAAACAAGGGAGCAGAGAGGTTACTGGAACTCTCTTGGGAATAGTTTCTTGCGGATGAGCTTAAGACCTGCTCCGTCTACCATCTCGTAATCGTAGAAACCGCAATTCGTTTCACCATGGCAGCCTGTGACGCGAAACAATCGGCTATTTGGATGAAGTTCAATTCGCAGGGCATTTTCGTTTCCCGGTTTCATTATCCAGGCAGCGAATCGGCGACTGCAAACCCGTCATAAACTTTCCCACTTTGAGTCCACGATATAGAAAGCAGCGCATCCGGCCCCACAACCGAAAACCGGGACGGTGTAGTGACCAGCGAATTGAACTTTGGACTTTGCGCCCTGGCGAATTACCGTCTTGTACCAACGTTGGTCCTTGCTTAGGATCGGAGCGATTGGTTTGCCCTGATATATTTGCCGTACGGGATAGTCACTGAATCGGGGACGGCCTATTGCTTTCTGAGCGTACGGAGAAAGCATTAAGCACAGCAGAAGTCCCACGGTAGCAATCGGTTTCATTTCGCACTTTCCAGCAGCACCGCCACATGAGCGATCGCAGCATTGTCCGTACCCATGCCTTCCGGCGTCTTTGCCTTGATGCCGACCTGATTGGGCTTAACTCCAAGCAACTCGGCCACGCGTGCCTGAATTTTCTTTGCATGAGGAACGATCTTGGGATCAGCCAAAATCAAAGTGGAATCGACGTTGCTTACTTTATATCCGGCCAGCCGCACCTGCTTCAGCGCTTCTTCCAGAAAGATGACGGAGTCCGCGCCTTTCCATTTGGGGTCCGTCGGCGGAAAGTAGCTGCCGATATCGCCCGCCGCCACCGCTCCCAGCAGGGCGTCGGTAATGGCATGTAGCAGAACGTCGCCGTCGGAATGGCCCGACAGACCGTGGGTGTGCGGCAATTCCACTCCACCGATCCGCAAAGGAAGACTCTCCTTGAATTCGTGCGAGTCCCAACCATAACCAATTCTCATAAAAAACCCTTACCGCTGATGAACGCTGATGAATATGATTTAAATGGATTCAATTAAGAAACTCCAGCACGCTGGGATTTATATTGCTTTCGCGTGTTGTCATAAGCAAGGCGGCGCACTTGCGCCTTGGGGCCAAAATTTAAAATAAGGCCGACTTCAAGATTTGTTGCCCTAAGGTAATTCAGCAACTGAGCTTCATGAGCAATGATGATTGCTTCTGCAGTCTTCAATTCCAGCAGCAGGCAGCGATTAACGACCATGTCGGCGCGAAAATCTCCAACATTCTTCCCTCGAAAGAATACGGGGACGGCAACTTCAGTCTCTACCTGCGAGCCTTTTGCAATAAGTGCAAGCTGCAGCGAATTCCGGTAGACAGACTCAAGGAAACCATATCCAAGCTCGTTATAAACTTCGTAGAAGACCCCTATGATTGCTTCGCTCAGTTCAGAATGTTCGTAGCTGAGATCAACAGTCATAAAAATCAGTCCGATCAGCGTTCATCAGCGGTAAGGTTTTTACTATGCCAGGTTCTTGCTTGCGCGTGCGATCAAATACTCCGCCAGGTCCATGTCTGCCGGCGTAGTGATCTTGATATTTCTTGCCGAGCCCATTACCACCCAGACGCTCTCGCCAAGGCGCTCCACCAAGGACGCTTCGTCGGTGCCGGTAAAGCCATCGGCGGCGGCACTGTCAAAGGCGCGCTTGATCAACTCATAGCGGAAACCCTGTGGCGTCTGCGCCTGCACGATTCGTTCACGCGGAATGGTTGAAGTGATAATCGCGCCTTCTGCCGCGCGCTCCACCTGCTTAATGGTATCCACGGCCGGCAGCCCGGCGATGGCGGCGCCGTGCTTCTCCACTTCATGAATCACGTTGGCAATAATTTCATCATCGACAAATGGCCGCACAGCGTCATGCACCAGCACAATGTCGTCGGGGGCCGCGTTAAGCTGTGCCAGCGCATTGGCCACGGATTCCTGGCGATGTTCGCCGCCTTCCACCACTTTCACTTTTTCTGCCAGCTTTTCTTTTTCCAGCTGCTTGGTAAAGCGCTCCATCTCATTCTTGCGCAGGGCCACCACTATCTGGCTGATCTGCCGGTTGCGCGCAAAGACGCGCAACGTATGGATCACGATAGGCGTTCCGCTGATTTCAAAAAATTGTTTTGACGGCGCGCCTTTTTTTCCGGCAGGCGCCATGCGAGTGCCAAGACCCGCTGCGGGAATAATTACGATCACCTTCATTGGGGTGAAAAGTATAGCAATTTTGGCCTGGCTCAGGCTGCCGGCCTTGGTTGCGAAGTTGAAGCTTCCGAAGTTGGCGGTCGCGACATTGCCGATCTTGCGCCCGGAAGAAAGTCATCGCCGGGAAGCACTTCTCGCAGCGCCCATTCAATGCGGCGGGTCCCTTCCTGAATGGTCCTGACTTGCTCCGCCTGTTCTTGCAAGTATGGCGAATACATGATCGGCTGCAATGCATTGCGAACGTGGTGGTTCATCTCAGAAATTACGCGCATCTTTTCAAGGATAACCTTGTGCTGGTGGCGTTCATAGGCGAATACCAGAACTCCGGCAAGTATGCCGATCAGCAGGTCATCGACCAAGGCAGGCATGCCACTCACACCCAAGTTGTCCAGCAGAGCTCTCAGGGAGACGCCGAGAAGAAAAATTCCGCAGCCCAAGCCAAAACTGAAAACGGCCCGGCGCTTGAGACTGACAGGTTTCCTGTACATAGGCCACCAATTATTTCACAATGGTACGAGATGTCTAAGGCACGATGCTCGAAAAAGCCCTCAAATACATCCGCGAACAGCAACTGCTCCGTCCGGGAGAGCGCGTTGCTGTCGCATGTTCCGGCGGCGCCGATTCGGTGGCTCTTCTACATGTGATAGCTGAGCTGCGGGAAGAGCTTGGCATCGTGCTTTCGGTGGCCCATTTCCATCACCAAATCCGCGGTGCTGAAGCTGATGCAGACCAGGCGTTCGTGGAAGAATTGGCGGCAAAGCTGCAAGTGGATTTTTATTCCGGCTCAGGAAACGCTCCCCAACACGCCGACGAAAGCAAAATCAGCCTTGAAACAGCTGCCCGAGATTTACGCCATCAGTGGTTTGCGGATTTAATAAAGCAGGGCAAGGCAGACAAGATCGCTACGGCGCACACGCTGGATGATCAGGCGGAAACCGTTCTGATGCGAATCCTGCGAGGCACCGGAACGCGCGGATTGGCCGGTATCGCAACGGTCCAGGCGACAAAGCATCTGGTTCGCCCCTTGTTAACCAGCACCCGGCGCGAAGTTGAAGCGTATCTGAAAGCAAAGGGACAATCCTGGCGGGAAGACTCGTCCAATCTGGACCTTGGCCATACTCGCAACCGAGTCCGGCATACGCTGCTCCCTTTGCTTGAACGAGAGTTCAACCCGGTGATCCGTCAGACTTTGGCGGATCTCGCGAATCTGGCGCAAGCTGAAGAGGACTATTGGAACAATGAACTATTCTCGCTCTTGCCAAGGCTGGTTCATGAAGGAAAGCCCAGCCGTAGCGGACGCAGTGCCAGCGGTGATGCCGAAGGCGTTCTGGCCCTCGATTTGTCTGGCCTCCGGAGCCTCCCTTTGGCCGTTCGGCGTCAAGTCATCCAGCGGACCGCGCTACAGTTTGGCGTTTCGCTGGAATTCAAGCATATTCAACAACTTACGGAGGCGGCAGAGCATGGAAAGCCGGGTGCCAAGCTGGTGTTGCCAAATGGTTTAGCCGCGAATCGCACGGTTCGCGAACTCCAATTCAGCAGAAACACACCGAAAATACCCGAAAATTACTGCTATTCCTTGTCCGTGCCGGGTGAAGTCACGGTATTAGAGCTAGGAGTCATCATTCGAGTAAAGTTAATAAGTGATGGGAAACAAAAGGCTTCAGGTTATAATGCGGCAACGCTGTTGAAGGCTAGCCTGCTGAGCTCCAAGCTAACTGTAAGAAATTGGCGTGCTGGGGATAAATTCTTTCCGGCCCACACGCAGTCCCCTAAGAAAGTAAAAGAGTTGTTGCAGTCCGGCCGTCTGGGTTATGAGCTTTCTCCAGCTCAGCGCAAGACATGGCCAGTGATTGAAAGCGCGGGGCAAATCGTATGGATGCGATCTTTCCCACCTTCTCAGGACTTTGTGGGCAATTCTGGGGACGCTGTCTTAATTGAGGAAACAAACATGACTATTGAGGCAGGCGAGTGAGCGGCGTTCAGTCGGAATATTCCAGGATTCTTCTAACAGCTGAACAGATCAAGAAACGCGTCACGGAGATGGCCCGCCAGATTTCCGTCGATTTTCAGGGTAAAACCGTTTATGTGGTCGGCGTAATGGAGAATGGCTTTGTCTTTATGGCTGATCTGGTCCGCGCGTTGGATCTGGACGTGGTTTGCCAGTTTGTAAAGGCCGAGTCGAAGGAAGCCAATCCCACCACAACGGAGATCTTCTTTAGCCCTGAACTTGACGTAAAAGGCCAGCATGTTTTGCTGGTGGAAACGCTGGTCCAGTCGGGCCTGACCACTGAATTCCTGATTCGGAACCTGGTGGGACGGGGTGCTGCCACCGTGAAACTGGCTGTCCTTCTGGACAAGCAATCCGCCCGCCGTGTGTCCCTGCAGCCCGATTACTTTGGTTTTCTCATGAATGAGAATTTTGTCGTAGGCTATGGGTTGGGGGAGCGCCATTTGGGCCGTAACCTCCCTTATATAGCTGGACGGGCTGAGTCTGGGGTAATTCCTTAAGCATGTCTTAAGCGCTTTTACCGCCTCCAGAGTGGCGGGAATGGGTATAAAATCATTGACTGTGGGAAAGTTTAAGTCCAAAGCCCAGTGGTTCAGCATCTAATCGGTGTTAACCCTGCGTTTCAAGGGCTCGGGGAACCTTTTTCATTGCAAAACGTCTGTAATAGATACGACGTCATTAAAAGTTTATGCAGGTCAGCCGATATGTGTCCTGACCGGGAAACCTAGGAGCGATCAGTGAATTCGACATTTAAAACGGTGATCTTGTGGGTGACGCTGGTAGCGGTCGCCGTCGTCCTTTGGAGAATGATTCAGGGCGGTCCAAACGCCGGTAAGGACCAGGAGATTGCCTACACGCAATTCAGGTCGGAGCTCAATCAGGGCAATGTTGTTGATGTGACGATTGAAGGCAACGTGGCCCGGGGCAAGCTGAAAAATGGCAGCATGTACCACTCCGTGGTTCCCGCCACGAATCCCGATTTATTGAAGGCGCTGGACGACCACAAAGAAACCAAGACCACCTTTAAGGATAGCCAAGGCTGGAACTGGCCAATGGCGATTATCCAGTTCTCGCCATTTATCTTGCTGGGTGTGCTGTGGTTCGTGATGATCCGGCAAATGCAGACCGGCGGCAACAAGGCTTTAAGCTTCGGCAAGAGCCGCGCGCGGCTGCTCTCTATGCAGCAGAAGAAGATCACCTTTAAAGACGTGGCCGGCGTGGATGAAGCCAAGGAAGAGCTGCGCGAAATCATTGAGTTCCTGCGCGAGGCGCAGAAGTTCCAGAAGCTTGGCGGACGCATTCCCAAGGGCGTTTTGCTGGTTGGCCATCCTGGAACCGGTAAGACCCTGTTGGCGCGTGCCGTTGCCGGTGAAGCGAATGTTCCGTTCTTCAGCATCTCCGGTTCTGATTTTGTTGAGATGTTCGTTGGCGTGGGCGCAAGCCGCGTACGCGACCTGTTTGAGCAGGGCAAGAAAAACGCTCCCTGCATCATCTTCATTGATGAAATTGATGCTGTGGGACGCCATCGCGGCGCTGGCCTGGGCGGCGGGCACGACGAGCGCGAACAGACGCTGAACCAGTTGCTCGTGGAAATGGACGGTTTTGAATCGAATGAAGGCGTGATCCTGATCGCCGCAACCAACCGCCCAGATGTGCTTGATCCCGCTCTGCTGCGGCCGGGACGCTTTGACCGCCGCGTTGTGGTTCCACTTCCTGATGTTCGTGGACGCGAAGAAATTCTCCGCGTGCATACCCGCAAGATTCCTTTGGCAGATGACGTTGATCTTTCCATTCTGGCGCGCGGCACACCGGGCTTTTCCGGCGCTGAACTTTCCAACATGGTGAATGAAGCAGCACTGAATGCGGCCCGCAACAATCGCAAATCCGTGCTGATGTATGACTTTGAGTTGGCTAAAGACAAGGTCCTGATGGGCGCGGAGCGCAAGAGCCTGCTGTTGACGGAAGAAGAAAAGAAGGTCACCGCGTATCATGAAGCCGGCCACGCCATTGTGGCTGCGCTTATGCCGCACGCTGATCCGCTGCATAAAGTCACTATCATTCCGCGCGGAATGGCGCTGGGCGTGACCATGCAGCTGCCGGAAACAGACAAGCACAATTACACACTTGACTATCTCAACACGCAGATTGCCGTAATGATGGGCGGACGGCTGGCGGAAGAAATCTTCCTCAACCAGATGTCCACCGGAGCGGGCAATGACATTGAGCGCGCCACGGAAATGTCGCGCAAGATGGTTTGCGAGTGGGGCATGAGCAGCCTTGGACCGCTGACCTTCGGCAAGAAAGAAGAGCAGATCTTCCTGGGCCGCGAGCTTTCGCAGCATCGCGATTTCAGTGAAGAGACGGCGCGAGAGATTGATTCTGAAGTGCGTCGCCTGGTCAATACAGGCTATGAAAAGGCCAAGAACATTATTCTGGAAAACCGTGATGCTATGGTCCGCATAGCCCTGGCTTTGCTGGAGCGCGAAGTTTTGGACGCCACCGAATTGAAGCTGATTCTTGAAGGCAAACAGCTTCCCGCACGCGTGATCCCGCAAAAGGGTGATGGCGACGGCGTGCAGCAGGTCCTGAAACCGGAGCCGGGCAGAACGCCGGGAATCGCGCCGGGCAAACCTTCACCAGCGTAACCATTTCGAAATCTACATCAAACAGGGCAGCTCTAGGCTGCCCTGTTTCTTTTGCTGTTACTTGCGCACATCCATCAAGGTATCGCCGGAGTAAGCGGAGAATTTTTTGCCGCACAATGTGTTTGCGCTCTGCCCTAGTAAAATCCATAGACCATCTCAGCAAATCAATTGCATATTCAGGTTGCAAGGCGTATTTGTTA
>DASXKZ010000072.1:0-19229 GCA_036496525.1 Candidatus Angelobacter sp.
CTGCGGCGCAAGGAAGAGCTTTTGAAAATGTTCTTTACGCGGCCCTGAAGGGCCGCTCTTTCACCAACATGACGCTGAAGCGTCATGCGCAACGGCTAAAGGCGAGGTTCAATGCTGCTGTCAGGGCACGAACTGTTGGCCTCCTTGTCGGTAGAAGAGAGGGCCCTTTTCGGGCAGTAGCGTAGCGTAATCAAAGTTCTGTTTAGCTGATGGCTTTTTGCCTTTTCTTGAACCGCCATTGACGGAACCGGGCGATGACCGACAGTGCGCCGAGCATGGCCCATAGGCCTCCTGAAGCACAGAAGAGAGTGAAGTTTATATCCTTATCACTCGGAGGAGAGACCAGAAAGCCGATGAATAGTGTTACCCCACCGGCTAACCAGACTGAGCCAATAGCAACTTCCGGCCATCGAATCCTGGGCGCAATCTGATGATGCTTGAGTGCGGTCAAAGCGTCGATGCTCCGACCAGCGATCCACCAGAACGGCAAACACAACAACGGTAAGGTGATGGCGCGCCATACGCGAAAATCCACGTCCGCAGGCATCCATTCGCGCTTGGTGGGGCTTGTAATGACGTAGGGCAGCTGAATAATGAGGCCGGGAAGATTCAAGGCCGTGACTGAGGTCAAGAGAAAATTTGTTTTGACCCATGGAAAAAAGCCTGGCGCCATAATCTGCTCGACCCAATAGGAAGAGGTATGTTCAGCCCATGGAGAATCATGAGCCGGACAGGAAACAGAAGCACCGCACAAAAAAGTATCTGTCCCAGCGGCAGAAGCCATGAAAATCTGAGCCTTGGGTTGTGCAGGCCGAAAGAAGGCGCGGACAAGTCGGTTTGAAGCTCAGCGGGCATGGCTGTAAGAGATTAAGTGGAGTACTGCATTTCAGCAAGGATGTTCTTCTGCGAATTCCCTTCGGAGTCGGTCAGGATGACAGGGCTTGAGAGTCTTTACGCGGCCCTGAAGGGCCGCTCTTTCACCGGGGCCGCTTTTCAAACCATCGTCGCAATACAACAAAAGAGGCGCATCCGTGCGCCCCTTCTTCAGATCATTTTTATCCGCTCAATCTGCGGCAAAACTACTCCGGCGGCGCAATTCTGCTTCTGCGCTCGTCGCTGGCGACGACACCGTCTCTGATATGCACGACGCGATAGGCGTGCTCGGCGATATCAGCTTCATGCGTGACCAGCACAATGGTATTGCCTTTGCGATGCAGGTCTTCCATCAGCTTCATGATTTCGTTTCCGGTCTGCGAGTCAAGGTTGCCGGTGGGCTCATCGGCCAGGATGATCGAAGGATTATTCACCAGGGCGCGGGCAATGGCGACGCGCTGGCGCTGTCCGCCGGAAAGCTCGTTGGGCTTGTGGTTCATGCGCTCGCCCAGGTCAACGGCCTGGAGCGCGGCTTTGGCGCGGGCAATGCGCTCGTCAGACGGCGTGCCGCTATAGATCAACGGAAGCTCAACGTTGTGCAGCGCGGTGGCGCGGGCCAGAAGGTTAAACGTCTGAAAAACGAAGCCGATTTCTTTATTGCGAATGCGCGCCAGCTCGTCATCGTCAAGCTCGCTCACCAGATTGCTGTTGAGCCAGTAGCGGCCCTTGGTAGGCGTATCAAGACAGCCGATCAGGTTCATCAGAGTAGATTTGCCGGAGCCGGAAGGACCCATGATGGCAACATATTCGCCGCGATCAATGCGCAGGTTCACGCCGCGGAGAGCATGCACCTGTTCCTGGCCCATCTGGTAAGTCTTCCACAGATCTTCAGTGCAGATGATGCATTCCGATGGCGGCGCGATGATCTTGTCGGAAATATCGGCTACTTGTGTTGACATCAACTTCTCCTGGTCTGGTGCCACTCCTACCCCACTTATGACTTTAGTCCTGTAAACCTTTAGACGTTAAAAAGACGCAAGAGTTACGACTCTCCGAGTTTGACCACGGAATTATCCACCTTCACGCCGGCACCGTTGCGCAGGGTCTTGAGAACTTTATAGCTGCCTGTAATGATTTCGTCGCCCGGCTCCAAGCCGCTTTTTACCTGTATCTCAGTGCTTCCGGTCAGGCCGGTAACAACTTCATGGAACTCGGCCTTCTTGTTCTTATTGACCACAAAGACGCCTTGAATGTCATTGTTTTCTTTCTTCACGGGAGCCCCTGCAGGAGCAGTCTTGTCCGCAGTGGCCGCCTTGGCCGGCTTTTTCTGCGCTTCAAGATCATTCTTGTCACGCATGGTGAGCGCCTGGATAGGAATGGTCACAGCGTCATGCGCCATGCCGGTGGTGATCTTGGCCGTGGCGGAAAGTCCAGGACGAAGGTTTGGCGGCGGATCAGTGAGAGTCACAACGACCTTGAAATCCTTGGCTTCCTGGGTGCCGGCAGTGCTTTGTGAAGTGGAAACGCCGGTGGAGCGGATGATAGCGTTATCGCCGATTTCCGTTACCGTGCCCTTAAAAGTCTGGTTGGGAATCGCGTCAATCGTGACTTCCACCTGCTGATCGAGTTTTACGTTGACGATGTCGGTTTCATCCACCTGCACTTCCGCCGTGATGATTGACATGTCCGCAACCGTCATCAGCGTGCTGCCTGGAGAATTCTGTATGCCCATGACCACGGTTTCGCCTTCATGAACAGGAAGGTTCGTTACAGTGCCGTTGAATGGAGCGGTGTAAGTGGTCTTGCTAAGAACATCATTCACGCGAGTCAACGAAGCGCGCGCCTGGCCTATGCGGCCATTCGCGGAGTCAAGTTGTGCCTTGCTTTGCGCGATGCGTGCGGCGTCCTGGGCATGCGTGGCGTCAGCTACTTCATAGGCGCTTTTTTTTGCGTCGAAATCCGCCTTGGAAACCAGTTGCGCCTTAAAGAGACCCTGGTAACGATCATAGTCAAGCTTGGCGCGTTCCAGGTCCGCAGCGCTGCTCTTATACTGCGCTTGCGCAGTGTTAAGCGCGGCTTGGGCGGCAACAGCGTCTGTTTGGCTGCTCTCAAGCGTGGCGCGCGTCATGGCCACATCAGCCGCTGATTGCACATTTTCAAGCTGCGCCAGCACCTGGTTTTTCTTTACCGTGTCACCTTCGCGGACGAACAGGCGGACAATCCGCCCCATGGCATTCGCGCCTACATTGACGATCGTCTTGGGCTTGATCTGGCCGGAAGCCGTGACCACGGAGGAAATATCCTGCTTATAAACCTTGCCTGTCTGGACAGTGACAACGTTCTTCTGGCTCTGGTTGACTGTGAAGCCAACAATCGCACCCAGCAGTATGACGACCCCAACGATAATGGCAATTTTCTTTGCGTTCATGAATTAACCTTCCGGCACACACAGCCACGAATTACGCTCACCTTATATACGCCGGTGGGAAGGGGAAAGTTCCTTCGTCAAGGGCAGAAGAGCTGCACGAGGGCGTTGAATTTAACGGTGGGCAGATACCAATCTAAATTATAACGGGTTGGGCCGCCATTCTCTATGGCTTGATTAAGCAAAGAACCCAAAATTGTTAGCAAGAAATGTCCCAAATCGCATTCTAAGGTCGATAAGAAAAGGGCAGATTTAGCGTTACATCCTTGATTATGGGCTCAAAAAGGACGTAAAATCCAAGTATCTGCCCGTTTGAAGGAGGGCTTAGCAGTGTTATCCCGTCACCCCCGCTTTTATATCGTGTTTTTATTGGCTGCATTGGTTGGTTCAGGCTGTTTTGTAGTCCAGGCCCAGGAAAAAGATTCCAAGTCCGGCGATTCCGCCCAGGCGCAAACGGATAACCAACAGGACCCGCTGAAACGCCAGCGGAAAAAGGATGACCAAGCCGCAATCAAAGAAAAATTAGGCGGTGTCTACAAGAAATGGCTGGACGAGGACGTCCGCTGGATCATCACGGATGAAGAGCTCTCCGCGTTCAAGAAGCTATCCAATAACGCCGAACGCGACATTTTTATCGAGGGATTCTGGCAACGTCGCGACCCCACGCCAGATACTGCTGAGAACGAATACAAGGAAGAGCATTACCGGCGCATTGCCTATGCCAATGAGCATTACGCCGCGGGCATGCCGGGCTGGCGCACTGACCGCGGAAGAATTTATATCATGTATGGTCCGCCTACCTCGACTGATTCACACCCCATGGGCGGCCCTTATCAGCGGCCGGCGGAAGAAGGCGGCGGATCAACTGAAACTTTCCCGTTTGAAGTGTGGCGTTACCGCTATCTGGAAGGTATTGGCCAGGAAATTGAAATCGAATTTGTAGACGATTGCGGTTGCGGCGCATATGAAATGACGCTGGACCGCTCCAAGAAGGACGCGCTCCTGCATGTCCCCAATGCCGGTCTTACCACGATGGAAGAAATGGGGCAGGCCAACAAGGCTGACCGTTTCCGTGGCGGCCTGGAATCGATCGGGGCCGGTCCTTTCAACGGCAACAATCAGTCCAAGCAGTTTGATCGCATGGAGACCTTTGCCAAGCTGAATCGCGCTCCAGACATCAAATTTAAAGACCTGCAAAATGAGCTGGTCACCCACAAATTCCGCACCAATCTGCTGCCGTTCGATGTCCAAGTTGACTTCGTCAAGCTGACTTCTGACACCGTGCTGGTGCCCATCACGCTGCAGGTTCCATTGAAAGGCCTTACGTTCGCCAACAAAGAAGGCATTCAGCGCGCGGTCGTGAATGTTTACGGACAGCTGACCAAACTTTCCGGCCAGATCGTGCAGACTTTTGAAGAAACACTGCACCGCGATATCCCGGCTGAGCTGCTGGAAAAGGAAATCAACAACACATCGCTTTATTGGAAGGCCCTGCCCATGCGTCCCGGGCTTTACCGGCTTGACGTGGTGGTAAAAGACGTTAATGGCGACAAAACTGGCATTTTCAGCCGCAGCTATACGGTCCCCGATTTCGGCGACGAAAAGCTTACTTCTTCCACGCTGATTCTTGCTGACCAGATGGAACCGGTTCCGGCGCGTGAAGTCGGCACTGGAAACTTCGTTATCGGCACCAACAAGGTGCGGCCCAAGGTCAGGCCTGCCGATGGCAAACCGGCTTCTTTTACCAAAAAAGAGAAGGTCAACTTCTGGCTTCAGGTTTACAATCTTGGCGTTGACCAGAAGACGAACAAGCCTTCTGCCACGGTGGAATACCAGGTGGTAAACACCGCGACCAACCAGCATGTGCTAGACTTCACGGAATCAACGGCCCAGATGGGGAACGTTGGCGAGCAGGTGACCCTTGGCAAGAGCCTGCAATTGAGCCAGCTTGACCCCGGCGTATACCAGGTAACGATTAAAGTGAACGACCAGATTTCCAAACAGACGATTTCACCCACGGCCAAGTTCGCCGTACAGCAATAAGCTGCACGAGGGCCCCACTTTACTTGTAGGTGGTGGATTATGACCCGCAAATTCGGATGTCTATTGGTGGTCCTGTTGGCATGGGCGCCGCTTCATGCGGCCAGCGTTGGAGCCATTGCGGGCTACGTCAAAGACAGTTCCGGAGCGCCCCAGATGGGCGCGGTGGTGGAGGTCTTTGTTTCCGCCGCCAGAGTGGGCACAACCGTCTTTACTGATTCGCGCGGTTATTACCTGGCCAACAATCTGCCGGCCGGCAATTATTATGTGAAGGTAACAGCCGCATCTTTCCTTCCATCGCTGCGGGAAAACATTCTTCTGCACACCGGCGCGCACCTCATCATCAACCTCACGGTCAATACCCTGGAAGATGCACTTCGCCTGATGCCTGCCCGTCGTTCTGATAATGAAGATGCCGACGATTGGCATTGGACCCTGCGCTCAGCCACCAACCGGCCTATCCTTCGCGTCCTGGAAAAAGACAAAGACAGCAGTGATAGTTCGTCAATGGTTGTGGTCTCGCATAGCAAATCCGAACGCGGCGGCAGTGACGATGCGCTGAGAGCCAGCGTTGCTTTTATGGCGGGCGCTGAAGCCGGCGGCTTTGGCAGTGCAGGCGATGTAACTACGGCTTTCGCCTTGGAGAAATCGCTTTTTTCGTCAGGAACGCTTTCCTTCAATGGCAACATCGGCGCTTCTTCGGGCGACCCCACGGGCGTGCTTCGTGCCTCTTACTCGCATGACATCGGTGATTCTTCCCGCCCGACCTTTACCGTAACTTATCGGCATTTTGCCGCGCCGGGCACTGGTGTCCAGAATTCACCTTACGCTGCCGTTACCATGAGCAGCTCTGACAGCACTACGGTTGCCGGCTTTATCGACCTGAGTTACGGCGCTGATCTGCAATCCACCGAGTTTGCTAACCGCGTCATCGCGCTGCGGCCGCACGGCTCCGTTGACGTGCATCTCTCGCCCAACATGCTGGTGGAATACCGCTACGCCACTGCTGAGCCCGATACGCGCGCGGCCAAGGGCTTTGACTCCGCCCCCGCCGATCTCAGCGAGTCCGGCCCGCGTATGGCATTGCTCAACGGCCAGCCTGAATTAGAAAAGGCCGCGCACCATGAGCTTTCCGTTTCGCGCCGCATGGGCGATACCAGCGTGCAGGTGGCTGCATTCTTTGACCACGTGCGTAATGCCATCCTCACCGGCGCAGGCGATCCTTCCAGCTATTCTAATGACGTGCTGCCTGATGTTTATTCCGGCACATTCTCTTATGGCTATAACCCGGGCGTAAGCAGCACCGGCGCGCGCGTGGTGGTACAGCGCAAAATTTCTGACGACCTCACGGCCACCGTGGACTACTCCACCGGTCAAACTATTGGCGCTGATTCAGCCGCAGAATGGCAGGCCCTGGCGCAGGCGCTGAACACCAGCCGTCAGCATTCCGTGGGAACAAAGCTTTACGGCCA
The DNA here is from genome assembly GCA_036496525.1 of Candidatus Angelobacter sp. Classification (GTDB taxonomy): domain Bacteria; phylum Acidobacteriota; class Terriglobia; order Terriglobales; family Acidobacteriaceae; genus Angelobacter. Next base: position 6,811 of record DASXKZ010000072.1, read on the forward strand.
TATCCCTTCAACTGGCACACGCTGGATTGCTTCCTATAAATGGACCAGCGGCAACACGCTCTCTTCGGTCGATGCGTTTAACGCCGGCCCCGGCCAAACCGACCCCTATCTCAGCTTCTTTATCCGCCAGCCAATTCCAGGAACATCTTTCATCCCCGCCAAAATGGACGCGCTGCTTGACCTGCGCAACCTGCTTGCCCAGGGTTACGTTCCTGTAATGGGCCAGGACGGACGCACCGTGTACATGGTCCAGTCCGCCCGCTCACTGCGCGGTGGGTTGGCGTTTACCTTTTAAACATCCCGAACCCTGAGCTTGCCGAAGGGGAGGGATCCCTATCAGCTTGTTAAACCCCCAAGTTTAGCGATGATTGCACTGTCAGTCTTATGCGGTCATGGGCATTCCAAAAAGTTTAGAACTGCCGTCCTGAGCGGAGCGCCGCAAAATCGCGGGCACAAAGATATGGATTGGCGCGGAGTCGAAGGATCCCGAGGATCTTTCCATCTTGAAATGCTGCATCAAGGCGTTCTCACAAAGGTCGGAGTCTCGAGCGTAGCGAGAAATCCCCTCTACTTATATAGTGTCGTTTTCGACGACTTCCGGGACATATTTGAAAAATAATTTTCCGAGTATCACTACGTGCTGTCGCTATAAAGACGCAGCCTCTATCGATCATTTGCCTGCCTTTGTGTTCCTTCGTGACCTTTGTGGTTAAGTCTTCGCCTTTTCAAATACATGGTACGTAACAGCGTCCCACGCATTGTGAATGCCCACAATCAGCAGCAGCAATGCTGCCGCTCCAATGCTAAACAGCGCCTCGCGTAAATGAGAACCAGCCGCAAAGGCCGTTACAGCGAGCGTGGTATACGCCGCAAACGGCAGCAGGACGTGAAACAGCCAGTCTTCGAATACGGGCATATATACACTTTGGGTTCGCATGCGACGGAACACCACGATCTCGTACACAATCCCGCTAAGACCCAGCAGGCCCCATAGAACTGCGGCGGGAGCAATCGCTTGCCAGGGTGCACTCAGAATTCCCGACAGCAGCAGTACAGATCCAAAATGAACGACGTTGGGAGTAGAAAACGCTGCGCCGGCCTGCGCCGTGCCAGCTCGCCTGGGCATGGCGGCGATGAGGGTTATCACGACGAACTGCAATCCAATCAGTGCGCCCGCAGAAGAGCCGACAATTACATAGAAATTTTCCCACGCGGATAGTGCTGTCATGCTATGGAATTATGTCAGGACTTGTACTGCTCGTCACTGACGTGTTCCATCCAGTCCACTACCTTGCCGTCTTTCTTTTCCTGGATGGCGATGTGCGTCATGGCCGTGGTTGGTCCAGCGCCGTGCCAGTGCTTCTCTCCAGGCGAGAACCAGACCACATCACCGGGCCGGATCTCTTCAACAGGACCGCCCCACCGTTGCGCGCGGCCGCAGCCGGCCGTGACAATAAGAGTCTGACCCAGCGGATGCGTGTGCCATGCCGTCCGCGCTCCCGGCTCAAAGGTCACGCTCGCGCCTTGGACAAATGCCGGATCTGGCGCTTGAAAAAGCGGGTCGATGCGTACTGTGCCGGTGAACCAGTCTGCTGGTCCCTTGCCGGAAGGCTGTGAGCCTGCTCGTTTAATTTCCATTCTGTAACTTCCTTTTTCAAATTGTTTTTCGCTAAACAGTTTTTATTGAATTAACGTAATCATTGAATCGTCATCCCGACGTCCGTTAAGCGAGCGCGCGCTTTTACCAGCGCGCGAGTAGGATGGAGGGACCTTGTGCTTGCCTTTAAGTTCACGCCCCCTATGAAACGGTTTTAAGTGTTACGTGCGCATCCAGACACCCCAGGTGATCGGCCCAGCTTCCTCATTGCTTATCGCGTGGCCCGCCAACTTGAGTACGAGCTTGATCTGTCCATGATGATAACCCTCGTGCCAGATCATGTGCTGAAGCAGGAGGATTGGATGGTCATAATGAACGTCCATCGCGCGACCTGCTTCCACTCTGCTCTTGACTGCGTCCCGCACGGCCTTGGCGCTGTCGTTCAAATGCTGCGCCATGCGATCTGCATCAGGCTCAGACGCCCATTCTTTCCCGGGCAGTTCACTGGCGAACTCAGGGGCGTCCTCAGAAACAAACACAAGACGCACATAATGAATATGCCCAAGAAGTTCTGCCACCGATGGACTGCCCTGCATCGCCCTGGCGTTAAGTCCGGTTTTTGGAATGGCGCGAAGCAAGTTGATCAGTATTGTGTTGTTTCGGTCCCACGAATCCAGCAGGGATGCCAGCAGGTCTTGGTCATGCGCGTCTGGCATACTTTATCGGTTGACCAATTTCTGTAGATTTTCCGGATACCGCTCTCCCTGCACCGCAATCTTCGAACTGGCAATGTCGATCTGGCGGAGATCGTCAGGTGTAAGTTCTATGTTGACCGCGCCAATGTTTTCTTCCAGCCGATGCAATTTGGTCGTGCCGGGAATGGGGACCATCCAGGGCTTCTGGGCGAGAATCCATGCGAGCGCGATCTGCGCGGGAGTGGCCTTTTTTTGTTCTGCGACTTTGCCAATCATGTCAACCACAGCCTGGTTCGCTTGCCGGTTCTCCGGCGTGAAGCGCGGTACAACATTGCGAAAATCGGACTTATCGAACTGCGTGTCCGAGCTGATTTTGCCCGTAAGAAAGCCTTTGCCCAGCGGGCTGAATGGAACAAACCCGATGCCAAGTTCCTCAAGGGCCGGCAAGATTTCAGCTTCAGGCTCTCTCCACCAAAGTGAGTATTCGCTCTGGAGCGCCGTGACTGGCTGCACCGCGTGTGCGCGCCGTATGGTCTTCACGCCCGCTTCTGAAAGGCCGAAATGTTTCACCTTGCCCTGCTGGATCAACTCCTTCACCGCTCCCGCCACGTCTTCAATGGGCACGTCGGAATCGACGCGGTGCTGATAAAACAAGTCTATGCGGTCCGTCTTCAGCCGCTTGAGCGACGCCTCGGCAACTTCTCTGATGTGGTCGGGGCGACTGTCGGTCCCGACCGACTTACCGGTGGCGGGATCGATCTTAAATCCGAACTTCGTTGCGATCACCACCTGATCGCGAAACGGAGCCAGCGCTTCGCCCACCAACTCTTCATTAGCAAATGGCCCGTAAACTTCCGCGGTATCAAAGAATGTAACGCCGCGTTCAACGGCCTTCCGAATCAGTGAGATTCCTTCCTTCTTGTCCATGGCCGGGCCCAACCCGAAACTCATCCCCATGCAACCCAGGCCCATGGCTGATACTTCCAAATTGCTTTTTCCAAGTCTGCGTTTTTGCATCATTACTCCTTCAATGGAACCGGGCTCTCGACTTTCTAAAGTCCAGAGTGTAAAGGGGAGAGAACTATCGGCTGGTTAAAAGCCTGGTTTTCAAAACTGTTGTCGATCCTACTGTGAAATTGTATAGGGTCATTTGACAAAGTTTAAAGCTGTCGTCCTGAGCGAAGCGCCACGAAAGTTCTTCCGTAACATTGGTTGCGGGCGCGAAGTCGAAGGATCCCGAGAATGCTTTCGTCAGAGATGCCGCATCAAGGCGTCCTCACGAGATTCTGGTTATCGATCTCTTTCTTTGACAAGCTCAGGGTCGAAATTTCAAAAACAATTCGCGATCATTCGCGAAAACTCGCGGCCCCAACGATGCGAAGAATTCTCGGTAGCTATAAGGCTCCCTCACCCGCTAGCGCGGGATTCGGGATTTCAGAAACTATTCATCCCAGAACTTCCGCCACCAGCCCTTTCTTTCCTGGGGTGCTTCGTCGTCGAAAACCGGCTCGTCGCTCAGGCCCAGGAAACCGCCTGCGCGTGTGGACGCATATTGCGCGGTTGGAAGCGGGGGAAGACTGTTCCGAACTTGCTCGGTCGCGGCACGCTGCGTCACTGCTGCCCGCGCCCGCCGGAACGTTGCAATACCCAAACCATCACCAGCGGGAAGCACGGCAATCACAGCGCTGGGCCTGGCCAGCGCGTAATCCACTGGTCCGCGAAGAAGCGTGTCAATCCTTGTTCCCTGTGCCAAAGTTGAACGAAGAATAGAAGTCGTTTTCTGGTCAAAAGCAATCCAGCGTGCCATGGGCAAACCATCCGTGAAATATGAGCTGAGGACGAGCGGCCTTTATTTTGATGCAAGCTCCTGCTCCCGTGTTTGACCGAGAAGACGCGCTTCATTTACTCTCCCCGCTTAGAACTTCTTAACCCCGGAGAAGAATGGGATGCCCAAATTCCTGCTTGGCCGGCGCCAATTTGCCCTCGGTGCCGCTGCGGCTGCCACTACTGCATTGATTCCAAAGGGAAAGGCCCTGTCAATCGATACCCTGGCTCAGACTGTCGCCACTAACCTGCCGGTGGAAGCCCAGTCGCTGGATCAAAAGACCCGCGCCGCCATGGCCAAGCTTTCTGCTTCCGCCCAGGCTGAAGTGGAGATGAAGGTGGCGTCCCTCTTCCGTAAATATGGTGACCGGCTGAATGACGAGCAGAAAGCCGATATCCACCGCATCATGGCTGAGTCGCAGGAAGGCCTGGAAAAGATGCGCGCCTTTAAGCTTGAAAATGGCGATCAGCCGGCGGACGCCTTTCGCGCTTATCGAGCTGAGACAAAGCCAGGCACTGTACCAGGCACCGCGAAAGAGAAGCCCAGTACAGCAAAAGAAAACGGTGCGACGAAATCTGCCCAAGCCAAGTCCCGGAAAGAGAACAAATAAATGCTCAGTGAAGACATTCTCTTTCTCTCCGTTACCGAACTCGCCAAGCGCATCCATGCACGTCAGCTTTCACCCGTCGAACTCACGGAAAGTTATCTTGATCGCAGCCGCTCAATCGGCAAAAAGCTGAATGCGTATGCCACGCTCACGCCCGATCTGGCGTTGCAGCAGGCACACGCCGCGGAAAAAGAAATCGCAGCAGGGAAGTATCGCGGACCCTTGCATGGCATTCCTTACGCAGCCAAAGATCTTCTTGCGGTCAAAGGATATCCCACGGGTTGGGGTGCGCGTCCTTATGCTGACCAGCGCTTTGACAATGACGCAACCGTCATCAAGAAGCTGGAAGCGGCCGGGGCGGTGCTGCTGGGCAAAGCCGCAATGATCGAACTGGCCGGCGGCATGGGATATCGATATGCCTCAGCCTCAGCCACCGGCGCGGCCAAAAATCCCTGGAACACCGATTACTGGACGTGTGGATCGTCAAGCGGCTCTGCCGCTATTAGCGCAGCAGGGCTGGCGGCCTTTGCCATTGGGACAGAAACGTGGGGATCGATCATTTGTCCCTCAGGTTTTTGCGGGCTCAGCGGATTGCGGCCCACCTATGGACGCGTGAGCCGTAGCGGCGCGATGGCTCTCTCTTACACCATGGACAAGATTGGCCCCATCACCCGCAGCGCCGATGATTGCGACTTGGTCCTGAAAGTTATTTCCGGCCATGACGCGGAAGATCTGGGCTCACTGCCGGAAGTCGCAGCCAAATATCCCGGTGCTCCCGAGGTAAAGGGCAAGCTGCGCGTTGGCTGGCTGGTAAACCAGTGGAAAGAAATCTCTCCTGACGTAAATCAGGCTGTGATGGCCGCGCGCCAAGTGTTGGTAAAGAGTCCTTCGATTGAGCTGAGCAATATCAAGCTGCCTGACGGTCCCTGGGAAACCGCCGCAGGGCTGGTAGTGTCCGTGGAAGGTGCAACCGCATTTCGCTCACTCATCCAATCCGGTCGCGTTGCCGAGCTGAACGATCCGCTGGGCAAAATCGGCGGCTACATGAATGAAGAGATCAGCGCGTCAGATTTCATCCTGGCCCAGCGCATCCGCGCGATTCTGCAAGTAAAGATGGATGAAATTTTCCAGCACGTTGACGTTCTTGCGACGGCGTCGCTGCCCGTGACAGCCAGCAAGCTCGACGCCAACCTGGACGAGGCGTTGACCTTTGCCGATCCCATTGGCGGCATCGGCAACATCTGCGGGCTCCCGGCAATTAGCGTGCCTTGCGGCTTTGGCCAGCACGGCCTGCCGGCGGGCATACAGTTTATTGGCCGCGCGCTGGATGACGCCAAAATCGTTCAGGCCGCGCGTATCTTCCAGCGCCAGACTGACTGGCATCGCAAGCACCCTAGCCTTAGCTAAAGCGGCAATAGGCCCAATGCGATCAGGGTATTTCACCTGAGTGCGCTTCCAGAGGCCGCTGTGCAATACTAAAAGGGTTGCCGCGTATCCTCGGATTGCCTGGGGACGTGCATCCAATGATCCAGAATGGCCGCTGATTTATTGACCGGAACACGGTTTAATCCGGAACCGCTGCGTGAATCCATCCTGCGGCACATTCATTACGCCCTCGCTCGCCCGGGAGGCAGCCTTGTTCCACGCGAGCTCTTCAAGCCTCTCTCGCTCACCATCCGCGATTACCTGATTGACGGCCTGCTCAAGACCGAGCGGCATTATCGTGAAGGGAACGTCAAGCGCCTGGGCTATCTCTCCATGGAATTCCTAATGGGGCGCTGGCTCAGTGACAATCTGTGCAATCTGGAACTGGGCGATGAGTGCCGCTCCGTGCTGGCGGAATTCGGCGTAAAGCTGGAAGACGTTCTTGAAGTAGAGCCTGATGCAGGCCTTGGCAATGGCGGTTTGGGCCGGCTGGCTGCGTGCTTTTTGGAATCGCTGGCCACCATGGGCATGCCGGGTTTTGGTTACGGCATTGACTATGAGTACGGCATGTTCAAGCAGGAGATTGTTGGCGGCTTCCAGCGGGAAAAGCCGGACCAGTGGAAGTCTGAAGGAACGCCGTTTTACATTGAGCGTCCCCAGGATTTCTGCACCGTGCCCATGTATGGCCGGCTGCAATCTTCGCGCGATTCGCATGGCAACCGGCGGCAGAGCTGGGTGGACAGCAAGATTGTCGTCGGCGTGCCAAATGATTTGCCGGTGGCGGGCTACGGCGGCGATACCGTAAATTTCCTGCGCTTGTTCACCGCGCGCGCGTCAGAAGATTTTGACATTGAGATATTCAATCGCGGCGACTACATTCGCGCGGTTGAGCAGAAGATTGCCTCGGAAAATATTTCCCGCGTCCTTTATCCCTCTGATTCCGTGCTCTCAGGCAAAGAGCTGCGGCTGAACCAGGAATATTTTCTGGTGGCGTGCGCTCTGCGTGATCTGTTGCGCAATTACATGGCAACGCACAGCGGCTTTGATGAATTGCCCTCCAAGGTTGCCATCCAGATGAATGACACGCACCCCAGCCTGTGCGTGGCTGAGCTAATGCGCCTGCTGGTGGATGAAAACCTGCTCGATTGGGACCGCGCGTGGGAGCTTACCGTGGCCACGCTCGGTTATACCAACCATACTCTGCTGCCGGAAGCTCTGGAAAAATGGCCTGTCTCATTGATTGAACGCGTGCTGCCTCGGCACACCGAAATTATCTTTGGCATCAACCATCAGTTTTTGCGCACGGTGGCGCGTAGCTGGCCGGGAGATATTGACCGGCAACGGCGCATGTCGATTATTGAAGAGGGCCCGGAAAAGCAGGTGCGCATGGCCAACCTGGCCATTGTGGGCAGCCACGCCATCAACGGCGTTTCGCGGCTGCACTCTGAGCTGATCAAGACCGCGCTGGTGCCGGATTTTGCCCAGCTCTGGCCGGAGCGCTTCAGCAACAAGACCAATGGAGTTGCGCCGAGGCGCTGGATATTGAAAGCCAATCCCGGCCTCTCCTCATTGTTGACTCGCACCGTGGGCGAAGAATGGATTACCGATCTGGAGCGTGTGCGCGCCATTGAAAAAGGCGCGGGCGATCCTGCTTTCCGCAAAGAATTCCGTGAGATCAAGCGGCACAACAAAGAAAAACTGGCGCGCGAAGTCTTTAACACTACGGCCGTGGTCATTGATCCGCAATCGATGTTTGACGTCCACGTAAAGCGCATTCATGAATACAAGCGCCAACTGCTAAACGTGATGCGCGTGATCCATGAGTACCTGAGCGTGGTGGAAGATGGCATTGAGCCCCAAATGTTGCGGAGTTATATATTCGCCGGCAAAGCTGCACCGGGATACTGGGCGGCCAAGCAGATCATCAAGCTCATCAATAACCTGGCCCAGGTGGTGAACACCGATCCCAGAATAAAAGACCGCATCAAGGTGGTGTTTGTCCCCGACTATCGCGTATCTCTGGCAGAGATCATTATGCCGGCGGCTGACCTGAGCCAGCAGATCTCAACGGCGGGTATGGAAGCTTCCGGCACCGGCAACATGAAGCTGGCCATGAATGGCGCGCTCACGCTGGGCACGCTTGACGGCGCAAATATCGAGATTATGGAAGCCGTGGGCGAAGCCAATATTTATACCTTTGGCCTCACGCGTGAAGACGTGAGCTGGTATCAGGAATCGCGCGGCTACAATCCGCGTGAAATCTATAACAATGACCCTGCGGTGCGCCGCGTTGTGGATTGCCTGGGCTCAAATCGCCTTTGTCCAGATGAGTCCGGCCTTTTCCGTTGGATTGTGGACGAGTTGCTGGACCGTGGCGACCGTTACTTCCATCTGGCCGATCTTTCCTCTTACATTGAGGCCAGCCATCGCGCGGAAAAGGACTATCGTGACCCCGATGTCTGGACTGCCAAGTCCATTCTGAATGTCGCTCGTACCGGCTCCTTCTCCAGTGACCGCACAATTGCCGAATATGCCCGCGATATCTGGCATATCCGGCCTGTCGCCGCCGGGACCCAGCGGGAGTTAGATGTGGTAAAAGAGCCACAACGGGCTGAGGTTTCGAGGTAAGCGGCTATTTATCAGGTAAGAAGGGACTTAGTTCCGTCCTTCGGCCGAGTTTCTGCCGGGTATTCCACAGGGCAAAGCTATCTTTTAACATGTTTTTAACATTTGGCAGACCCTGACGCGTAGTGTAATAGAGGTTGGTTCAGAGAGCGTTTTGACACCAGCGTACTCCGCAGCAATCCCCAGCCCAGGAGAGAAATAATGCGAATTGTCCAGTCACCTTACCAGGCCCGAATCGTTCCCCAGAGCGCTGGCGCGCCCAATTTGTGGCGATGTGTGATTGAGCAGGAAGATTCCCGTGAAGTGGTAGTGCTCCATGAAACCGCGCGTAAAGAAGACGCGCGCTGCATGGCCCTGCTGGAACTGGCGCGCCTGGAACCCACCGGCCCCGCTAAGTGGTTTCCGGGCGGCGAATAACGGCATTTGCCGGATTATCAGGGTCAAACTTAGGTCCTCACATTCCATCCTTGACCTCCCTTCGCGCAATCTCTAGGCTTGCTTCTCTATAGCAGGAGCAATGAAAAGCCGCACGCAAGACCGGGGAGCAGGCGTCGCCCTGCGCGCCCATCTGGGCCGCTCAGCTCTGGGCCAGTTGGCGCACCGCAAGTTCGATCCCATGGACGTGCTGCGGCAGAGCGCCAAAAAGCGCATCGCCCAACTCCTTCCCGTCAAATTCAAGCTGATGAGCCAGTCGCCGTTCGTTTTCTTCCGCGGGTCGGTGGAAATCATGGCCGCCGATCTTGGAGAAGCGCGCCACACCAAAATTGAAGTTCAGCTATGCGGGGATGCACACGTAAAAAATTTCGGGTTCTTTGCCACGCCTGACGCGCAGATTGCGCTTGACATTAATGACTTTGACGAAACGCAACGCGGCCCCTGGGAGTGGGACGTAAAGCGGATGGCTACCAGCATTATTCTGGCAGGCCACGTAGCGGGCCATTCGACTTCAAGCTGCAAGGATGCCACGCGCGTTTTTATCCGCGAATATTGCGACTGGATCAGGCGCTTTGCCGCCATGCCCGCCATTGCGGTGGCGCGTCATCGCGTGATGCGCAATCTGCGTGATCCTGTCATCCAATCTGCGTTGAAAAAAGCAGAACGCGCCAGACCGCTGGATAGCTTAAGAACGTTGACGCGCGCGGATCGACGCAACAGCCGCAGCTTTATCTACCGGCGCGACTCCATGTGGGACGTGAAAGGCGCTGAAGCGAAAGCCGTGCTGCATGCGCTCACGGACTATCGCAACACGCTGGCGCCCGACCGGCAGATGGTGTTTGACTGCTACAAGCCGGTTGACGTGGGATTCAAAGTTGTTGGCACGGGCAGTGTGGGCACGCGCGATTACATTGTGCTCATGCTGGGCCGGCATGGTGGTGAAACCGATCCGCTGTTCCTGCAGATCAAGGAAGAACCGCAGTCTGCCTATGCCGAATACTATAAAGATCGCTCAGCGCTAAACCATCAGGGTGAGCGCGTGGTCCGCGGTCAGCGCGCGTTGCAGGTTTTTTCTGACCTGCTGCTGGGCTGGTGCTCCATTGCCGGACGCGACTACCTGGTGCGCCAGATGAATGACCACAAAAGCTCCGTGCAGCCGGAGGAGCTGAAGGGCAATCGCCTGATGGAATACGGCAAAGTCTGCGCCGAGCTTCTGGCCAAAGGACATGCACGCTCTGGAGATCCGGCGCTGCTGGCGGATTATCTGGGCCGTCCTGGGAAAGCGGAGGAGGCGCTGCTGCAGTTTGCGCTTGCGTATGCCGGCCAGGTGGAAAAGGACTACGAAGCCTTTCTTAAGGCGTTGAAGCGCGGGTTACTCAAGGACGCAATGAAGATCGCAGACCATCGGATTTTTGCCGGCTGAAATCAATTCCTGTCTCACAACCAAACTTGTGGCAATCGACCCTCTGATAATTGATACTTCTGGCAATTGCACTTCTTGACAATCCGCCTTCCGACAACTGAACCTCTGGCAGTCGAACTTCTTCAGTGTTGAACAATTACAAATGAAAATGGGCCCGGAGACGGGCCCGCTCTCTCGAATTCCAAGGAAAAAAGACAGGTTCGAATTTTTGCCTTGATGAAGCGATTGAGATATTTGTACGTCTGCCGGTTTAATGCCAGATGAACGGAACATTAAGCCTCAATGAATCTGCATAAATGGAGCATTAATCCTTTACGCATCTGTCCGACGGGACTTTGCGGCAAAATCCCTTGTGTTACACTGATATTGCTTCCTGTGATGTCCCTCATCTGATTGATTCCACAGCAAGGGCGCGTAGCTCAACTGGCAGAGCAACTGACTCTTAATCAGTAGGTTGAAGGTTCGATTCCTTCCGCGCTCACCAAATCTAAAGCAGTTACGGACACTTACAATCCGTTTCACAATCTGTTCAGTGCCAGTCCTGCGACTTTCGTTGCAGCTTGGCTCATTTCGTCCGTTACGACATCTCCGTAGACGTTCATTGTCGTGCGCACATCGCTGTGCCGCATGAGCTTCTGTTGGACAGCAACAGTGGTTCCCACGGCGTCAAGCCAGGAACGAAACGTATGACGCAAAGCGTGAGTGCCAAAGCCGCCGATTCCAGCCGCCTTCGCCGCCTTCTGGTATACGCGCCAGATTTGGTCGTATGACCATGGCAACCGGCCAAGCTGCGCCGGGGATGCAAACATCCAATCATCACTTGCGGAGAACTGGGTTGCTTGCTTCCACGCCTTAAGCACCGCCAGAATGTCACGATCTATTGTTAGCTGCTTTCGTGACTCTGCCGTCTTTACATCGTCAATGTTCTGACAAACGATGCCACGTTCCACTAGCAATCTGCTGTTCAGCCAGTCCACGTCGCTCCATTTCAGGGCTAACGCCTCGCTGATTCGCAAACCGAAGCACACGCACAGCAGAGCCATCGTGCGGAATGGCTCTTCAAGATACCGTGCGAACCCGCTGAACTCTTCAACGGTTAGACTGCGGGGCTGCCGCTGGCGTCGTGGTCACCCAAGTATCCAAAACGCACGCCCTGCCCGCGTGAAAGAATGTCTTCGACGTTTTCAGCGATAAGGCAGAGAAAAGAACGTGCATGTATTCCCTTTGACAGAAAGAGTCGTACCTGTTCTGTACCGCATACTGTCTTGAGTATGTCGCCATGCCCACGCTTCTCACACAGGATGACCGGCACCACGGGTTGTTCCTGCCAATGGTCGCGCCGGTACCACTGCTTGACATTATGCAAAAAGTCACTGGTGTCTAGGTATCCTTCGTTAAACTCAAGCACACGGCTGTGGTCTACAAAGCATTCGTCGTCTAAAAAGTTAGGGTCGTCGCTTTCGCGCAGCCGAGCTTTCGTGATGTGCGCCTGCATACCGCCAAAGTTTTTGGTACTTTTCAGGTACCCTTTCGATAACAGGTGATAACAGCAAGTGCGTACAGATATTGGGTTAGCCGGGTCTAGCAGCGGTCTAATAGCAACAAGCTTTTCTGCTGTTTTTGGCAGCACCCTTGCCCAATGTCCGCGCTCTGCTTTTATGCGTGCGCGTTCTTCTTTGTCTGCTTTGGCGTAGGCCGCGTCCCTACACTTATTATTGTTGGGACAGTATTTGCTACTCGCTGCACCGCGTGCGCCGTTGGATACGTTTATTGTGTATTCGTTATCA
>DASXKZ010000073.1:0-20149 GCA_036496525.1 Candidatus Angelobacter sp.
TCTTCTGTTTTTTGATCTCGTTGATCAATTCCTGTCGCAGCTGTGAATCCACCACAGTCTTGTTGGAGCGGACAATCAAATTTCCCTGCCGTCCCACCGGCATCATTCCCGCCTGTCCGCGTCCGTGCCCGTTCGATTGCAAAAAGCCTTTCACCGGCATCCGCGACATCAGGAACTGCTTCAATATTCCGTTCGAGATCAGCTCTACCTTCTTGCTCTTCTCGCCTTCCTCGTCATAGCTGTAATTGCCGCTCAGCTCTACGCCGTCCAGCTTCGCCAGCGTCGGATCGTCTTCCACGCTCAAAAACTTCGGCAAAACCGGCTGCCCGATCATCTTGGTAAAAGTCTGCCCTTCATTCTCTCCGCGCTGCCGTTGCCCTTCCAGTCGATGGCCTACTACCTCATGGAAAAATACTGCTGCCGCCCGCCCGGAAAGCAGCGCTGGCCCACTGAAAGGCTCAACCACCGGCGCTTTCTTCAGCTTCTGCAGGTCCTGCGCAATCTTCTCTATCTTTGCCGCGATCTCCTGTTCCGGCGCCAGCTTGTCAAAGGTGGAAGCATCAAACGTCTCCGACCTTGCAAGCTCCATTCCGTCAGATGAGCGCGTGCTGCCCAGTGCCAACACCCTGATCAATGGCCGCGAATCCACCAGCCGCGAGCCTTCACTCGAAACAAAGTAGCGCGTTGTATCCTCCACCAGCAGCACTACAGTCGAGCTTTCAATATCAGGATATTTCTTGAAAATTGAAGAAAGCCTGCGCACCCGCTCTTCCCACTCATGCTGGTCAAACTTTGGCGGAACAACTTCCTTGCCGATATAAACCTGCGGCTTCTCCGCCGAAAAATCCGGCGACGAATCTTCTTCATCCGCGCGGACCTTTGTATTGGTCTTTACCTCAAGAAATCCCTGCGCGGCCTTCTTGTACATCCGATCAGTGTTGATCCACAGCACCCGCGCAATCGCATCGGGCTTGTCTTCCAGCGGGAGTGAGGCGGTAGTCACCGCGTTGAACCTGTTCTCCCCGTGCGTGTTGTCCAGTTCGCGGCTTCCCACTCGCACAGAAACATCCACGGTGCGGTCATGCCGCTTCATATTGGCCATCAGCGCGCCATTGCTCGCCATAATGACGGAACCAAAATCTTCGTTTCCGGCGTAGCTGATGAAATAGGGCGCAGGATCAGCCTTGCTTAGCGAACTCATCGCGCGATCCAGTTCCTGCTGCAAGGTGTGCAGCAGTACCGGGTCGTTGGCGCCGGCTGCGGCCGTCTGCCCCAGGAGCGCGGGCGCAGACATAGAAAGTAGTAGACAGAGAAAATATGACTTCAGAGATTGCATGGCTAAAAGAAAGTGTACCTCAAGCGTTCCGCAGCGGAAATGTTACCTTAGCCTTGGTTTACCGTTCTTAACCGCTTTACAAGTTCTTTAAGGCGTTTACCGCAGAGAACGCAGAGAGCGCCGAGGCCTGATATTAAAGCCCATTTACGATCCGCTTATATCCGTCTTTGAGACGCAAAACATGGAAATTGATCAGCAATCCTAGGCGTTTACCGCTGAGTTTAAGATATGAAAGAAGCTGCGCTTCATGGATAGGCATCAATCGCTCGACAGCCTTCAGTTCGATGATCACCAGGTCATCGATCACAAGATCGAGGCGATATGCGGCATCGATCAGAATACCTCGATAGCTGATTGGAAGCGGAACTTGCGTCTGGACTTTAATCCTCTGCTGTTAAGTTCGTAAGCAAGACATGCTTGATAGGCGCTCTCCAGTAACCCTGGACCTAACGCAGTATGCACAGCAATCGCGGCGTCCAGGATGATGCCACTGATTTGGTTCTCTTTTTTCTCTGCGTCCTCTGCGTTCTCTGCGGTGAACACACTATTCCCCCGCACTCTTTGCAGAAGCTGGCTTCCACCGCAATATCGGCTTTCTTGCCGCAGCCGTTTCATCCAGCCGCTTCACTCTGGTCGTATGCGGCGCATTTCTCACAAACTCCGGATCTTCCTCCGCTTCTCGCGCAATTGACTTCATCGCATCCACCAGCAAATCCAGCTCTTCCAGCGACTCGCTTTCCGTGGGCTCAATCATGATGGCGCCATGCACCACCAACGGGAACGATACTGTATAAGGATGGAACCCGTAATCAATCAGCCGCTTGGCGATGTCGCCGGTTTTCACGCCCTTCTGTTCCTGGATGCTGTCGCTAAAGACCACTTCATGCATGGACGGGCTCTGGTACGGCAAGGTGTAATCGCCTTCCAGCTTCTTGCGGATGTAATTCGCGTTCAGCACAGCGTCTTCCGTAGTCTGCCGCAGGCCGTCCGGACCATTCGCCAGCGTGTAAGCTAACGCCCTTATGTGCATGCCAAAGTTCCCGTAAAACATGCGTACCCGCCCTACCGACTTCGGGCGGTCGTAGTCGAACGCCAGCGTGCCGTCCGCCCGCTCCACGATTACTGGCTTCGGCAAAAAAGGTTCGAGAATCTTCTTGCAAGCCACCGGCCCCGATCCCGGTCCGCCGCCGCCATGCGGCGTGGAAAAAGTCTTGTGCAGGTTCAGGTGCATCACGTCCACGCCAAAATCGCCGGGACGCGTCTTACCCACCAGCGCGTTCATGTTCGCGCCATCCATATATAGAAGACCGCCCTTCTCGTGGAGAATGTCGGCAATCTTATGGATCTCCTGCTCAAAAATGCCCAGCGTGTTGGGATTGGTAAGCATCAGTCCGGCGACGTCTTCATTCATCTGCGACGCCAGCGCGCTCACGTCAACCATGCCGCGTGAGTTTGATTTCAGATTTTCCACAGCATATCCGCAAATGGCCGCCGTGGCCGGATTGGTCCCATGAGCGGAATCAGGGATAAGGATCTTCTTGCGTGGGTTCCCTTTCGATTGCAGATACGCATGCATCAGCAGGATACCGGTCATCTCGCCATGTGCGCCCGCGGCGGGTTGCAGCGTAATCGCATCCATGCCGGTAATGTCCAGCAGGCAATCGGAGAGCGCCTTCATCACGCGCATCGCGCCCTGTGAGACTTCCGCCGGCTGGTAAGGATGCGCATTCGCCAGGCCCGGAAAACGCGCGACAACCTCGTTCACGCGCGCGTTGTACTTCATAGTGCACGATCCCAGTGGATACATGCCAAGATCAATCGCGTAATTCCACGTGGAAAGCCGCGTAAAGTGGCGGATGATTTCCATCTCGCTCACCTCCGGCATATTGCCCAGGTCCGCGCGGGCTGACGATCCAAGCGCTTTTGCGTAATCAACTTCGGGAACATCCAACGGCGCCAGCCTGTAACCTTTCTTCCCCGGTGACGACCGCTCAAAGATTAGCCCTTCATTCTGATTAACGTGGTGTGTTGCTTTTTTGATGTCTTTATTGCTCATTGGCCCACCGCCTGCACCGCTGCATCAATTTGCTCTTTGCTGTTCAGCTCCGTGCAACACCATAAGGACGCATTGCCCAGTTCCGGATAGTGCCAGCTCAGCGGGAAGCCGCCAATCATCTTCTTTTCCAACAGTCGTTTATTGATCGCGTGCGCATCGTCTTTCGTCTTCACCACAAACTCATTGAAGCGCGGCGCGCCCTCAAATAGGATCTTTCCCTTTTTCGCAAACTCGTTCCGCGCGTACGTCGCCTTGGCCAGGTTCTGGGCGGCAAGTTCTTTCAACCCTTCGCGGCCATAGATCGTGAGGTAGATCGTTGCCATAGTGGCGATCAGCGCCTGGTTGGTGCAAATGTTCGACGTCGCCTTCTCGCGGCGAATATGCTGCTCGCGCGTTGAGAGCGTCAGTACGAACCCGCGTTTGCCGTCTTTATCCTTTGTTTCGCCTACCAGCCGGCCCGGTATCTGGCGAACAAATTTTTCTTTCGTCGCCATCACTCCGGCGTAGGGCCCGCCGTATCCCAGCGGGACACCAAAAGACTGCGTCTCCATGGAAACAATGTCGGCTTCGACAGGCGGCTTTACGATTCCCAGCGACAACGCCTCAGCAATCGACACGATCAGGAGGGCGCCTTTTTTGTGCGCCAGATCAGCCACGGCGGCAACATCTTCAATGGTGCCAAAGAAATTTGGCGACTGGATTAGCACGCACGCCGTATCGGAGGTAATTTTCTTTTCCAGGTTGGCCATATCCACGCGACCGTTGTCCAAATAGTCGCATTCCGTAATCGGCAGCCCCTGGTGCTGCGTATATGTATGCATCACCTCGCGGTATTCCGGATGCACGCTCCGCGCCACCACCGCCGCCTTCCTGCCGGTAATGCGCACTGCCATCAGCATGGCTTCCGCCGCGCCGGTTGAACCGTCATACATTGAAGCGTTCGCCACTTCCATCCCAGTCAACTCGCAGATCATGGTCTGGAACTCAAAGATCGCCTGCAGCGTTCCCTGCGCGATCTCTGCCTGGTATGGCGTATACGAGGTCAGGAACTCGCCGCGTGAAACCATGGCGTCAATCACCACCGGGCGATAGTGGTGATAAGCGCCGGCGCCCAGAAACAGCGCATAGCCTGCAGCGGCGTTATCCGCGCGAGCATGGAAATAGTCGATGATTTCAGATTCCGCCATCTGCCGCGGAACTTTCAGGTCGCGGTTCAGCCGGTATTCCGCCGGAATCGGCGCAAACAGGTCATCAATGGACTTGCATCCGATTTCGCGCATCATCTGTGCACGATCGGCAGGGGATTTTGGTAAGTAGCGCATGTTTTTTTGAAATCCCGAAACGCGCGGTCTTTGCGCGTGAAGGAGCCCTATGATCTTCTAATACTTTTAAAGCCTATGGTTGTGATCCAAAAAATTCTTTGTGGTTTTAGCGGTCCCTTGCCCCAAAGTTTCTCGCCTGCGGTAGGGCTCCCTCGCTACGCTCGGGATTTCAGAAAAAAACTATTTTTCTTCCGCAACATACTTTTCATAATCATCGGCTGACATCAGCCCGTCCGCCTGGCTCGGGTTGGACAACTCCAGCTTTATCATCCAGGCCTTATGCGCATCATGATTCACGGCTTCGGGCCCCTGGTTCAGGCTTTCATTCACCTCAACCACCTTGCCGGACGCCGGAGCATAAAGCTCCGAGACAGCCTTTACCGATTCCACTGTGCCAAAGCTCTTGCCCGCTTCCACCTGCGCGCCCACTTTTGGCAGCTCAACAAACACAATGTCTCCCAGCGACTCTTGCGCATGGTCGGTAATGCCCACAGTGGCGGTGTTGCCCTTTACCTGGATCCACTCGTGCTCTTTGGTGTACTTGTAATCTTTCGGATATGCCATGGTTCATCCTGTCTGCAATTTTGATTTTTCTGGGATAACTGTTGGAACTCTGATTCTTGACTACGCTTTTTTCGGCCGCTTATAAAACGGCGTTGGCACAACCTTGCTCTTGACCTTCTGCCCTCTGATCTCTACAAACACTTCGTGCCCAATCTCTGAATGCTGCGGCGGAACATATGCCAACGCAATGTTCTTTTTCAAAAACGGTGCAGGCGATCCACTGGTGACATAGCCGATTTCAGTTCCTGCTTCATCAAAAACTTTGTAGCCGTCGCGCGGAATACCTCGATCTACCGCCTCCAGCCCCACCAGGATGCGCTTGACTCCAGCGGCTTTCACCTTTTCCAACGCTGCTTTGCCGACAAAGTCCGCCTTCTCCATCTTGCAGTAGCGCTCCAGCACTGCTTCAAAGACATTGATAGTGTCAGAAATCTCGTGCCCGTAAAGCGCCATCTTGCCTTCCAGCCGCAACGTGTTGCGTGCACCGAGCCCGCAGGGGACGATGCCGAACTCCTTGCCGGCCTCCGTCACTTCGCTCCATACACGCTCGCTGGTCGCAACGTCAGACGGAACATAAATCTCAAATCCATCTTCCGCCGTGTAGCCGGTCCTGGCGATCAGAGTATTAGGCAAGTTGCAAACCGTACCGTGCTTGAACCAGTAATTTTTGATCTGTGAGAGATCAACGTTTGTCAGCTTTTGCAGAGTCGCTTGCGCCTTTGGCCCCTGGATCGCGATCTGCGTGTAGTAGTCGCCCACGTCGTCCGCATGGCAGCGGAACCTGCTCACATTCTTCCGCACCCAGCTATGGTCCTTCTCGCGCGTGCCGGCATTGATCACCAGCAGATAATCGTTCTGCCCCATTTTGTGGACAATCACGTCATCCACGAACGTGCCTTCCGGATACAGCAGCGCTGAATAATGCGCCTGGCCTTCCTGAAGTTTGGAAGCGTCATTCATGCTGATCCACTGCACAGCGTCCAGCGCCTGCGGGCCACGGATTAGGATGTCACCCATGTGCGAGACATCAAACATCCCCACGCCAGAGCGAACAGCCAGATGCTCTTTCACCAGCCCGCCACTGGTGGGATATTCCACCGGCATGTCCCAACCGCCAAAATCCACCATCTTGGCGCCAAGCTTGCGATGCATCGCGTTAAGCGCAGTCTTCCTGAGCGTCTGGCCTTCTGCGGTAGAGGACAAGTATTTTTTCCTTTCAATCCTTGGATACAGGTGACAGAGTCCGCCAGAGAGGACAGGCGAACCCTCAAGGTTAACATCCGATCTTTTGCAGGGTCAATGAAGCAGGTTACGATCACTGGGATATTTGCTCCCAAGGGTGGCTGCCGGGCGGAGATTAGATTTATTCTCAAACCTGAGCCATAGGGGGAATGGTATTTACGGCCCGATTGGGAGGCCCAGCATGGCGTATGACTTTGAACTGGACGCAATTTACCGCGTGCTTCTATTCAGATTCTCAGGGGACGTGAGTGAGCAGCGCATTGGCCGGTTTTACAGCGACGCGGGCGCACAAATAGAACATATACGTCCCCGGGCCGTGATTTTTGATTTTACTGCGGTAACGTCTTTCAATGTTTCCTCCGCGTCCGTCCGCAGCCTGGCTGAAGCCTCGCCCTTAATCCCTGACGTCGCTTGCCCTCGCGTGGTGGTGGCGCCAGCCCAGCATATCTTCGCCATGTCACGCATGTTTCAGATTTGGGGAGAAAGCAGCCGACCTTCCTTTACGGTCGTCCATTCAATGGGAGAAGCCCTGGCGGTGATCGGGCTTGACTCGGCTGATTTCAGGCCTCTAACCCCGGCATAACATGGCTTGGCACCAGAGGTCCGAGCACGAACGGCGTATTGCCCGCGCGAGGGAATCGCGATAATCTCACGCCATGGCCAAAGAATTCATGTGCATGATCTGCGACCAGCCAGAGAGAAGCTGCTCCTGCAACAAATACTGCGCGTTGTGCCAGAGCCTCTATGAAGTCCGTCTGTGCGAAGACGGCATTTACTATTGCCGCCCCTGCCGTGAAGCATGTGACCTGCAAGCCCAGGTCGGAGGCAAGAGCTCCAGCTGGTGACCGGCGACGAAGTGTTCATCAATCGCTGTTGCCGCGTAATCTCACATCATCCTCGGTTTCCCGCTGTTTCCTTATTGAGATGTTTTCGCCTGTCAGGCGTTCGATTACCGAATGTTCTAAGATAGGCTCACGGTGGCGAGTGAATTGAGCAGCTCCGAATCTATACCCTCGCGAGAACTACGTGGTTCTGACGCTCCGATCACCAGATCACCGGATCACCCGATCACCCGATCTGAAGTTCCTCAGTACTACACCGCACTTCTCGCCCGTTACGGCCCACAGAACTGGTGGCCTGCGCGCTCACGCTTTGAGGTCATCGTTGGCGCTTATCTCACACAAAACACCAATTGGAGCAACGTGGAAAAAGCGCTGATCAATCTTCGTCGCGCTCGCCGTCTCAGCATCAGCGCAATGCGCGAACTGCCGGTGGATGAACTAGAAACATTGGTGCGACCTTCCGGCTACTTCCGCCAGAAAGCTCGCAATCTCAAGACGTTCATCGCATTCCTTGACCGGCAATATTCCGGGTCGCTCAACCGCATGTTCGCCGAGCCTACTGCAAAACTTAGAGCAGAGCTGCTGGAACTCAACGGTGTGGGCCCCGAAACCGCCGACTCTATCCTGCTCTATGCCGGCAATCATCCTGTCTTTGTGGTGGACGCATACACGCGCCGCGTTCTGCTGCGTCACGGGATCGTCCATGAAAAAACCGGCTACGAAGAAATTCGCGCGATGATCGAACAGGCCATCAGCAGTTCTGAAGCTGAATCTCTCATCGCAAAAAATGTGATCTCTGATCCGCGCCATCCAGTCTCGCGTATGAGCAACTCTGTTCGCAGCGAACTTGCGCAGCATTACAACGAGCTACATGCGCTGATAGTCAGGGTCGGCAATCATTACTGCCGCACAAAACCAATCTGCGAAGGTTGCCCCTTGCAAACGTTTTTAAAAAACTGGCAACGGAGCAACGGCCCAAGGTGCACCTGAATCCTACTAGCAGGCAAACGAAATGCCTTGATGAAATTTCCTTGGGGGTGCAAAAAATGCTTTTGCTTATCGGTATTGTTCTGTTCGTGCTTTGGATTCTGGGGTTCACCGCTTTCCACGTCGCGGGCGGGTTGATCCATCTGCTTCTGGTCTTTGCCGTGATCTCGATCATCTGGCATCTGGTGGCCGGAAGACGCGCAACGGTCTAACATCGCGTCGAACTGAGTGTCTGGCCCGGCAGCGTTCGGGCCAGTTTACTTTTTACGGTTTGCTTTTTACGGTGAATTGGCCCAGACCGCGCGAAACGCTTCGGCTCTCCTGAATTCATCCGCGCAAGCGAGGCCTAAGTCGGCCACATTTCCAGGGCCGTTTTGCTCAGTATCTGCTCTTTCACAGCGTCCGGCAGTGCCAGCGCTTGGAACTGATCCAGATTCTGCTTGATGTCGGGAATTCCCGGACTTGGCCAGTCCGTGCCGAAGAGTGTCTTGTGCGCGATTTCTTCTAATCGCGGAAAGTACTTCAGCAAAATCTTTGGCGGAATCCCGCTGATGTCCAGGTGTACATTCTGGTGCCTACGCAGCAGGAAGAACGCTGTCTGCATCCAGATAGGTCGGCCTCCATGCGCCATCAAAATCTTCAGCTTGGGAAAATCTACCGCGACGTCATCCAAATAAATTGGGTCGCCAAACTTATTGCGCGCCGCAGGAAAGATCGACGTGCCTGTATGGATCATCACTGGAATGCCGTTGGCTTCCGCCGCACGATAAATTGTCTCCAGCTCCTTCACGCCATTTAAATAATCATTGGCATACAGCAACTGGTGCGGCGGATGGATCTTGATGAGACGTATGCCCAGCCGCACCAGATTGTCGATTTCAGCCTGCACATTCAGCGAGTGCCGCGGATGCACGCTACCGCAGGAAAGCAGACGCCTAGGATCTTCCTTGCAGTAGTTTGCCACCCACGGATTCACATCGTAGGTAAAGCCCATCGTCTCCGGCGCAACATAATTAATGAGCACCGCCCGCTCCACGCCGATGGAATCCATATACTTCAGCAGCGCCTTGGGCGACCGGCAGTATTCCAGAATGTCTTCATAATGGCCGCGCGCCTTCTTCATCACCTCAAGTGGCCCGGCCTTGAACATCTCCACGGGTTGTATATGGATGTGGCAGTCAGTGATTAGCATTGCTTCTTGTCCCGAACGAAGTGAGGGAACCCTATTTTCACGAAAAAACTTTCGAAGCCTCACGACAGATATTTTTTCACGGCATAGCTTGCAGGTCCGACTTCATTAACCTTCGTGGCAAAAGGGTTCCCTCGCTACGCTCGGGATGAAACACAAGCCAGCACCGCCCTTTTCGCATACACCTTCACAATCTCCCGCCGATACTCCGGTGTGAGCGCCGATGTCGTCAGCGGCTTCGCCATCTTTGCAGCAAGCTCTCCGACCACCGCTGCAACGTGCTCATCAATCTGCTTGCCCACAAGCGCGCTCTCCGCGCCTTTCACCAGTAGCGGCGCAGGATTCACTGCTGTAATCGCTACGCGAGCATTCTCCACGGGACCACCATTTTTCTTTAGCGCCACCGCCACGCCCGCCAGCGGGTAATCAATCGACCCGCGAATGCGCAGCTTCATGTAGCTGCCTTTCCAGCCCGCGGATTCTTGCGGCAGAAAAACGCGCGTCAGCATTTCATTGCGTTCCAGCTTCATGCGCGCATCGCCCACGTTGGTATAAAAATCTTTCAGTGCCACGCGACGAAGTCCCGCAGGCCCAGCAATTTCAACCTCCGCGCCCAGGCACAAGAGCGCCGGGGGCGTGTCCCCTGAGAACGCTGCCCAGCAGAACTTGCCGCCCGGAGCCACATGGCAAAGATCGCCATCTTTCTTGATGCAGAACCCGCATGATCGCCGCCACTGCAATGACTGGTTGTACCAGACGCAGCGCGTGTCCAGGCAGATGTTGCCACCCAATGTGCCCATGTTGCGCAGAATCGGCGAGGCCACTGTCATCGCCGCCTCATGCAGCACTCGATAGCTGCGCCGTATGAACTCCGAATCCTCAATGGCAGAAAGCGGCGTGAGCGCCCCAATCTCCACGCCAGCGCCGGGACGCACGTGGATTCCCTGAATCTCTTCAATTCCGCGGATGTCCATCAAGTACGCAGGCGTAAACAGCCGCTGCTTCATCGACGGCAGGAGATCCGTGCCGCCGGCCAGGATTGCCAGCTCATTGCCATGCCTCGCCAGGTAATCCACGGCCTGCCGCAACGTGCGCGGACGAAGAAATTTGAATGCGGGAAGACTCATTAGTTAACACCCACCACAGAGACACGGAGGCACGGAGAATGTCGAAAGTAGTTGCCGCTGACTTGCACAAATTAACGCAGAGATGAAAAAGAAACTGACGGATGAAAGCTCGCCTTTTGGTCTGCGCACATCAGCGCAAATCTGCGGCAGCCCTGTCTTCCTCCGTGCCTCCGTGTCTCCGTGGTAGGTGTTGTTCATTGCTCGTGTTGAGAACTCCGCCTCGACGGATCATCCGCATGCCTCTGCGGCCCTTTGCCTTTAAACCAGAGCGATCCGCCGTGCTCGCGGAATGTAGTCGGCGCTGACGGATCACTACCGCGCGTCATCTCCAGCGCTTTCTTCTCAGAATGTTTCGCTTTGATCGCCGCCAGCACGCGCTCCGGCGTAAACGGCGCTTCACGCAGCCGCACGCCCACTGCGTCGTAGATCGCATTGGCAATCGCTGGAATCGTTGCCGCCAGCGAGCCTTCGCTCGCTTCCTTGGCGCCAAATGGCCCTTCCGGATCCACCGATTCCACAATAATGCATTCCACCTCCGGCGACTCCGTTGCCGAGGGCGACTTGTACTCCAGCATGCCGGGATTCATCAGCAGGCCGTCTTTCCAAACCATCTCTTCCTGCATCGCCTGGCCCAGCCCCATCCACACTGAGCCGATCACCTGGCCTTCTACTGAAACCGGATTCAGAGCACGTCCGCAATCATGCGCGGCCCAGACTTTATGGACTCGTACCTCGCCGGTCTCTTCGTCCACAGTCACTTCCGCTACCTGCGCCGAATACGAATATGCCGGTGACGGTCCCACACCCGCGCCTTTGAACGCTCCGCCGCGTGCGTCTTTAGGCGGTGCATACGATCCTGTGCCGGTGAGCGCCCCGGTAAAGTCGATGGCTGAAACCACCGCTTCTTCAAAACTCATGCTGTCTTTCGGGCCTTCTTCTTTGCGCTTCTGTTGCAATGATCCACGCAGCGTTTGCCCTTCCACCCGGCCGGAAACTTCTTTGACGTTTCCGCGCGGCGCATCAATCTTCTCCAGTATCTTCTCCGCATGCGCCCCATTGCTGATCGACGCAGGCTCTGCCGTTCCGCGCTTCCATACGCGATCATCGCGCATCATCACGTCTTCCGGCGCGCAGTTCATCTTCTGCGCGGCTGCGGCAACAATCTTCTTCTTTACGCCCTGCGCTGCCCACAGAGACGCATTGCCATTCATGAACGTCACACGGCTGGAATACGATCCAATGTCAATTGGCGTCAGGTCGGTGTCGGCGGCGATCACGCGAATGCGTCCCAGCCCAATGCCCAGCACTTCCGCCACAATCTGCGCCACCATCGTGTCTGATCCCTGCCCAATGTCAGAAGCGCCGGTATATACCACCACACCACCGTCACGGTCAATCTTGATATTGACGGTGGAATGCGGCATGTCTGACCGAATAATGCTGTTGGCCGCGCCGCTCACGTAGTGGCTGCATGCCATGCCCATGCCGCGCGCCGGAGGCAGCTGGCTGCGACGCTGCCGCCAGCCAGAGCGATCAATAACTTTGTCAATGCACTCCGGCAGTCCATAACTCTGCACCCTCAGATTGTTCACCGTGATGCAGGGTGGCTTCAGCAGATTGATCCGTCGAATTTCCGCAGGATCGATATCCAGCTTCGCCGCAATCTCATCCAACTGGCTCTCAAATGCAAATCTGACATTCACAGTCCCATGTCCGCGCATCGCGCCGCAGGCCGGCTTGTTGGTCAGCACGCGGTAGCCGTCATACTTGATATTAGGAATGTCATACAGCGCGCCCAACAGCGCGCCGGAATAAAGGATTGTGACCACGCCGTAAGAGCAATATGCTCCGCCATCCTGAATTACCTTTGCGGCGACCGCCGTCAGGTGGCCATCTTTCTTCGCGCCGATCTTTATATCAATAATCGTGCGCGGCCGCCCCCGATGCGCCCAGAAAACTTCTTCTCTCGTGTAGGTGATCTTTACCGGCGCTTTGGCTTTGCGCGCCGCCACCGCCGCAATGATCTCCAACGGAATCACTTCACTCTTGCCGCCAAACCCACCGCCCACCAGCGGCTTGATCACGCGGATTTGCTGCATCGGCATTTCCAGCACAATAGAGAGTTTGTGCTGAAGATAATACGGCACCTGCGTTGACGACCACACCGTCAGCCGCCCCGGCTGCCCTGTCTGTGAATCAATTTCGAACGACGCCAGAGTCGAGTGCGGCTCCATGGCCGCGTGCGTCACCTCGCCGGCAATGTAACGATGCTCCATCACCACGTCAGCCTCGGCAAAACCCTTGTCCGGATCGCCAAACACATGGTGATAATCTTTTTCAATATTGTTGGGCCGCTGCGGATGTATCCAGTCCTTCTCTGCTTTCATCGAGTCTTCCGGATCGAACCACGCTGGCAATTGCTCATACTCAACGTCAATCAACTCCAACGCGCGCTCCGCAATCGCCTCTGAAGTCGCGACTACGCAAGCTACGTTGTCGCCCACATACCGAACTTTTTCTACGGCCAGCGCCGTCTCGTCATGCCCCACAGGCAGGATGCCGTATTTGTTCGGTGCGTCCGGCCCGGTCACCACGCACACCACGCCGTCTATCGCTTCGGCCTTGACCGTATCAATCTTTTTGATCAGCGCGTGCGGATACGGCGAATGCAGTATCTTCCCCGTCAGCATTCCAGGCACTGACAAGTCGTCAGTGTACTTGCCCTGGCCCGTGGTCTTGCCCGCCGAATCGATGAGCGCAACGCGTTTCCCGATGATGGAGAAATCAGACATGTTTCCGAAGTCCCGACGCGCGGTTTTTGCGCGTGAGGGATCCCTATTCCCTTCCAAGCTGCTAGCCACTGGCCTTTAGCGCACGACGCTTATTGAACCCTCTGCGCTCCCTGCGTTCTCTGCGGTTCAATCTTTCTTCCGTTGCGACCTCTGCACCTTTGCGGTGAACCGGGGTTTTCCGATCACCCAATTACCCGATTCTTCTGCTCCGCCTGTATCGCCGCTTTAATCGCCTGATACATCTGTGTGTATCCGGTGCAGCGGCACAAATTCCCGCTCAGCGCATGCTTGATCTCTTCTTCACTCGGCTCAGGATTGCGGTCCAGCAACGACTTTACCGTGACCATGAAACCTGGCGTGCAAAAACCGCACTGCGCACCGCCCCAGTCGCCATAAGCCTTCTGGATGGCTGCCAACGCGCCGTGATCGGTAATGCCTTCAACAGTCGTAATATCAGGACCGTCCTGCTCGTCTGCCGCGCAGCTCATGGCCAGCATGGTGCAGCTCAGCGTCGGAACGCCATCCACCAGCACCGTACATGCGCCGCATGACGAATCGTCACACCCGCGCTTTGATCCCGTAAACTCCAGCTCCTGACGTAGAACATCCAGCAGCAGCTCGCTCGGCTCAATCGCCAGCTCGTGCTTCCGTCCATTCACGCGGAGTTCTATGAGTTCTTTTTTCATTTGTTTCTAAAATCCCGAGCGCAGCGAGGGATCCCTATCCCCTCTCAATTACATCGATCCTAAAGCTCTCTCTTAAGCTTACTCCATCGCCTTATAGCTAATAGGGTTCCCTCACCTGCTCCACCTAGGCAAAATGCACGTTGATGGGCATCCGATCGCGGGATAGGCATTTCAACAATCTCCGCGCCTCCGCGTCTCTGCGGTGAATTAATTACTCTGCGTTCTCTGCAATGAAAGCTTTTTTCCTTCGCGTCCTTCGCGTCCTTTGCGGTGAATCAGTATCCAAAATCAGCAGGCGCCGCATACGCGTGCTGCTTCACGCCAAGATCATCAACCTGGGCGGCTCCCAACTGCTTCGCATATCCATCCCGATCAGCCACTCCGTTCACCCACCGCGCAGCCCATGCTTCAAAATCAGCCTGCGTCTTGGTCTCAGCGTGATATTGCTGGAAGAACGCGTCATCTCTCTTATAGTAACCCTGCACCGGAGAAGGATGCGCACCCAGCGGACACTCAACCACTGCCGTCACCAAAAATCCAGGGATCACCGTGCGGTTCGGATCGCTGGCAATCACATCTTCTCCCACAATCTCTTCCGCGCATACAATCACCTTCTTCGCTGCACGGACTCCTTCCAGCATCACGCCAAAGTTTCCCCAGCAGTGCGCGTTGCCGTTCTTATCTGCGCGTTGCAAATGGACAATCGCCACATCGGGCACCAGCGCCCGCACCGCCAGCAAAGTCTCTTTAGGCTCGAAAGGAGAAATGATCTGATAGAAGAAATGATTACCCTTGGGGACGTCGCTGCCCATGGCGGTCCTTGTCGGCAGAAACGGCACGCCCATCGCTCCGGCCTGCAGCGCCAGCGCCAGCGTGAAGTTCGTCATATTAAAGACGCGCAGCTGAATACCGGGCTTGCCCGGATTCTCCACCTCAGTGGCATGGCGGAAGTTATACGCCGACCCCATCATCACGTTGCCCACCCATGCCGCCACCACGTCTTCCACGCAACCCGCGCCAATCATCTGGTCGAACAGAATGTCGGAGATTGGCCCAATCAGCCGCAGCCCCCGTTTCTTCTGCCGCATGATCTCGTGCCCCGCGGCAAATGGGATCATCTGCTCCATCTGCAGACCCAGTGCCACACTAGAGCCATCAGGCACGTGCTCAGCGATCGCTTCGTGCATTGTCATCAGCTTCGACATTTTTTCCGGAGTCCCGAATGCGCGTTTTTTGCGTGAGGAGTCCCTATTCCTTTCAAGCTGCTAGTTGATCCCACCCCTCCCCCGGTAGGCCCAACTAGGATTTCATGGGACTTAGCCAATTCATCCCCGGGATACCCCAATCCAACCCCGGAGACCCTCGATAAAACCGTTCCCTTTCCGCCATCCCTCTAGACACTCTAAACTACTGAATTAAAATGATTTACATTAACATATGACTGCTTTGAAGTCAATCAAAATGATATGCTTCCAGCGCATGGGCTGGCTCATCCTGGTAATCGCTATTCTTGTCGTCGCGTGGCTCTTAGTGCCCGGAATCGTCGAGCGCCAATTCAATCGCACCTTGCACGCGCCGCCTTACCAGACGTCCGCCCAGGCCCAGGCATTACATCGCACCCTGACCATCGCGGACCTCCACGCTGACAGTCTCCTCTGGGGACGTAACCTGCTCCGGCGCAGCAGCCGGGGACACGTTGACCTGCCGCGCCTGGCCGAGAGCAATGTCTCTATCCAGGCATTTACGGTGGTCACCACTACGCCGCGCAAGCTCAACATTTACCAGAACTCTGATTCAACAGACATGGTCCGCTATATCGCCTTATCTGAAGGCTGGCCTCCGCGTACATGGAACAGCCCTAAGCAGCGCGCACTCTACCAAGCCGCTCGATTGCAGAAGTTTGCTGACCAATCCAAAGGCGCGCTTGTAATTGTGCGCTCACGCTCCGACTTGCAAAAGTTTCTCACCACTCGCGCTGCAACACATGCTGTCGCCGGATTTCTTGGGACTGAAGGCGCACAGCCTCTGGAAGGGAATCTCGCCAATCTCGACGAACTTTACTCCGCCGGATTTCGCATGATGGCGCCCACTCACTTTACTGATACGGCGGTCGCAGGTTCAGCCGCAGGCATGAAGAAAACTGGACTCACCGATCTTGGCCGCCAATGGGTTCGCGCCATGGAATCCCATCACATGCTGGTTGACCTTGCCCACGCCTCGCCCGCTACACTGCGCGACGTTACCGCCATGGCCACGCGGCCATTGATCGTCTCGCACACTGGCGTACAGGGCACCTGCAACAACCCGCGCAACTTGTCAGACGATGAGCTCCGCGCCGTGGCTCGCACCAATGGAGTCGTTGGCATTGGCATGTGGAATACTGCTACCTGCGGCTCAGACGCGCGCGCCGCAGCTCGCGCTATCCACTATGCGGTAAGCATTATCGGCGCTGATCATGTCGCGCTCGGCTCCGACTTCGACGGCGGCGTCACCACGCCCTTCGACTCAAGCGGCTGGTCCCTGCTCACCGACGCGCTTCTCCAGGAAGGTCTCTCCGAACAGGACATTCACAAGATCATGGGAGAAAACGTGGTGCGAGTGCTGTTGGAAGTTCTGCCGTGATTTTTTTGTAATCCCGAGCGCAGCGAGGGAACTCTATCGCCCAAAACTCCGTGGCGCACATCAGCGTTGATCCGCGCAAATTCCGGCTTTTCCGATTACGACGATGACGCGCGATCCCGGTGATTCCGGCGATTTATCTCCCTTTCCAAGCCGGCTTTCGCTTCTCCATCCATGCCGCGATTCCCTCTTTCACATCTTCGGTCTGCATCAGCTCTTCTAGATAAATCTTCTCTGCCCGCGCCAGGCCTTTGTCCAGATGCATGGCATCCCATGCATAAAATGCTTTCTTCGCGACAGCCAGCGCCGCCGGGCTTAGCTTCAACAGATGATCGACCGTGCGCTGTATCGCCTGCTGCAATTCATTTTCCGGATGCGACTCATTCGCCAAGCCCCACGCGGCAGCCTCTTCACCGCTAAACGTCCTTCCGGTAAAGACCAGGTCTGCCGCGCGCTTCTGCCCCACCAGCGCGGCCAACGCCGTGCACGCCACTGGCGGATAACATCCCAGCGTAATCTCGGGGAATCCCCATTTAGCGTCCGGCGTGGTGAAGCACATGTCACACACCATCGCTAGCTCCGCCCCGCCGCCCAGGCAGACGCCATGCACGTCGGCAATTGTGATCTTGGAAAACCTGGTCAGCGCAAGAATCACGCCATGAAACTTTTGCAACATCGTTTGGACCAGGTCCAGAGTGTGCACCGCCACGTCGACACCGGCGGAAAAAGCTCGATCAACACCGCGGATGATCACCACGGAGATTTCCTTGCGCTGATCTAGCGCCTGCAACGTCGCCAGCAACTCGTCCATCATCTGGAAGTCGATGACGTTAAGCGGCGGGTGGTTCAGTGTAAGGCGGGTCAGAGGGCCTTTGTGCTCCGTCTTTAACCGCTGTGTCAATGCTGGATCGCTCATAGACAATGAAGGTTTATCCGATCACTTAAATTTCCCAATCCGCGGCGATCGGCGTTAATCCGCGGTAAAACTCCTCTTCTTTCTCCGTGCCTCCGCGCCTCCGTGGTAGGTTTGTCTTTTGGTTTTCGATGACGCGATCCCTTAGCTCGTCCAGAACCCCTTCGTATCGTACTCTCGGATCGCTTTCAGCTCCGCCGCGTTCGGCTCCGGCGTCGGCTTCGCATCAGGCGCGATCTTCAACTTCCATCCCGTGTTCGCCAGCACATCTTCAACGCTCACTCCCAGATGATATGTCGAAAGAAAGGCCTCCGCATCGTCGCCAAAGCGCAGAACGCATTTGGTGGTGATCACCGCCGAAGGCCCACCGCGAGGCAGCCCTACGCGCTTGCGCCAACCCATACCAGTACCATTTCCGGGGCTGGTTATGTAGTTCACTTTTTCCGGCAAGCGGTGCTTGCCATGTTCCAGCAAAGAAACAAACCGCTGCGCCATCGACGCAATATCGCACGCTCCGCCTGAGCCCGGCAGCCGGACCATGCCGTTCTTCCCTTGCACCTGCGTGGAATTCAGGTTCCCATAGCGGTCCACCTCAGCCGCACCCAGAAATCCCAAATTCACCCGCCCCGATTGGAGCAGGCTCATCACCTCCAGCATGCCCAGGCATTGCGTGGCGCCTTTGATGTTCGGTGGATCGGCCATCGTATAGATCAGCTCCGGCGACGGCGTGGAGCGGATCACCCCGTTCTCAAACAATCCAATGGCATTTGGCGCGTGCGTCTTCTTGGCGACCACAAATGCAATCAGCGGCAGGCGCATGCCCACAAAGACGACCTCGCCGTCTTTGATCTCGCGCGCCGCCGCCACGACCATGAGTTCGTTGAGTGTGTATTGCATTTTTTCTAGCATCCCGAAACCCGGGTAACGGGTGAGGGAGCCCTATTCCCGTAAAAGTCTTGAATAAGAATCATAACAATGCGGCAAAAATACTAAGGGAGCCCAATCTTCATTCAAGATCGTAGGGCTCCCTCGCTACGCTCGGGATTTCAGAGAACAAGCTCAGTACCAAATACTAAGTACCAACTAACTACCGCCCTACTGCACCGCATTCAACGCGCTCTTTCTTACCTCGCCGATGGTCAACAGTGGATCTTTCGCGCCGGTCTTGGGCGCAATCCACTTCTTCTCTGAGCCAATAATATCCATCAGCAGCTTCTTGTCCGCAGCCGTAGGCAGCCAGGTTTCAAGCTGCTGCTTATATTCTTTCTCTTCCATCGGCTCACCGGTTTGCGGATGGAACATCTGGCCCTTCCAGCGGCCAATCATGCGGTTGAACTGTATGTTGGGGCAATATAGCTCGGTGCTGCCGGGCCGCTGTCCGGCGCTGATGCGCCTGACAAGTTGCACGCATTCGTCACGATATAAATGCCGGTTGTAGTCATTCAGATTATCGAGATCGGGAGCGGTTTCGTTTTTCAGTTCGTCGTAACGACCCTTCAATCCCCATGTATAAGCCCAATGCGCGGAAGATGAATGGTCCGTGCCAAACAAATCATAGGCGCTGGAAATCCACTTGTTGAGATACTTTTGCATCAGCCAGCCCGGAACCACGCCGGCTTCAGCGATGCGAGCCAGTCCGGTGTTGCCCGTGCCCATGTGGAAAGCTTCTTCGCGCAGCATGTAACTCATGGAACGACCCAGCGGTGCAAAGGCTGAATACTTCAGCATCTGCAACTGGAATTTGCCATCACGGTCCACAAAATCAGTGAAGGCAAAAAAGTCCAGCCAGTTATCGCACTCTTCGTTAAACGATCCCAGCAGCCGCTTGTTCTCGTAGGCTTTGCGCTCCAGCATCTTTTGCGCTTCCACTTTGCCGGTGGTGCCAAAGTGATCAATCAGCAGCGCGCACATCTGCCAGCCATGGCGCATTTCTTCAATCATTACGCGCGTGAGTGAAGAGCGATCATAGTCCGTGGGCGCAGTTTCAAAAAGCCAGCGCTGCTGTTCCACGCTGGCAAACTCAGTATCGCCCTGATAAACGATCAGGTTCATCAGCGCATCGCGCATGTTCTGCGTGGGAATCTGGCGGACGTTCTCCCACTTATTACGGCCCTTGTAATAGCCAAAGGAAATTTCTTCGGTCTCAATCGCGCCGTACAACGTATCGAATTTAAAATTGCGAATGTCATTGTGGTTGACGCCGATTTCCTCGCGCCACTCCTTAAACAGTCCTTCCCAATCGCTAAACGATCCAATCTTCATCACTTTTCCCGGCATCATTCACCCCTGATAAATATCTTTGCAACTGTGTGCTCTTGCTCTAGCGATATCCCATCTCGGGATCGAGCCGCACCTTGCTTCGCACAAACATTCCGCTTCCGCGTGCGATCTCCACTTCCTGATCGTTGTACAAAACTGACTCCGCCAGAAACGACGATCCGCCGCCACTCACCACTTTGCCCACTGAGCGGACC
>DASXKZ010000074.1:0-2726 GCA_036496525.1 Candidatus Angelobacter sp.
TTTGGCTTCTGCTCTTTGTTATCGGCATAGCTCGAATGGGCGGTGATGTGAGGGGCGCTGTATTTCCGCTGGATGGCCGCTTTGGCCCGACGATGTGGGGGCGTGGTGCGACGGAGAGTTCGGCGAGCGGATTTCTGATCTCCTTCGCAAGTTATATGTTTATGGCCGTCACAGCCTTTCTAGGCGTCCTGGTATTTTTTCAACGCAGTATTGCCTGGCGGTTGCTCGCAGGCGCAATGTTTGCCATTACGCTTCCGTATTTCTTTTTCGGGGGAGCGCGTAGCCATTTTCTTGCGGCAGTGATGCCTTTTATCCTGACATATCTGTTTTATGGGCGTCATCTGCTGATCCTAAAACTGGCCATTCTGGCGATTGCGTTCTTCTGCTTGAGTGAGGGTTTCAAGTTTGTGACTACATTTCGGCTCCATGGCTTCAGAGAGGTGCTGACTAGTGAGAATCCGTCTGAGCTCATGCCTGAAGATGAGCGGCAAACCGGCCTGAACATGATTGAGGAACTTTGCTTTGTGAACCTTTACTTGGATTCCGGCAGTACGTCTCCAGCCTATGGCACGAGATATTTGAATGAGCTGCTTAACTTTATTCCTCGCTCGATCTGGCCTTCAAAGCCATTGCTTGGAATTGACTACGCGAAGTGGCGCGGATTTGAGAGCGATGACGAGGGGCTCGGCGTGAACACCACCATTTCCTCCGGAGTGATCGGTGGCGGCGTCTTGAACTTTGGCCAAATCGTTGGTCCGGTTGCAGCCGGCATACTGATGGCCCTTTGGAACGGTCTGCTGATCCGCTGGTGGGAACAAAGAAAATCACTCCTGCGCCTGGTGTTGTTCATGCTTGGCGCCGCTCTTACCTTCAACCTCGGCCGGGATATTAGCTTGCTGGTGCTCTGGCCCGTCATATTTGCATACTTTTTCGTTCGCATCACTGAGATTTGGGCCACAAGACGATTTCGACAACCAGCCCGATTGATAGCTGTTGTGCCCGGTAATGCCGTGCCAGTGCAGGTGTTAGCCGGTAGGCTTGGTCAGTGACGCTCCGCTGTCACGCCGCGACGGCGAGTCACCGGAATGCGTTCCATGTTCGCTGAAAACATTCAAGAGGTTCTGCGGAACGGTGGGCGCTAACGTCTTGGTCAACATCCGTTACTCCTCCAGTGGAAGCACTGATGGCTTTACCCACATAACGTCCGTAAAGCCTGCTGCTCCACCGGGAGCGACCTTCTGGCATCGATAGATGTCGTAAAGCGCAAACCCAAGTTGCTCCACCATGATGCGGTTCATCTCGCAGAATGTGGCTTGGCTCTCGTATTGCGGCAAAATGCAAATTTCCGTGTAGAATGCCGCAACGCGGTGGGCGAAAGTTTTCTTTCCACCCATTACCAGCAATCGCTCGGCGCCTTGGATGTCCGCCTTGAGCAGCAGCATCCCTTGCGGCTCAAATTTTTCCGCCCAATCATCGAGCGTCATCGCCTGCACCTGAACTTCGGCGAGATGCTTCAGAACCTGCTCGTACGGTGATTGCATGACATTATCCAACAACGAATTCGTCTGCTCGCCGACATTCAAATGAAAGCGGGTCATTCCGGTCTTATCCCCAAGCGCCATCTCGTGCACGTGCACATTGGGTCGGTTGCTCACCCGTTGGCGAAGGATCGCCGCGCTTTGCGGGGTAGGCTCAAAGGCGTGAACTTTAGCTCCGGGTGCATAGTCCAGCAGCTTATCTACCGTATAACCATGATGAGCTCCGATATCGAGGATCGCCGCGGGCTTGATCTTGCGGTAAATCTGTCCCATCGAGTAGTACCCATCGGGCATGTAGAGCAACTTCTTAACGCGGTGCACGAGGGCACGCTGGAGGCGGCTGGTGATGCGGTTGTGGGTCAAGAAACGATGGAGTAGGCGAAGCATCGCGGCCGATTATAGTATGCCGCGCCCGTTCGGCAAACCGTGCGCTGCGGCACTGCGGGTACTGAATCCCCTTCGGAGGACCGTAGTTAGTGATGCGATTGGGATCGGTGGCGAGGCCGCAATCGACAGGCGGCGAGTTGCTCAGTAGGTTGGCCCAAGAAAGGGCAAACGCGCTTGACGCCCCTATCCAGAAGGCATTGACTAGTGACTCGCCGACTCATGAACCTATCGGAAAAGCGATTCTTCCTAAAGCGGGCATCCTCGAGAAATCAAATTTCGGTCGGCGTCAGTGGAAGGAGCGCGGCCTTGGCCGTGGCCATCACGGGATGGTGCGTCGCCATCCAGGGCGCGGAAATCCATGAGGCCGCTGAATTGGGCGATCTCGAAAAGGTCAAAGCATATCTGTCGCAGGACCCGAAACAGATCGACCTAGTGGACGCCAAGGGCCGGACAGTGCTGGACCGCGCCGCTCGGAGTGGCAAACAGGATGTCGTGGAATTCCTGTTGGCAAAGGGAGCAACGGAAGACATTTATGCCGCGGCGATTATCGGCCACGTTGACAAGGTTGCCGCTTTTCTGAAACAGGACAAGAAGCTGGTCAACGCCAGGGACAGCGGCGGCAAGGCACCTTTGCATTGGGCGGCGCTTTACGGTCAAAAAAAAGTGATGGAATTGCTTCTGGCTGAGAAAGCGGATGTGAATTTGTTGGATGGGGACGGATTCACGCCCTTGCACTGGGCGACAACATTCAACAAGAGAGACGCGGTAGAATTGTTGCTGGCCAACAAGGCAGACATGAAC
>DASXKZ010000075.1:0-56760 GCA_036496525.1 Candidatus Angelobacter sp.
AGCAGCAAGGCGATTCCCACCGCCCAGCCGTCCAGTGAAAGCCCTCTTTTTGGTTTTTCTTGTGCCACTTGATTTGCCATTGTCCGATCCTCCTCTAAGCCAACTTTGTTCAACCGTGTGCGTTTTGCCGCAAAACAAAAAGCCCACTCACGTCTGGTGAGTGGGCTTTAACAACAACTTCTTAAACTATTGCCGCTTTAAAATCACCCGCCAGACATGCCGAAAAAGACGCACGAACAACATGAGTTGTTCATACACATCGGCATCTGGCGAAGAGTCTTCATGCGAAAAACGTATCTTATCGAGCGGGTTGGATGTTTGTCAAAATAGATTCGATTCTCGATTTTTTTTGCGCTGGTTAGTTCCGAATTGGGACAAGCTGCGTGTGCCCTGGCGCGGAGCATCGTTTATTTGTTAGAAATCTTAATCGCCAAGCAGGGATTCGGAGAAGCGATCCGAACCAGCAAGCATGCTGCAAGATGTTACTTTTCTTACACATAGGACAGTGCAGCAATCTGCGCATACGAGCCGCTGAGGAAAATCGATTTACAGTTCGGCACGATGGTCTTACAGTATAAAAACCCGAACGCGGGTAAGAACTGTGCTGAACCTTGGGCAAATAAAAAGTTGATAAAACGCCCCTGGCTCTATGTAACGACCAACGGCTTGTCCAGCCCTTCAAGGGCCTACCTCGCACAGCCTGGTTGTTGATGCAGTTGTTATACCGTTCAGGTCACGGTCACATTGGCCGTGTAACTACTTGATTACTCCAAAATGTGGGGCGGCACTGGCAGGCAATCGTCATTGCATCACCAAGCAGGGTAAGCAGTAGTAATGTCTAAAATCGCGAGGTGGGCCAAATTCTATGAAGCACTCTTCGACTTCCGGCGAAGCGAGAATTCTGTTTGTCTATGACAATGCTGAAGTTCTCTCCTTGAGAAGGCTTCTGGAAAATGCGCGCTATCAGGTCTCGGCAGTTTGCGGTTGCGATGCTGCCATTGAGCAAATCGAAAATGGACTAAAGCCCGACCTGATCCTGCTTAATCTGGACGCCCCCTGCCTTGACGATCTAAGAATGATTGAGGCTTGCCTGCGCATTCACGCAGAACTAAAAATAGTTGTGATTTCCAAGGTCATTGAAGTAAGCGCCGTGGTCCAGGCAATGCGATGGGGAGCGCTGGATTACATCAGTAGGCCGCAAGACGGATCAGCGCTGCTGGCGGAAGTGCAGCGCTTGCTGGTTGTATCAAGTAATGGGGTTGGCGGTCCTGAGTTACCTCAACAAACGTCTGAGCACTTTGAAGAAGTAGAGAATCATATTTCTTTTCTCGCCGTAAGTCCCGCGATGCGTAAAATACGCGCCCAGGTGGCCCAAGTGGCCAAGGTGGATATCCCAGTTCTTCTGCTGGGAGAGAGTGGCGTGGGTAAAGAAGTACTGGCGCGGTTGATTCACAAGTTGTCTCGCCGATCGGGCAAGACAATGGTCAAAGTTAACTGTGCGGCGCTGCCGGCAGACTTGCTGGAGAGTGAACTCTTTGGCTACGAGCCGGGCGCCTTCACCGGCGCAAACCGGTCCAAACCCGGCACACTGGAACTCTGCGACAAAGGGACTGTCTTTCTGGATGAGATTGGAGAAATGAGCCCGACTGTCCAGGCCAAACTTCTGCATGTGTTGCAGGATGGCAGATTCTCGCGGTTGGGAGGGCGATCGACCCTGACCTCCGATTTTCGGGTGCTGGCAGCAACCAACATCAATGTGAAAGAGGCCATCAGCACTAAGGCTTTCCGTGAAGACCTTTATTACCGGCTGAATGCTTTCACCATCAATGTTCCGCCATTACGTGAGCGCGGCGAAGAGATTCCAATTCTTGTCAGGCATTTCATGCAGCAGTTTTCAGAACGATATGATTGCGCGCCGGCAGAGTGCTCGCCCAACTTGATCAGGGCATGCTTGCACTATCCCTGGCCGGGTAATTTGCGCGAGCTAGGCAATTTCATTAAGCGATACATGGTACTTCAGGACGAAGCTGCCGCCATCGCAGAACTTGAAGAGCAACAAAACCCTGCAGGGATTGACCTGGAGTTCACCGACGAGGACTGCTTGATCACCGCTGGGGGATTGAAGTCAATGGTGCAGGATTTGAAGGAACGAGCAGAACCCAAGATCATAGAGCGCGTGCTCATCGCCACCAAGTGGAACTGCAAACTGGCGGCAAAGCAGCTGAAGATCAGCTACAAAGCATTGCTCTACAAGATGAAGCAGTACCATGTTCTGCCCCCCGGCGTAACCGGCCCCGGACTGCGCAACGCGCAAGGCTAATCATCGATACGCAACGCTCAGCAACTTGCTGATGCGCAGGCTCACGCGCGTTGTCATTTTACATCTTTCCATCTTTGCCACTTCCCTTTTCAAATTCGCTTCTGGAAATCCGGTTCCACGAGGGCGGTGGAAAACGAATTCCAATCGCCCCCAAAAACAGATCGCTTTAACTGCTTTAACCCATCCAAATCCACTCATCCTCATGAGCTGTAACTCCTACATAAGCAAGACACAAACTCCTCATCGGCAGCGCAATTCCAGCAAGCAAGTTTCTTTTAGCCGCGGCGTGGCAGCGCAGATGCAATTACGGAAGCCGTCCATCGCTTTCGGGAAGCGTTGGACTGCTGCCTGAGCGCCCTGGCGCTCGTGTGTGCATGCTTTCTCCGAAACAGCCCCTTGGTGTTGGCGACGCAGCGTCGATGGATGACTCTGCCGCTCTTCCGGGGAATCACCACGGTCTGGCACGCCGGTAAAGGCAACCAGACAGAAGGAAAACTTTTGCGATGAGAAGTATTAACGCAACAACATTTCGTCCGCTGGCAGTGCGCGATCTGCCGGCTCCTTTGCAGCTTGCACTCTGGTGCATGGCTGTTCTCTTTGCATTTGCGGCCTCCGCGAATGCGCAAAACGTTACTGTACTCAACACACCCACAACCACAACGTTATGGGCTGGAACCCAGGATTGGTCAGTTTTCGGCCTTTCATCCGTTACGTCACCGGGGTCGGGCGTGATTCTGGAAGGCACGGCCATCAGCGTGTTCACCGGTAAGCCTGTGCGCCACATGTGGTACGGCGACTCCAGCAACGGCTTATGCCGCGTCGATCCTGAAGTGGATGATCCGACTGCTTCCAGCATTACCGGCATCGGCTTTCACAACAACATTGAGCGTACTTGCATCGGTTTCATTCAAGCTGGCGGCTTTGTGCCTTTGCAGCTTACCTATGACGCTTCAACGCATACGCTCTACGCCGCTGATCAACCTCGCACCGCCAACGGCGTGATCAGGATGCATTACATTCCTGCGGGTGACAACGGGCAAGGCTCCATGGACCCTATTCACGTTGAATCGCTGATGGGCGCTCAGGGTACCAGAAATGCCGCTGGCGGTTGTCCGGTGGCGACGGACCCGCGTAATGGCGCTACTCCAGTACAGATGTTTGCCGCCACTCTTGGTCCTGACGGCAACTTGTATATCGGATGGGCGCGCGACGGCACCATCGCGCGTATTCCGCACCCTGCCACCTTCGATCCAGGTAATCCGTCCGATTGTGCCAGCATCGACGTGCCGATTTTCGCTTCTGACGCAAGACTTGGCGCCGGAGGCGCGGCCGGCCACACCTTTGGACTGGCTTGGATTGGGCACACATTGTTCGGCGCTGACAATATCAGCCCGTGGTTCAAAGACAATGCTGACCAGTGCCTGACTCCGGCGAATGGCATGGTGCGCTGCGGTCCCGTGGCGGGCGCAGGAACGGAAATTCTGGGCGCGTTTGCTCCTGGTCCACAAGCCGGCATCGTGAGCGATTTCACGTATAACGGCCCCAATACCACATATCCTGGAAATAATTTGTTTGCTTCATCTCTGGGCAGCACAGTGCGGGTCAGCAATGCCACTGACGCTACCAACATCACAGTAACGCCGCAATTTGGCGGCACATTCTGTTTCATTACGGGCGTGACTATTGACGCCAATGATCTGGCGAATGAAACCATCTACGTTGGCGCTGATTGCACGCAAGGCAGCATCAATGGCGCTGGAGCTATCTGGCAGGTCAAGCCGCAGCCTCCAGCGGCCGGGCCGCCGTCAACACCGGTAAGCGTGAGCGCCACGGCCACGGCAAATGCCGCGACCGTAAACTGGATCCCAACTCCGAACGGCCAGGCGATCAGCAATTTCCTGGTACGTACTCTGCTGGCCGGTGGTTCGCCGTCTTCGATTCCGGACTTCACTGTGAATCCCGGAGCCAACGGCATTGCTCCCAGCACGACTACGATTAGCGGTTTAATCAACGGCGTGCCAATCGAATTCGTGGTGCAGGCGTGTAATGCCAGCGGCTGCAGCCCGTTCTCGGTTGCAAGCGCCGTTGTAACTCCACAGGCGTTGACCGTTCCTGGCGCGCCCACAGGCCTTGTCGCCAGCGCAGGCAATGCTTCAGCACAGCTTGCATGGACAGCTCCTGCGAACAGCGGTGGATCTAAGATCGTCAGCTACACCGTGACGTCAAATCCGGGAGCGCTGAGCGTAACTGTTCCCGCAACTCAGACCGGCGTGAATTTCGGCGGTCTGAACAATGGCACAACTTACAGCTTCAGCGTCCACGCAACCAACGCCACGGGCAATAGCGCGGAATCAGCGCCGTCAAACACCATAATTCCCATTGCGCCCACAGGCACTGATCTGGGAATCACCATGAGTTCGCCTGCCAGCGTGAATGCCGGCGGATTTGTGACCTTCACCATGACGATCACAAATAATGGACCGGGGAACGCTGCGCTAGTGACACTAACTGACACGTTGCCAGGCACGTTCCAGTCGTTAACCACGACTCAGGGCGTGTGCACGCACACGGGAGCTGTCTTCACTTGCACACTTGGTGCAATAAATGCCGGCGCCAGCGCTAAAGTCACGGTGACTGTTATAGCGGGAAGCACGGCGCTCACAAACACTGCGTCAGTGCAGCTAAGAGATGCGCTTGGCAACTTGCTCAACGACACTTCTGCTGCAAACAACGTGGCCAGTTCAACAACCAACGTCACGGCTCCTGTACCAGTCGGCGGCGGAGGCGGGGGAACCGTGAGCGCTGATATTGAGGTCAAGGGTTCTGCGCAAAACGGTGGTCCCAACATTAACACTGGCGACACGTTCACATGGCAGATCAAGAACAGCACCGGCAACACGGCTGCTCCGAACGTGGCGTTCAGCTTACCGCTCCCGACAGGCTTCCAGTTTGTCTCAGCGGCTGCAAGCCAGGGCACGTGCGGCGGCGTTCTTGCCGGTTCACTGGGCGGCACGCTTACCTGCAACCTGGCCAGCCTACCTGGAGGCCAGACTCTGCTGGTAACCGTAAACTTTGTGCCGTTGCAAGCGGGAGTATTCTCAGCCACCGGTTCAGCCACGTTTGGCGGGACCGACACGAATATTTCCAACAACTCGTTCACAGTAACCATTAAACCCAGATAAAACCAACGGGCTGCCAATGGATAGATTCATTGGCAGCCTTTCTCCAATCCACTTACTCACAACAGTTTTTCGACTTCCTGCAAAACTCATGGCACTCTTCCTGCGCGACGGACGGGCTCTGAAAGATTGCTTTGAATCCATTTTGCAGGAACTGGAGGTTGGGTAGTCTCCCGGAATGATTACCCAACTTCGTTCTCAACCGCTACACCAGGCACGATTTTCACAAGCTACAACGATGGCCGCGCGCTGTAGGCAAACTGGCCGGAGATGCCACACTGGGTCCTGGCCAGTTTCTGTTGTTTGTCGAAGCCAAAGCTCCTCACTCTCCTTAAGACCTACCCGCCCTCAAAACAAATCGCATTGGAAATCGAGTTCCACTCAGCTTCTGGAAGCCAATTTCCATTTGTCTCTCATCCTCCGAGGAAGCCCCTAAACAGGTTTCGAGAATGTCCCTGCAAGCTCCAGATAATACAAGAGATATTTAAATTCATGGGTTGCGACAATCTTCCTGACTGCCCCCCACAAACTTGGCCTGACGAATGCTTTAACTCTGCATGAGTTCATTGCCCATGGCTGCGCGATGAATCTGAGCCGGCAAGAAAATGATTTAGCAGGTTTTCTCGCCTGGCCGTTTTTGAAAAATCAGGAGGAAGTTACATATGAGGATGAGCAAAAAATTAACCGGCCTGGTACTGACGTTCGCATGTGCCATGGCCTTTTCCAGCGGCGGCTCCGGGTCCGGCGCTGGCGGCAATAGCGGCGGAAGCAACAACGGCGGCGGTGGCAACAGCGGCGGAAATAGTGGTCGCAATGGAAACACCGTCAGCACCTCGTCAAAGGGCGGCAATTCCAGTGGCGGCAATAATCAAGGTGGCAATCAAGGCGGAACACAGAACGTGAATCAAACCGCCAATCAGCCTGCTGACAAAGGCGGTAGAAAACTCAATTCGCTCAAGACTGTTCCTGTTCCGGGCCCAACGGCCGCTGAACTGAATGACCTGGTCCGCGACAAAGCAGCTGCAATCGCTCTGGGCAAGGCGTTTTTCTGGGAAATGCAGTTTGGCAGCGATGGTTTCACCGCTTGCGCCACCTGCCACTTCAACGCCGGCGCTGATAGCCGCACCATGAACCAGGCTGACCCTGGACTGCGTCGCGTGGACAGCAACGGCAATCCGTCTGCCGACTCCACTATTTTCCATCCCGGGTTCGGCCCGAACCACCAGCTCAGCGTCAGCGATTTTCCGCTGCACAAGCTGGCCGACATCACGCGCTCGAATTCCGCCGTACTTTCTGACAACAACAACATCGTTGGATCGCAAGGC
Organism: Candidatus Angelobacter sp.; assembly: GCA_036496525.1. GTDB lineage: Bacteria > Acidobacteriota > Terriglobia > Terriglobales > Acidobacteriaceae > Angelobacter. The sequence goes on from DASXKZ010000075.1 coordinate 6,825, forward strand.
GTTTTGCGGAACAATTTCAATGACGTGATCCTTGGCCTCGGCCCTGAAGACGAAACATCTGTCGCCGATCCCGTTTGGTCCATCGCAGATCCCTCTGGCGCTCCGCTGAATGTTCGGCGATCCACGCCACGCAATGCTCCTCCGGTAATCAACGCGGTCTTCAACTATCGCAACTTCTGGGACGGCCGCGCGCAGAACACGTTCAACGGCGTGAATCCCTTCGGCACTGGAGATCCGAACGCATCTCTGCTGCAAACCGACGCTTCCAGCCTGGACATTGTTCATGAAGTAACGTTGCATCTCTCGAACTCCGCGCTGGCTTCGCAGGCCGTTGGGCCTCCGGGCAGCGATGTTGAGATGTCCGCCACCGGCCGTCCTTTCGTAAAGATGGGCAAGAAGATGCTTTCGGTCACGCCGCTGGTGCTGCAGCAAGTCTCGCCCAGTGACAGCGTTCTGGGCAGCCTGAGCGCCTATCCTTTCACCGGACTCAATAGTGATTATGTCTCCATGATCCAGGCTGCGTTCCAGCCCAGGTGGTGGAGCTCAGACGTAATTGTTGATAGCAATAGCCAATTCCTGCATCTGGGCCGGGCCATGAACACTGATGAGTATTCGCAGATGGAATACAACTTCTCTATGTTCTGGGGCGTAGCCATACAGATGTATGAGTCCACGCTTGTTTCAGATAGTTCGCGCTTTGACCAGTTCATGGAAGGCAATCGCGGCGCGTTGAGCGCATTGGAGCAGCGCGGTCTCGATCGCTTCCAGGGCAAAGGCGGATGCACAAACTGCCACAACGGCGGCGAATTTACTGATGCAACGGTTTCCAACGTGGCTTCGCGCGGCGTGGTAGAGCTTTTACCCAGCGGACGCTGGCATGATGTTGGCTTCCATAACATCGGCGTCAGGCCCACCGACGACGACATGGGAATCGCTGCCTCTGATCCGTCAGGTCTTGCTTCCCTTTCCGCAGCGCAACTTGCCTCGATGGGACAGCTTGCCGGAACACCGGTTCCTGCAGGTGCGGCGGTTTCAGTCCGCGGAGCGGTTAAAACTCCCAGCCTGCGCAACGTTGAACTCACTGCCCCGTACTTCCTGAACGGCGGCCAGGCTAGCCTTGATCAGCTTGTGGACTTCTACAGCCGCGGCGGAGATTTCCCCTCCGTGGATGTTGATCCCAACTTGAAGCGCGCCGGCTTCAGCGCCGACGACAAGGCTGCAGTCGTCGCATTCCTGAAGTCGCTTACCGACGAACGTGTGCGTTCGCAAAGCGCGCCTTTCGATCATCCTTCATTAATCGTTCCTAACGGCATGGTCACTACCAATGGAGTGCTCAATGAGCAAACCATCACCATTCCAGCAACCGGCGCAGGCGGCGGCTCTCCAATGCCAAAGTTCTGCCAGGGGCTGGATGGTGGGCCAGACCCAGGCTGCAACTAGGTGACGATGTAAGCGCGGGCCGCGCAATGCAATGCTGCGATGCATGTAACGGAATCCGTAGGCCTCAAGCCTTCCCCGCAAACGGGGCCTTCGGATTCCTGCCATGCAGCCCGGGCAAAGTTTGAACGAATGGCCAGCGCAGAGTTAGCCCTGCACAAGCTCACTCGCCTTCCCCCTACTCTGGGGCGCTGGCTACGTGCGGAAACGGAGACTGCCTTCACCTCCGTTTCCGCTCGAAGCACCTTACTAAGAAAGAAAGGAGGTACAGATCAGCAGTAAAAACGATGACCCAAAATTTTCTCCTAAATCAAGCAACACTTCATGAAGGACTGGGATAGCACGCCTGCTTCTCCAGTCCTTCTTTTTTGCTGACTCCGCCGTTGCCACGATCTTGTCGCACAGGTCACTCCCAACCACCTCCCGATTTTGCCTTTCTCCGTGTCTCAGTGCCTCCGTGGTAGGTTTTTGCCCTTCCGATCTCGGCGATCGGCTCCCGTCCACTACGCGCGTAATTACCTCGGTCAATGACCTTTGGACTCTAACCAAAAACACCTGCGCATGATAAAAACTCCATAACGATCTGCCGCTTCGTATTTCATCCGTCTCCCCGCATAAGTTTTTGGAGTTGAACCGTTTTTCCGGGAAGTGAACCGGATCGGTGGGGGTGATTTTGATGGGCTACGTCAGATTCTTGCTGTCGATTGCGGCTGTCTCTTTCCTTAGCGCATGTGCTGGTTCCAACCATCTTGGCTCCAATAATCTTAGCGCCGGCATCGATCCCAACAATACCTCTACTGTTGCCAGCCACAATGCTGCTGGCAGCGTAGCGTCCCAACAGCCTCCGGCAGCCACCATCCGCCCGGTCGCGAAAACGACTTCTGGGTCTCCGGCTGACAAGCTGATCGCGCTTACATTTGACGATGGTCCGCGTCCGTATGTCCTGTTCGGCAGAAAGGCGGAACATCCTGCGCCGGGCCTGGCGGATATCCTTGACCAGAACGGCGTGAAAGCGACGTTTTTTGTTGTCGGCTGGCGGCTTACTCCCAAGACGTGGGGGGAACCCAAGCATGAAGAAGATATCGGCGTTACCTGCCTTGACGCAGCGGAGCGTCTGATCCGGCGCGGCCATGAGTTGGAAGATCACACCTACAGCCATTTGGAACTGCGTACCGCAGAAAAGAAAAACGGCGAGCAGTGGGTCATGCATGACGTGGATCGCGGAGCGCAGGCCATTAAGGCCGTAACCGGCACGCAGCCCCGGTACGTCCGCCCTCCGGACTGGATCCTGACCGATGACGCACGGCGAGACCTGCAGAAGCAGGGGTATCGCGTGCTGACCATTTCGTCGGAAAATCCCATGGCGCTGCGCGATGTGAACTCGCTCGACTATCTCTGCGCCGGCAAAGCGGTGGGATGTCCCAAGCCTTCCCTGCCGGATGCAGTGTTACAACAGATTGAACAGCGCGAGAAAAAAGGGACCTACACGCACATTCTGGCCTTCCATGAGCTTTCGACCACGGCAGCCATCATGCCGAAGCTGATCACCGATCTCAAGGCGCGTGGATATCGCTTTGTGACGTTGACTGAATATATGAAGCTTGTCGAGCCGAAACCTACCGAGAAGAAGCAGCAGGCGGCAATAGCGCCACCGACAGAGGTTGCTGGGTTGAATCAGTAGTCACGGGTCTGAATATGCAAACGGCTAAAATCTTTGCTGATCTCTTGTCTGCCGCTTTTCGAATAATTAGATAAAAGACAAAGAGAATTCTGTGACTTACTCTGGTGCCTCTGGGCTAAAATCAGCTACTCTGCAATTGTTCGCGATTATGACGACTTAGGCCAAAGGTTTTGGGCTATTGATGACCGGACCAGGATGGACTAAGAGAGTAGATATGTTTTCACGGATTCTCCGTCACTGGGCGATATATTCGAATTGGCGGTTTTGGCTGTTACAAAGCAGCCTTTTCATTCTCTTGGGTGCTCTTGGTTGCGGAGGTTCCGGGCAAACGGTGGCAACCGGCGGTCCAACCCCCACTCCAATTCCAACTGCAACGCCGACTCCCATTCCTAGTTCGACCCCGCTCACACAAAACTGCGGCGCGGCGGCGCAGAGCCATCGGGTCATAGCATACGAATCCCCACTTGCCCTGGATGGTAGTAATAATTTCATCTCTTTCAACGTCTGGTCCATAAACTCAGACTGCTCAGGCAATACCCCTCTGACTCATTTATCTGTGGCTAACACAGGAGGAGCGTCTTTAGCCTGGTCGCCAGATGGAACAAAATTACTTTATGACTCAAACCGTAGCCTAGATGGAACTGATACTCTAATTTCCGGCTGCCTCTTGTCTGGATTTCCTCTAGCCGGAAATGCCTGGGTGATGAATGCCGATGGGTCCGGCAATCTGCCGCTAACCAGCCATACTTGCGACGTTATATCTTCGGCTGCTTGGTCCCCTGACGGACAAAAAATCGCCTTCATTTCCAATGCGAACCTCGATAACAGTGATCCGAGCGACGTTACAGCTTTTGACAGTGCTACCAGTAACATCTGGTCCATGAATGCAGATGGGTCTGGAGCCACGCCATTGACTCAAATAAGTAGTCCTGGAATCGGTAATTCCGAGGGGCCAATGTGGTCACCGGATGGGACCAAGATTGTTTACTCCTCGATTCGTGCTTTGGACGGCAGCAGCCGTAATAATCCTTTTCGCAATAGGAATATCTGGGTGATGAACGCAGATGGTTCCGGATCAACGCCGCTTACACAACTCACAGCCCTGCTACCTTCTGGCGGGGATAGTTGTTATTCACCGCACTGGTCCCCCGATGGCACTCAGATAGCCATGATATGTATTCGGCCGCTTGACGGCACAGAGAACGGTGACGCTGGAAACAATCTCTGGATCATGAATGCGGACGGCACTGGCGCCAGGCCGCTCACCACTTTCTTGAGGGCTTTTGTCGAGGAGCCGATCCTCTTAGACGGAACTTTTGCAGTTCAGAGCAACATCCAGATATGGTCGCCCGACGGCTCTAAGATTGCTTTTATTTCCAGCGGTTCATTAGATGGTGGCGACGGAAACTCCCAGAATTCGCTCAATCTCTGGGTCATAAACCGGGATGGCACCGGCGCTACACCCCTCACCACGATAGTCAGCCTTCGACCGCCACCAGCCCCACTTACTTGTTCGACCTGCCTGGTGGGAGTGAATGATTTTGCATGGTCTCCCGACGGCACTCAATTAGCTTTCATTTCCGATATGAATCGGGACGGAAGCATTCAACCACCTCGCGCTTTTAATCTGTGGGTGGTTAATGCAGACGGCTCAAAGCTTACGGTGCTCACCAATTTGACGAGTGGTGAGGTTGTGCTCCCTCGATGGAAGCCGTAGCTTCCGGCAACTCTGCGGCAATCTTTACATATACCATTGAACACTGTAGGCAGTAAATTTGGGGAGGGTGTTCGCATGAAAATATCTTTTGCTCTTTGGTCGCGGCAGGGTTTTTAATTACGGCCTTCGCTCTGGGCGCGCCCAAGAGCGGCTATCATTTGCTGAACAAATATCCTTTTCCAGGCGCAGAAGGAAGTACGCGGGAATACTTTGACTACATTGCGGTAGATTCGCCGGCCTAGCGGTAGTCTCCCCGCATTCATCTGTTCTGTCTGTGAGGAAGCGCACGGGTGAGTGTGATGAATCGTTTCTGGGATGCAGACGCGCACGTGAGGAATTGCTAGCCGCTACACCTTTATAAAAATCTTCTTCCGGTACAAGGCCCACGCCACCAGCGTCCACAGCGCTGTGTAGCCGAGCGCGAAGGCCAGTGAAGCATTCTTCTCCTGCGCCAGCGGGGCGAACCAATGATCGTAAACCCAGCCTTGCACCGTGATCATTTGTGTCCCATTGGCCACTTTGATCATCGTCCACAGTTTGGCGGCGAACGTTGAGAGCGCATAGACCACAATGGCGTTCATTCCCAGCCACAAAAACGGCCGTGACCAGAGCCGCCAGCTACGCATCTCAATCAGCCACCAGCAAAAAGCCAGCAGCAGGCATGCGGCCCCGGCGGTAAAGAGGACGTAGGAGCTTGTCCACAGCGGCTTATAGATAGGAAACCACTGGTGCCACGCGTAGCCGGCAATCACGCCCACTAATCCGGCAATGGCAAGGCCGCGCAGCTTGTGTGAGAGGCTTGAAGCGCCGCGCAGAAATTCTCCAGCCAGCGTGCCCAGCAACGTTGTGGCGATCGCGGGAAGGGTGCTCAGCAGGCCTTCAGGATCAAAATCGCGGCGGTAGAGGTGGCCGGGCATCAACAGGCGATCGAGCCATCCGGCCAGGCTGCAATGTTGAGTCATCCACGCTGCGGGATCGCATCCCGGGACTTGAACGAATCGCATCACGGCATAGTAGCCAACGAGCAGTCCGGCAATCCAGATGATCTTGCCGCGAGTTGACGTCCACAAAGCTATTGCTGAGGCGAACAGGTAGACCACTGCAATCCGCTGCAAGACTCCGGGGTAGCGCATGTGGGAAAAGTCGACATAGGGCAAAATGCGAATGGCGTAGCCAATGAGCAGGATCAGCAAGCTGCGCTTCACCGCATGCTTCATGAGCGCGAGTCGGGAGTCGCCACGCGCGCGCCTCGCCGCGAATGACAGCACCATCGACGTTCCGACGATAAACAGAAAGAACGGAAAGATCAGATCTGTAGGCGTCCAGCCGTTCGCGTCCACCCACCACTTACCTGAATACCAACCAGCCGGGTGTTCGCTCATCAGCTCGTCCGCGTGGTCCAATGGCCAATATGAAGCTGCGCCGGGATCGTTTACCAGGATCATGCCCGCGATCGTCAATCCGCGGAAGACATCCAGCGATTCCAGCCGCCGCGGCGCGGTGACCGCGGCTGTGTTGCCGGCAAGTATTGTTCTCGGCTTGATCGAGGGTTCAGTAGAGGTCGCCATCGCTTCGTCTCCAGCGTGCCCGCCAGAGTGGTGTGTGCATCATAATACGGATTCAGGCGATACTCTCGGCCGGAGGTTGTTGTACCAAGTACTATCCGCAGGACTTCCCCAAAGAAGTTGGATCAGGCGGACCAAACGAGATCAGAACCAAGGCTGAGGCGATAGCTTCGAAATATAGTAGGAATTCTGCGGCAAGCCTGAACTCAAGCGGAAGTCAGGAGGCGTGCGGATGTGTTCCTTAGCCTCATGAACCTTGCACGCATCATCGCAAACAAATAAATTGGGGCTGCCGTTTTGCGGAGCCGGCAGCCCCGTTTACAGCTGTAGAACCATCGGGCTGGCCCACAGCCGCAACTTCTTGATGCTTAGTTTGGGGCTGCCGTTTTGCGGAGCCGGCAGCCCCGTTCACGGCTGTAGAACCATCGGGCTGGCCCACAGTCGCAACTTGTTGGTAAAGCGCCGCAGCGCATTACCTTTTCAAACCCCCACGCGTAGTCCGTGCCACATGCGTCACCGCCATCGCACTATTACGTCGCGACCCATTACTCGCAAACCATTACTCGCAAACCATTACTCGCGAAGACGGGCCCCTGGCTGCGCTCACAAAATCCTCTACCTGAGAGGAAAAAACCACACCCGGTGGGGAATCCTGTCCTGCCGACGTATAAAGCTGCGCGGACGAGAGCGAAACAAGAACCTGTCCACCAGCCGGGTGCGGCACCGCCTTCGAGCTCCACTGGAAGGCGGTTGAACCACTGGCAACGCCGCATCTTGTCCGGCGGCCAGCAAAGTCCGTATTAAATTCTTTTAATGGGGTCGCGGCGAGCATCTTCCCGCCCGGTACTCCGGGGAAGAGCGTGGCCGTGGCCAAACACACTTCAGGCCTTCGTCGGATCGCAAAAAGCAAAGCGACGAGCGCTGATTCATGTCCGGAAGGAAAGAAAGTTCCATCAGTCAGGACCATTGGTCCTGTCTAAGAAAGATCGTCTATCTAGAGGCGGGCGTAATTTAATTGTGTGTTAAGGATGTATCGTCGCCTCTCTGAAAGGCGCGATTTTTGTTGGCTCCGCCGCCAACGATCTCTTTTTTTAGAGCTTTCTTGAGAGGCATTGTGGACTGGAGTGGGCTTGTAAACTGTTCCCAAGAGAACACATTTGGCGAAAAGTTCAATGCCGGTTTCCCAAAATGGGACTACAGCGGAACTGTCCACGTGGCCATATTGGTGTGGTCAATCTTCTTTGGCCAGGACTAACCTTAATGCGCTGCGAACCAGCAGGTCGCCGCTATAGTCGCCGTCATAATCGATCAAGCCTTGTTTACGGAAATTGTTTAGAAAGGTGCTTACCCGCGATCGTGACGTGCCTACGATTTCGGCCAGCGTTTCCTGGCTCACCTTAGGGATAATGATTTCAGATTGGTCTGCATTGTCGAAGCCTGCGAGTAACAAGAGCACGCGCGCCAGCCGCTTCTCACCGGTATGGAAGAGCCGGTCAATCAAGTCTTCCTGCATGCGAACGTTGCGCGAGACGATGAACGACACAAAGAACCTGAAAAACTGTTGATCGCGCCGCAAGACCTCAAGGATTGCCTTGCGATCTGTCCGCAACACCATGCACTCGCTGATGGCGATGGCGGTCGTCGTGCGTATCGCATGGTCCGCCACGATGCATTCTTCCCCCATGAAATCGCCAGCTCGCAGCAGCGCAATCGTGGCTTCCTTGCCTTCCGGGGAGACGGCCGCCAACTTGACGCGGCCTTTCAATAGATAAAACATGCAGTTCGCAGGCATGGCCTGGTAAAAGACGGCATCTTTTTTCTTGAGCCGAAGCACGCTGCTGCCAACACCCGGCACGCGCAGGCAGGCCACTGCGGCATCCACCCATGAAATCGATGGTTTGCTAGCCCCCTGGCCGGAAGCTGGGATTTTTTTATTGTCAGCCTTGTTGTTTCTTTCCATCCGTCAGCTCATCCGTTACAAAAACTGATCTTTGCGGCCCGCAATTTCTGCGGTGAACCGCGCTTGCACAGCGGCGCCCGCCCCGGAAAACGGACACCGCTGTTTTTCGCGTCGAAAATCCCTTGTTGGTTCGGCCCTTCGCACTATGCTGCCCGCCAGTTATGGCTCCGGCAGTGGTCTTGTGCCCACCGGACGCCTGCGAACTCTCGGAGCAATCGTTGGCCGGACCGGGGGCGGCACTCCCCCAGTACTGCTCGTGACAACGTCATGCGGCATCAGCACGATTGCGTAGTTATTTGCCGCATTCGAATCTATACCCTGAAACATGATCCGGGCCGCGGCTTTTGCGCTGCTCGCGCTTGGCGCTGCCGCCACGGTAACTGTCCAGACCTGGCCCGGTGTAAGCGTGGCAAGGTGGCATTCTACGCGCATTGCATTCAGATTGGTCCTTGACTGCGAACATGATCCGCCCAACGACTCCGTGATCGATAGGATTTTTGCGCTTGCGGGCAGATGCTGCACCATCATGACGCCATTTGCACTCATAGATCCTGAATTCCTTGTTTGCCATGTAATTGTTCCGCTCGCAGCTCCGTCCACGTAGGTCCCGCTCAACTCCAGATCAGTGACGCTCGCCGGCGCCGGTACAGGCGTGGGGCTTGGGCTCGGGACTGGAGCCGGTGTTGGAGTCGGAGACTGAGTCGGAACTGGTGTTGGTGTTGGTGTTGGTGTTGGGCTCGGACTCGGTACAGGAATCGGAGCAGGCGTTGGATTTGGCGACGGAGCCGGTGTTGGACTCGGCGTCGGCGTTGGAGTTGGGGGAGGAGGCGCCGATACTGTCGTCGTCACGCTGGCAATGCCGCTCGCAGGATTTGCCAAGGTCATCGCGTGGCCGTTCGCATCCAGCGCTTGTAGGCTGGCTCGATTGGTAACCGTTGCTGAGAGGGTCTCTGTGATTCCTACGGCAACCGTGCTTCCCGCTGGAACGCTGCCAAGGTTACAAGTAACGGCTGTTGCTGCGGTGGTGCATGTTCCCTGGCTTGGAATTGCCGATGCAACAGATGCGCTGCTTGCAGCGAAAGCATCCGTAACAATCACTTGCGGAACTGCTGTGCTGCCGTTGTTCGTGACCAGAATCTCATATCCGGTCGTGGCATTTGCGGACAACGTCGTAGGTCCGCTGATGCTGACCGCAAGATTTGCCACTGTGGGCGCCGGAGGCGGCAGAGGCGGAGCAGGCGCAGATGGAGTAACGGCGTTCGAAGGCAGAGATGGCAAACTATCGCCAACCTGATTGGTCGCCACCACCGCAAATGTGTAAGTAACGCCATTCGTCAGGCCGGTAATTAAAACCGATGTCTGGGCCGCGGGAACAGTAACCGATCGCTCAATCTGATTCTCAATTTCTACTTCGACGTGATAGGTAACAATTGGGAACCCGCCGTTCAGGTAATCCGGAACGCCTGTCCATGAAACTGAAGCTGACGAATCGTGTCCAGCGGCAGCAACGTTGGCTGGCGATTTAGGCACCGACGGCGCAAAGGGCGTAATGATCAAACTGGGCTTGGAGAAGAGGCTTGTTCCTACGTCGTTGGTAGCCGCAACTTCAAATTGATAAGGGATACCGTTCACTAATCCATTGATGGTGATCGATGTGGGCACCTCCGTGGAGCCCGGCGGCGCCGTAACGATTACATCCGGCATGATCAGGCCCGGCGAATTAAACAAGTTGTGCACAGTGTAACTGGTCACTACCTGTCCGTCAGGAGAAGGAATCCAACTCACTTGCGCCGATGCATTGCCGGCGATGGCCACTACGTTCAGCGGCGGGCCTGGAACTGCCGGAGTAACCGGCTGAGGCGCTACTACCCACCAATGGCCCTGTTGTGGCAAGAGTCCGTGCGCCGGATCGTCAGCTACGTACAGCGTCAGATCAGTGGGATCCAGCGTCATGGCGCTGAGCAACTGGAACCCGCTGGCATAGCTCAGGTTGACCTGAAACGATACTGGATCAACCAGAGAAATACTTCCGGGCTGCCCGACAAGTAGAGTTCGGCCATTCAGAGCAGGATAAATCTGATCGCTCATAACAAAGGATGGAGTGACCGTTTCTTTCTGCAGGAAGTTTGTGCCATGGCACGGGTTCAAACCGTTCTGCGGCGTCATGCACTGGTCGGCATTGGGAATGATGAACGCCGCGCGGCCGTCGCCGCCATACAGGTCGTGACCAATCCATCCCAGGCCCATGTCCCTGATGTTGTCAGGAGTGCTTCCGATCACCTGAACATTGGCGCATGGAACAACAGCTGTTTGCGGCGCCGTGATGCGCAGAATTTCGCCGCTCTGCTTGAAGCCGATGTAAAGATCGTCGTCAGGTCCCAGCACAGCAGAGTTGGGGACGTTTCCGGCAATGCCGCAGGCCGGCAGGCCGTTATGTCCTGCTCCGCCATTTCCGGCCAGCACTTCCTGGTGGATGATATCCATGCCGCCATGTCCGTTGTCTGCTGCTGGAATAAAGTGCAGACGGAAAATACCGTGCGTGTTGGCCTGCATGTCCACGGTGTAAAGATTGTTGGTGTTTGGATCAAAGGCCATTTGTCCCGGCTTGAACTGCACCCCAGCAACAAACGGAATGCAGGTAGCCGCATTCATCAAGTGTGGGCCGGGCGAATCGATGTCAGGATCAAGCCTGCACAAGCCAAATCCGCCTTGATCGCCAGACCACAGATGCCTATAGGGCTTGCCGGTAGCAGGATTGATTCCCGAACCGCTCAGCACTGCGCCGCCGCCAGGAGCGGTTACGCCATCGGCAAACTTTACCAGCGTTGCCGGACGAATGCTCAAGCCGTGATTTCCAACGTTCCACCAGCGTCCAAATCCGCCGGCAATTCCCTCAGTGGGATCGTCGGCGATATAAAAGTTCATGTTGGTGCCGTCCAGAGCCATGCCGCTTAAGAACTGGAAGCCTGAAGCGTAGTTCATCGTCACCTGCAATGTCGCCAGATCCACCAAAGTCACGTCACTGGGATTGCCGACAAACAGATTTCTGCCATTGAGCGCAGGGTAAAGCTGGTCACTCATCACAAAGCTTGGCACTGCGGTCTGGGCCACAAGAATGCTGGTACCGTGGCAGAGCGTGTTGCCATTCTGCGGCGTCAGGCATTGATCAGCGCTGGGGATCACCCATGCTGCCAGTCCATCGCCGCCAAAAAGATCATGGCCAATAAAGCCGAGACCAAAATTTTTTCTGCCGTCCGGAGTGCTTCCAATCACTTGAACGTTTGCGCAAGGCAAGGGCTCGGTCTGGGCAGCTATAACCCTCAGGATGTCGCCGCTGGCTTTGAACCCTATATAAAGGTTACCGTCAGGGCCGAGCACGGCGGAATTGGGAACATTTCCGGCGATACCGCAGCCGGGCAACGCCTGCCGCCCTGCCAGTTGATTGCCGCCCAGAACTTCAGTGTGAATGGGGTCAAGCGAGCCGTGGCCGCTTCCTCCCGAGGGAAGATAATGCAATCGGAAGATCCCCCGGGAGTTGGCCTGCAGGTCCACCGCATAAATATTGTTGAGTAGAGGGTCGAAAGCGAATTGGCCAGGCTTGAACTGGACGCCATCAACAAAAGGCATGCAAAATCCACCGTTTAAAAAGTGCGGCCCTGGCGTGTCGACATCTGGGTCAATACGGCAAAGGCCAAAGCCTCCCTGATCACTGGTCCACAGATGACGATATGGCGCGCCGGTCTTTGGATTGATCGCAGTGCCGGTTAACACCATTCCGCCTCCGGGAGAAGTTACTCCAGTGGCAAATGGGGTCGGCAGTTGCGCGCTGGCCGCGGGAGCCGCCATGCCCGCGAAAATTACCAGGCTAATCCAAAATCTTGAAACCAAGCACGCCATCAGGTTGAGCCATGGTCTTAAGACTGTATTAATTGTTCCATCCGTCGTGCCCGTTAAGTCCATCATCGTCGTCATCCTTTGCCGTCCGGAAGCTGCGTAATTAAAAAAGCAAATTCACTTGGGCGCAGGGGGCCGTCCGCTTGACGGAGAGCCGCCGCGAGCCGAAAAACCATCAATTCTTTGCGATAAACGCTATGTGCGTTGCGCTGGGCTGATTGGACCGCAAAAGGAAAGCTGGCTGAACTACACAGGAATCGTCACGCTTTGAGCCGGGTGTAATGCTTGCCTTCTGCTTTTCGCCGATCGGGGCCACAGCACAAACGGGTCCACCCAGGAGCCTGAAAACTTTTCAGTCATGATGTTTGCCGGGAACTGATCGTTGTTATCTGATCAGCGCGTGAGATTGCCCGAGAAAAACATCAAAGCCCGTCAATGCCAAAAACTTATGTCACCAATTTCAACAACTGAACTCATTCAATCTGACTTACGAGATGCAACTTTAAACTCATCCGTTATCGGCGCGACCAAACCTGCAAAAGAAGCGAAGTTGGATGATTGTCTTACAGTCTTAAAACTCAACCATCCAACTTCAAAATCGTGCAGGTAATACACTTAAGGTGTTGCTACAACATCCTGGCCGCGCTCCAGGAATCTTATGATTGCGAATTTTCTGTTCTCTCTGATATGCCAAGGCGTTTTATAAGAGCGGCGTCCTGGACTGTTAACTTTTAAATTTTTCGGAAGCTGGGTAGCTTGTGAGCCAGAGAGGTAGAGCCCACTCAACTACCCAACCCCATGCAATTTGACACCTAAGGAGCGTTTTAAGAAATTTGTTCGGTTGGCCTCCTTTCAGATGACCTGAACTAAAAGTTTTTATTGACGCATTTAGCTGCCGACGCCGGCAAATGAATACTGTTGTTGTCCTGTATGAAAATCCGAGTCCCACTGGACAGTGAGCGCCCTCAAGCCGATCCACAGTTTTGCGATCAACATCGCCCGCACATGGATCCATGGCTCGACTGATTTGGTTGAAGTCTTATTTACAACGCCGTTAAGAGATTTCATCATCATCCTTCCCGTCCGGAAGCATCGCTTCCTTGGAAATCGCATCGTGTGATTTGCACACTGCAATGGCAGACAAAGCCGCCACATCAATATTCATTCCTGGATATGGTGTGTGTGCACGCGCTGGGATCGGATTGGAAACATCCGCCGGCAGAAAAGCCAAAGGAAGGGTCGGCTAGCTGATCATGGAACTCACGCTAAGAGCCGGGTGTTATGCCTGCCTAATTGGTCTTTGCTTCCGCCAAGTCAGGGCGTTGCACGACGGTCCACCCAGGAGTCTGAAAGATATTCTTTTCAGTATTGATGTCATTTTCGGGAAACCGGTCTGTGAAATCTGACCAGCGCGTGAGAAGAACCCGGAAGAACATCAAAGCCGCCGATGGATAGACAATGGACTTTAGTAATTAGAGACAAATTAAAGCGGCATTAAAGTTATTAAGAAAGACAATCAAACTAGCCTGCACAGTGCACGCACAGTCCGATTCCCCGGAGATTTTCCAAACTATTGAATTGTTGAATTAAAAAGAAGTTGGGCAGGCTGGATAACCAGAACGCCGCCCAACTTCAAGAAAAGTTTCGCCGGCTTGTCAAAAACAAGTCACGCGAAACTTCCTGGCCGCGCTCCAGGAATTCTTCATGCACGAAGGCTAATTGCCGCAGTATGGCAATCGTTGCCGAGAGGAACGCTCCCGGCAGACACAATAACCAGATCGGTATGTAATCCTTGGGGAAAGAATATGAGAATGGAAGAGAGACAACAGCGCTACAAGATGGATTGGAGCTTTCGTAGAGCGCATTCTCGCTAAGGGCGAGCGATGTTAAATAAACCGGCTTGTTGCAACAACGATCCAAACTACTTGCTCCACCAACAAACCTGCAGACGCAGACAAGAATTGAGACTTGCCGGTTCCCTTGCTCTATGAATTTGGCCTGAATGGCTGAGTCAGACTATGCGTTGGCTACGTGAGAGCTAAATTAAAATTGCATTAAAGACTCTAAGGATCGGGGGCTACATCGACAGGACATGCCCCCTATGCAAGTGTTTGCATCTTTATGGTTTATTTATATTTCGAGTTTTTGGAATCAAACCGGGAGGGGACGTTCTTGGCTTGTTCTTCTAATAAAAGGAGTTGGGTAATCTTACGGTGGGATTACCCAACTTCCGCGCTCCAGCAAAGCTCAAGGACGTTTCGCAAAATCCTGTCCGTCGATCAGGGAAGCGTCCATTGTTTTGCAGGAAGACTGAAGGACTGCGGCAGCCGGTCTTGGCTCTACCCCGTCTGAGATGTCCTTGCTACTCATGAAAACCTGAAAATATCGGGGTTTTAAAACTGCCGAGGCGCTGGTTGACGCCCCGGCAGTGGTTCTTGTGATTACTTAGGTTGAATCGTTACTGCGAACGAGGTGTGCTGCGGGTTGATCACTGTTGCACCGGAGGTGACCGTGCCGTTAGAGCTGAACGTACCGGCTTGGGTCGGTGTCACAGAGTAGCTAATCAGCATGGTCGGTCCATTGGTCAAAGTTGGTGTGGTGCAATCCAAGGTCTGACCATTGACAGAGCAACCGCCAATGCTGGTGTTCAAGCTGCCGGCAACCAGGTTAAACGACGTTGGCAACGTGACTTCGAACGTAACGTTCGGAGCCGTGGTGTTGCCGGTGTTGTTATGGACCTGCCAGGTGAAGGTCACGTTTGACCCAACCGCTGGTCCGCCGTTGTTCGATGAGCCAGTCACTTGCAGGTCAGCGCTCACTTGTCCACCGGTGTTGGCATTGATGCTGGTGGTGAAGTGTGCGGTATTGTTCGCCGTGGTAGTTTCAGTCACAACAGGATCTTGCAACGTGATGCTCGCGTTGTTGGTGATCGCCGTTGAACCGGCCGCTACGGTCACTTTCACCGTGGCGCTGTGGCCGGCCAGCATGCCGCCCAATGTGCAGCTAAAGCTGGTGCCCACTGAAGAGCAGGCGCCCTGAGTCGTGGAGAACGAGATCAGAGGAGCCGGCAGCGTGTCAGAGAACATCACGTTCGCCGCGTTGCCAGGACCATTGTTGTTGATCGTCATCGTGAAGGTCACGAACGAACCAGCATTCACAGCTGAAGGTCCGCTCATGCTGAGCGCGAGGTCGGTGATATTTGGAGCAACCGGTTTCACCTGGTTGGAAGGCGCCGACGGAGCAGAGTTGCCTGCCGCGTTGGTGGCGACAATCTGGAAGCTATAGAGTGATCCGTTGACCAGGCCGGTGAAGTTCACACCAGTCTGGCTGGCCGGAACCGTTACGTTTCCTACACTAGTCACGCCATTCAACAGAGCGGTAATCGTGTAGCTGCTGATAGGCAGACCGCCATTGCTGGATGGAGCTGACCACGCAACCTGGGCTGACGAGTTACCCGCGGTGGCGACTGCCAGCTGCGGCACTGTGGGAGGAGTCGGAACGAACGCTGTGAATGCCGCGCTTCCGATAGAAAACTGGCTGGTCCCGAATGAGTTCGAAGATGCAACCAGGAATTGAACCGCGGTTCCAAGTGGGATGCCAGTGACCTGGACGGAGTTCGGCGGAATGCCGTTTGCAGCTGCAGGTACTGGTGTATCGGGAGCTGCTGGGGTTGTGCCGTCAGAAGCCAGCACCGTGCGAACAACGAAGCTGCTGAGCTGCTGCCCATTTGAGCCCGGTATCCAGCTCACAATCGCAGCGCCCGTTAATGCGCCGGCAGGCGTCGCGTTCTGAGCTACAACGGATGACGGTACTGCCGGAGGAGCGCCCGCGGGAGGTTGAGGGGTTACCTTCCAGATTGCGCCAGCGCCGTTGATCGCGCCCTGTGTGCAATCCGAACCGATGAACACCGTCTCATTCGCCAGGTTTGTCGTATCGATTGAGAGACCGGTAATGAAGCAGAATGTTCCGCCAAACTGCGGCGTTACACCAATATTCTGCACGTCAGTTGCGTTGATGACCCGCACCGCACCTCCCAGAGTTTGCGCGTAAAGCGAGTTTCCGGGGAAGGTCGTGTTGGGGCCGTTGTAGGTAAAGTCAGACACCAAGCCAGCCTGGGGACCAGGAGCGAACGCGCCCAGAATTTCCGTTCCGATGCCTTCTGCAGAGGTTGGGCCGCAGCGCTTGTTACCGTTGGCGGGTGTCAGGCACTGGTCAGCGTTCTCTTTGAACCAGGGACTGATGTTGTCCGCGCCAAACAAAGTATGACCGATCCAGCCTAGGCCAAAGGTGTGGCCGGCCGCACCGCCGTTGCCCAGACGGGCATCAGCAGCGAAGATAGGTGCGTCAATCAAGGCGCACTCTGCGTCATTGCTGGGATCAAACGTGGCCGGATGAGGAATGCGTTCAATCACACCATCACGCATCCAACCAATGTACAGGTTCCCATCTGGACCCAGCGTTGCTGAAGACATTGTTTCCGGAGTTGCGCCGTTGCGGGGATCGAGAACCACAGGGCAACCACCGGCGGCATTTCTGGTGCCCTGCGCGCCCATGAGGGATTCCACGTGAATGGGATCAATGGTCCCATGCCCGTTGTCACCCGCGGGATCATAGTGCATGCGGATGATGCCGTTCGCTGTGCGCGGAATATCTGCCGCGTATAGCGTGTTGGTGCTGGCATCGTATGTGAGCTGTTGCGGAGCGAAACCACCAGCCTGAATGAAGCCGATGCAGGTGCGCTCAATGTTGTTGAACCGTCCGATGCCGGGTGAAGGTGCGGTCAAATTCGGATCGTCCACTTCAGGATCGATGCGGCACATACCGTTGCTGGCGTCACCGTACCAGAGATGCCGGACCGGTTGGCCGGTAAACGTGCTGATCGCCGTTCCCGACAGAATGATTCCAGATGCTGGCGCCGTGACTGAAGACAGACCAAACTGGTTCCAGTCCTGGGTTCCGGCCCATAGTTCCGTAGTTGTCGGTACATTAAGCTGCGTTACATTCTGGGCATTCGCGGTTACGGCGAACGCAAGGATGAGGGTGACACACAGCAAACCAAGGCAAATAGACAGCTTGCGGGCTGTAGGCTGCGAAGACTGTGTCTTTGTAATGTTTCTCATAGATATCCGTCTTTCCCGTCCGGAAGCGCGAGCTTCTCGAAACGATTGCAATGGAGTCAGCTGCAGGTGCCGCCTCGTGGCCAAGCATCCGCGTATGCCTTCTCATGGGCGTTCTCGGGACGCACAGTTGCGAAACAGGGCGCAACCGTGTGCCAGTTTTGTTTGCAACAAAGGAAAGAAAGACGGAGGTCAGAGAACGTAAATCAGAGCATGGACCGCTGCCAGCCTAACCTTTGTGGTGCTGAGTTATCGTTAGAGACTGGAGCTGGGCAAATAAGAAGAGAGCAGCCCAACGCCAACCTCGCGTTCAGCTACCAACTAGCGCCGTGCCCGATTACCGTCGATTTTGGTAGGAAAGTACTTAAAAAACCATCCAGAGCAGCAGCCCGCAAAATCAACCACTGTCCAGAGGCGCAAATATACGTGTAAACACTTACTCGCGCAATATGAAAATGAACTTAGGGTGTTAAAGCAACATTAAGCACACATTAAAATTTCTAATATTTCACCGCGCCAGCTTTCGCTTTTTTTCGTAGTTTTCGCCCGTTTTCATCGGTGTTTCTCCTTTTCCGCATCGACGTTCCCTACCCAATCTTAAGAATTGGTTCTAAGCTCTCCCGACTTCTACCTGTGGTACGATGGCCGAAAATTCATCAAGCTCCTTTTGCGCGGAAAGGTGTTTTAAGTATGTCTGGCTTTATCTTGACTGCACTCCTGGCCATGGTTATGGCTCCTATGCAGGCTCCATCAACAACCCAAACTGCACCTACTTCAGCTTCTTCACCCACGGCGGCACACACGGACGCAAGCCCGGTTTCGTCAACCGCTCCCCACGCTGAACTTGCGCCCACCGATCCGGTGATCACGATTCACGGATTGTGCAGCGGTGCTGCACCGGCGAAAGCGAAAGATGCCTCCTGCACCACAGTAGTGAGCAGGCAACAATTTGACGGCGTCATGAATGGCCTGAATGCTCTTGGTGCGCCGCTGCTTCCGGCCCAGCGCCGTGCTGTGGCTGAAGGCTATGCAACTACGCTGCTGAACTATGAAGCGGCAAAAAAAGCCGGCATCGACCGCGACCCGCGCTTTGCCGAAGTCATGCGTCTTGCGCGCATGCGCGCCATGGGTGACATGTACAAAGCCATGGAGCAGGAAAAAGCCACCAAAGTTTCATCGCAGGAAATCGAGACCTACTACAAGAACAATTTGGACAACCTGGAAGAGCTTACGCTGCGCCGCGTGACCTTGCCTCGTTACAATCACGCGAACTTAAAGGATGAAGACTACGCAGCCAAAGCACGCAAGGTTGCGAATGATATTCAAGATCGCATGGCCAAGGGCGAGGACCTGGACAAACTGCAGAAGGAAGCTTTTGATACGCTCGGCGTGAAAGACCCTCCCACCACCAAGATGGGCCCCATCCGGCGCGGCGCTTATGCAGCCGACCAGGAAAAACAACTCTTTGCCCTGAAACCCGGCGACGTTACGGCAGTTGTCGAGCAACCTTCAGCGTTTATCATCTTCAAGCTTGAGCGGCGCGATATGCCAATACTGGAACAGGCAAAAGATGAGATTGTCCGCCGCTTGATTAAACAGCATATTGAGAAACAGGAAGAGGCAAGAAGTAAATCCATCCACGTTGAGTTTAACGAGCCATATCTGGGATCAGAACACGCTTCAGATTGGATGCCGATGAACGCTCTAAATACAGGCAGCGGGCATGGAAGCGATCCCAAAACTGCTCACAAAGACAAACAGCAGAAATAAAACTCAATCAAAGCTGGAATACCTGGAAGGGATGAGAGTCCTTCCAGGTATTTTTTGTGAGCTACATCGCGCCAGTAGTCTGCCGCCTGCGAACCGCTTCAGCATAGTTATGGGATGAACTACCAGCTAATGCCGGTCGGATGATCGCAACTCATCAATTGTTGATTTCCTGGTGAACTGAATCCAGACTGCTTTGCACAAAAAACGAATCTCACCACGGATGAACACAGATGATACGGATTTACAAATTCAAAATGCTCCTATTGAATTTTTTTTGATCCGTGCAAATCAGTGTTATCTGTGTCATCTGTGGTGAGGTTTTTTTTGTGCAAAGCCAACGCAGACGCCGCTACAAAATAAAAATGCCGGAAAGCTAGAGCTAGCTTCCCGGCAGGTTAGGGTCCGCCAAAATTTTACCTCGCGTTCAACGTTACATTGAACGTGTCATTCTGGCTGTTGGTGTCAATGCCGTTGAACGAGACGTGCCCGGTCGAAGTCAGAGTGCCCGGCCCTGGCACGCCGAAGTTTACAGTCACGATCATCGTAGTGCTTGCGGCGATGGTAGACGCATTGCAGACGATGGTCCCGCCAGTTCCAACCGCTGGCGCGGAGCAACTGCCAATGTTGGTAGAGACGGAATTAAACGGCAGACCGGCCGGTAACGTTGCCGTGAAGACGACGGCATTGGCGGGCTGGTTTTGCGCGTTCTTGATCTGCCAGGTAATGGTGTCAGTGGTGTTAGGGCCAGAGGTGGGGCCGCCGTTCTGTGGCGATCCGGTGACCTGCAGGTCAGTGGTGGTGGGCGGCTGCGCGAGCGCGGTGTTCAGGCTGAACGTATTGTTCGCCGGCGCAGGATCGGGAACAGGATTCCCGGCCGCATCATTGGCGTTTACAGTTGCGGTATTAGTGATGTTCGACGTCACATTTAGCGTGACTGTAACCGTAGCGCTTCCACCCGAGACGACTGAGCCCAGGTTGCACTGGAATTGCGATCCCAGCAGCACGCATGCGCCCTGGCTGGGCGTTCCGGAAGCAAACGTTGCACCGGCAGGAATGAAATCAATTACCGTTATCTGCGGAGCAAAGCTTGGTCCCAGATTGCTGGCCGTGAGAGTGTAAACGGCGTTACCGCCGGCATTAATGCTTGCCGGACCGGTGATGCCGATCGACATATCAGTGGCGCCCAGAGGCCGCGTGGGTGTAACCGCGTTGGAAGGAGCTGACTCAGGGCCAGCGCCTTTGCTGTTGGTGGCATGCACTGTGAACGTGTACGTGGTTCCGTTCGTCAGGCCGGTTACAACAGCCGAAGTTATGTTGCCGTTTGCCGTTGTAGCCGTGATGCCGGTGGATACGCCGTTGACGCGCGCCGTCACTGTGTAGCTGGTGATGGTGGCGTTGCCGTTATTGGCCGGCGGTATCCAGAAGACCGTTGCCTGCGAGTCTGCGGCTGTGGCGGTCGCGCCTGTAGGAGCTCCGGGAACGGTAATTGCGATGGGAGTAACTGAATTGCTCGGCGCTGAGAACGCGCTTGTACCCTGTGCGTTGGTCGCCGAAACAATAAAGGTGTAAGTGACTCCGTTGACTAGGCCGCCAATGCTGACCGCTGGGGTAAGGCTGGAGCCGACGACAGGAACATTCACATCCGGCGCCAGAGTTCCGTTGGAAGCCGTGGCGTTGCGCACCGTGTAGCTGGTGGCTGGACTGCCGCCGCCACTCAGCCAGGTAATGAAGGCCTGGCTGTCTCCGGCAGAAGCCGTGACGCCCACTGGTGTGCCCGGTGCCGTGGCCGCTACAGCCGCAGTTGATACTGCATAGTAGCGTCCACCGCCGGCTACTCCGGCTTCCTGTCCAGGATCATCCCCTACATAAACCACAGGGCCTGAGGGCGAGTTATCAAACGCCATACTGATCAGGAACAGAAAGCCATTCCCCCAATTGTTATCGAGTGTAATAGCTCCGGTGGGGCTGGAAACGCCGGAGAGTTTGAAGATGTTGTTTCCTCCTGGAGTCATGTAAAGCGTGTCGCCATTAGTGGCGGGATAGACCTGATCGCTGATAAGAGCAATCTGATTTGAGAGAAGCGTTTTCAGCTTGGTTACGGCATGGCACGGTGTGTTGCCGTTGGCAGGAGTGAAGCACTGATCTGCATTGGTGATCTGGAAGGGGCCGCGCACGTCAGAGCCCCACAGGTCGTGTCCGATCCATGCAATAGCCAGGCCGCGGCGCGCATCGGCGGTGCTTCCCATAACTTGCACGTTGGAACAAGGAACGCTGATGCTTGAAGGAGAGATCACTCGTACGATGTTCCCATTCAGCTTAAAGGAGACGTACAGATTGCCATCCGGACCAAGAGCCAGTGCCCAGGGAAAGTTGCCACCCAGCCCGCAGCCTCCTCCGTCACCTAAAAATTCCGCTGTCGTGCTTACCAGCCCCTGCCCGGAATCGCTATCGGGAAGGAAATGATAACGGGCCACGTTGGCCTTGGCGCCATCACTGACTGAGTAGAGGGTGTTGGTCAGCGGATCATATGCCAAACGCCCCGGACCGAACGCAACGCCCGCCACTGTCGTGATGCAAGTTGCGGTGTTGACTGTGAACGGACCGCCTGCATCGAGATCTGGATCCAGACGGCAAAGCCCACCGCTATCGGCCGTCCACAAATGGCGGAACGGCGTGCCCGTGGCCGGATTGATGGCAGTCCCGGTCAAGACCTGCGCTCCATAAGGCAGCGTAAAGCCAGTAGCCAGAAGCGTGTTGCTGGCAGTGGGAGGAGCGCCTTGCGCAACCGCATTGGTTAGTCCAAAAAGAAGGGCTAGAATTATCAAAGCACAGCTTTGAAAATATTTTTTAGTGGGCCCGCAAACGTGGGGGCTTCTCCGTTTCGCTGGAATGTTCTGCTTCAAACTTCTCATGGGCGTGCCTTGGCATGCCTTTCCCCCGGAAGCGCTGCTAGTACGGCGGATCATTGGAGGTTTGCTTCCTCATCTAAACGAAAAGCACGCCGCTACGGTCAATTCTGTTGAAAGGCGTTTCATTGAACGCCGATTGATCCGGACGGCAACTTTGGGCACACGAAGTAGCCCACCAAACGATGTGACAATCGATGTCTCATCGAGTGAGTGCGAATACAAAATAATCTTCGTAGCTTAAGTTGCTAACGCTTATTGAGGATGGCAGCCAGAGAAATCCCCTGGAGCCAATAAGCGCGGTTGGTCCCGAGGCACCCGCGGGTTATGGGCATGTTTTTTAAGTTTCAGGATGCTTGCGAGCAAAAATTAAGCGTCCTTGCCTGCAACGAGCATGAGACCGGAATAATACAAGAAATCCATTAAAAATACATTAAAAATTCTAATCTGAGCCGGTGACAGCGCCCTCGGGTCGCGTACCGGCTGCAGGCCAGAGCTCACAATACAGCGTTTTTCGTCAATTGGTTTAAAGCGAAATCTCAGAGAACGAATTCTCAGTGACCGTTGTCAAAAAGAGCTCCACTCAGAAGACTTTCGAATCGGCAGCCGGTCGAGAGCCTCACGGAACTCCTCCATCGTTTGGCATTCGACCAACAGCAAAATGGTGTGCTGGGTCACGTCGGCCTTTCGCATCCGTTCGTAAGCTGCGTAAATCGGCGCTGTATCAGTCAGACCGGGAATGATCGGAGCGAATATCTTTCTGTAGCCTTGGAGAGCGTTCATCGCATCCTGGAGCAGGTCGGGTTGGAGTCTGACGGTTAGCGAAGTCTCGCCCTGCCGCTGCTGTGAGGCGAGCGCCTCGAGGATCGCGTTGATTGGGTTCTTGGGTTTCAATGTATTTTCCTTTCTGTGTGATCGGGAAGGAGGGTTGAAATTTGCAATTTTAGGATCATGTTGTGATCCGTCCTCATGCGAAGGCGAAGTACGACGCGCACTTCCCATGCACAATTCAAATCTTGAAGATTGCTTCACGCTCGGAAGGAATTACACCTTGTCGGTAACCGAGACGATGAGAGGCTCAGAGCTACTGCATCTCACTCCAAGAGAATATCTGGCGGGCGACAAGAACGTCAAGCGGAACTATTCGAGCCGTGAAGGCACTTCGCAGAAATCACTCACTTCCCACAGAAATTGCCAGTGGATCCAATGCCGAGTTTGGGGCCCTGCTCCCATTTCCAAAACATGAAAGTCGGGCACCGAAACCTGGATTTTGGCTGATGCGCGGTGCCCAGCCGGCTACCAGTGCCGGTGCCCGACTTTTTGCCGGAAGCCCGATTCCGGCACTCTTCACCACTCCGCAAAGAGTGGTGAAGAAATCAATCTTGACCTGCTGTGTTTAAGACTCGCTCCCTGATGAGCACGTTCAGAATGGCCGGCTACTTTTGCGAGAAACCCATCGCAATACAAGTGAGTGTTGTAACAACATTCACACGGCAGACGTGGGGATTCTGAATTGACTCAAGGTGGACTCATGAGCGTGCCTTCAGCTCAAGAGATCGGATGAAAGCTCTAGCGTCTAAGGGGGATCACGAGATTCGAAGCGCTCTGGATGAGCAGAGAACTGGCATAACTATTGACAAGCAGTTGTGGCATTGCAAAATTTTGCAGCCGATAGAAAGTTACAGCAATGCGTTGCAGTGATTTCGCCTGGATCCTCGGTGCACGCACGCTAACTGCGGTAGGCACCACGTAATTGAAATCAACTCTGACTACAGGCGGGATATCGTCGTAGGGATCCGGGTCATAGGAATCGGACCAGCAGCATGAAGTTCCGGCCAGAAAAAACATCAGGCCAACAACGATACCGCGCAACGTTCTATGCGAAACCAAGAACATCTTTGCCTAGTCCTTCACAATCTTAGGTGAGATTGCACTTGGGGAGCCTGAACTCACCATGACACGCATATATTAACAGAATCTTGGAAGGAGATTAAATTTTCTGAAACAATCCGTTTCGCTCCGGGACAGATGGTAGCCCAAAAGGGGCTACGAATCACTTCAAATTACACAAAACTTAAGTACTTTCGTGTCACTGTATCTTAAATGGAAGCTACCCAAAACTTGGTTACGAACCCCTCCGCTCTTCCCTTGCCTGGCGTCGGTCGTGAAAGCTAAAGATGGTCAAGAATTGATCACTGACTGTCGTTCTGGCATGGATCGCGGAGCCGGGTACTTCGTCGAGAGCAAAGGTTAATCTCCGGCACATTCACCCGTAGCTGACCCAGGAATCCAAATTGGCGCAATTCAATGTTGCTCTGCCGCCAATTTGGCGATGTTGGCTGCTGAGGTGCCGCGTGCGCCATGGCCTCAGATGGGACAAGATCTGAGGAGCTTTGCTAGAATGGTTAAGTTGCCTCTGCAACCTGCGCGCCCTTAGCTCAGCTGGATAGAGCGTCTGACTACGAATCAGAAGGCCGGGAGTTCGAATCTCTCAGGGCGCGCCATCTGATCAGTAAGTTACCGTTCCTAATCTCATCCTGCTAGAACCACTGTGGCTGCTACATCAAGAATTTCTGTTCGTTTCTGCGATCGATGATGGCCTTGATGCGCCCAATATCAGGGTGCGTATACTCCATCGTCGTCTTCAGATCTTCATGGCCCATCGTGTCACGCACGAGGGCCGGGTCCTTGGTTTCTGCCATCGCCACCGTACCAAATGTGTGGCAGATCAACGGCCCCATCTGCATCCAGCCCACGACAAACCTGCAAGTCGGATGCTTTAGGAGCTTTGGTCAATTGGATCAAGATCGCTCGCCTAAGGGCTACCTATATTTGAGATTTGGAAGGTTACCGAGGCCATTGCCCCGATTATTGTTGAGATTTGGGGACGGTCGGGACGTTGTGGCAGATTGATTCTGAGCCGCGTGTTGAAGCACCTCCGCGGCGCGGCTCAGAGCCGTGGTCTGCATCAGCTGCCAATCGTCTCGCCGATGGCTGTCCTGGTCTGGCAGCGGCTATTCCCACGATCTAGCCTGCACAACCGACCTGTTCCAAAACCCTCGCTTGATGGTGCCAGTGAGTTATTGATTTTAAACAACCAAGATCGCACTCTGACATATTCCAAATCACATGATTATCGAACGTGACCCCTCTGCCGATGTAGGAACACCCCTGGAACCGCAAAAAAACTGATTATGCTTGCGGGATGCAGTCGGCGGCTTTTCAATAGTCCGACTTGACCATCGCTGGCGGTTATATGAGTTCGCATCGTGTTCATCACTAGGAAAATCAAAATTCCATTTGCGACGGTCTCAAACAAGTAGAGCTTGAGCTCCGGTAGCAGCTGCCAGCCAGCAAATGAAAATGATTGGGAAGGGCAGGTCTTAAGGACCTGCCTTAACGAGGCAGGAGCTGTCTTTCATGCGGTATACTCGCGTGGAAAGGGCGGAGAACAAAAGTGAATCTGGGCGGGCCGCAAGCCTCTCGACAATAGTCATCGGCTTCCAAGTGGGGCATGGAGCATCTTCACAAACGCGACATCGCCACTTTGCTTCGCTGATATGCGGCTTCCCGGGTGAAACCGAAACCTCCGTGATGAATACCTGAAATTCATCGAGGGGTGGGCGCCCACTTTTTTCAACGTTCAGCTCTACTATTACGATACTCGCGGAGAGGGAGGGATTGACCTGCCCTTTCCGCCCTGTCTGCTTAGTAGAACCAATTTCTGCATTTTATGAACAGATGGACAGGAAGTCCGGAGCTGCAATCGGATGCTCATCAGGCATGGTTGCCCGATGAGGACCCAATCCGAGTTTGTCCCCTTTAAATCACGTTCACATCGCGTGACGCAGGAAGTTGCGGTTAGTGAGATCTCGTTCAATCTCATTTTTCACAACTGCGCGTTCTCTAAGAAGGTGCTGGACACATTCCGAAATGATGATTTCCGCGGCAAACAGGACGTTGCAATGGTGAGATGTCCACGCAATCGGACCGGGCTCCTGATACGGTTCACCGCAATAATCGCAACCGTGCTGGTTCAGGGTCCGGGCTGTAACCTGATAGGTTAGTGCCGAAACGAGAATGGAGATCGCGTCGTTGGCCATTCTCAATCTGGAAACAGCCTCCTGCAAATCGGGGAGAGCTGCAACGTTTGTAAGCTCAAGCGCAATGTTCGTATATTTCATCATGTTCCCTTGATTTGCCGATGCTGGGCCGATGCGTGGCTGAAGTGACCTCCCGCCGCAGATACTTCCAGGTTTCCGGCGAGGCAAGCTGAGGTGCGTGATCTCTGCGTTCGGCTGATCGTCTTTGATTCCCTCCCCGACGTTAGCAGGATGACGCAGCACCGTGATGGACCTTAGCCCTAGGATTTGAAATGTGGACTCGAGGCCCAACCCCAACTTCCACGCCCTTTTGCTGCGTGCCGGACCGGGATCAACTCTGGCTTACTTAAGTGTAAAAACCAAGCGCGAATGGGTCATCCCCCCCATTCGATTCCCTCGCCCGCACAAATACCTTAGATATCAGAACGCAGAACGCAAATCCCCCGCTTGGTGCGCAGGTGACCTTGGAAGGTCCCCTCCGCTGCGCACAGCACCCTTTAGGAGAACAGAAGTAATGCGATGGACACTTTCCATTGTTCTGTGTGTGATTTCGTTGTCAATGCTGGCATCCGCGTCGGTCAACGTAACGGTCTCAACACCAACAAATAATTCCACAGTCACCTCACCCGTTTTGATCGCCGCCTCTGCGACTTCCAACAGGAACATCACAGGATGGCGCATTTATGTTGACGGCGCTTCGGTGTACCACACCGGATCGGCGAAAAGTATCAGGACCAGCGTCAGTATGGCGCCAGGCGCGCATCAGGTGCTCATTCGCGCATGGGCCAGCAACGGCACTTATGGATCGGCCACTCTGACGGAAACCGTGGGTAGTCCCATACCGGGATCGGCCCAGGGCAGCGTCACGCCAAGCTCGCTGGCGTTCGGTTCAGTGACCACAAACACAAGCAGTTCCTCTCAAGCTGTGAAGATCACGAATACGGGCAGCGCAACCCTGAACATAAGTGGCGTCTCTATTTCGCCGGCACAATTCGCCTTATCGGGCCCCACTTCAACCAGCATCGCTCCGGGCAGTTCTGCCGCCTACAATGTCACATTTTCACCAACGGCAGTGGGCGCATACTCAGGAACGTTCTCCTTCAGCACGAACTCTGCGACCGCAGTTCCCGCAGTCACCCTGAGCGGCACGGGGGTGAACCCGGCGCCGACTCCAACTCCAACTCCAACCCCGACCCCAACAGGAGCGAG
Source organism: Candidatus Angelobacter sp. (assembly GCA_036496525.1). Lineage (GTDB taxonomy): Bacteria > Acidobacteriota > Terriglobia > Terriglobales > Acidobacteriaceae > Angelobacter. Next base: position 34,184 of record DASXKZ010000075.1, read on the forward strand.
TTGCTCGGGAACGGCTTATTACGTTTCCAATTCCGGCAATGACAACAACAACGGCGTCTCTTCAAGTTCACCGTGGAAGACCGTTGCAAAAGTCGTGGCCTTCGAACCAAGTCTCAGGGCGGGCGACTGCGTCCTCTTTCAGAGGGGCGGCGTGTGGAATGAAAAATTGGCGATTTCAAATATCCACGGTACGCAAACCAATCCAATTACGTTTGGCAATTACGGTTCGGGCAACCTTCCTGTTCTGGACGGTGGTTCCACACGCCTCTATGGAATCATTGACGGCGCTGCTGACGGAGAGAGCGCGAGTTCTTACGTCACCATCGACGGATTCGAAGTACGGAATACGACAAGCGGTGGCATCATATTCTCGTATCTCGCTCAGCCAGGTATTACCATCCAAAACAACTATGTCCACAACAGCGGGTACGGTGCTTATCCTGGCGCCTGCTCGGGATGTTTCCAGGTCGATAGTGGCTCATACGGATACAACGAAGGCATCGCTTTTGTGGGCTATCCGGTTGGAAACTACGGCGCAAAGATTCTTAACAATATCGTGAAAATTGAAGGCGGCCATAATGCGGTTATGGTTGACCAGGATACGGCAAGCCCGTTAGTTCAGGGCAACCAAGTTGGTCCAGGCTGTTCGCATAATTGCTTTGACTTCAAGCGTTCTATTGGTGTTCTGTTCAAGCAGAATATTGCAAATTGCTCAGGAACAGTTGCGGTAAACGGTCAGAGCTACCCTGCCTGCAATGGCAACGCGTTCTATATGCAAAACGTTTCAAACGTTACATTCACTGCAACGGGCACCTATGAACAGAACGTTGCGTATGGCGCAGCACGCGGCTACCCTTGTTTCGGTGCAAGCGGCAATACGGATAATAGTCCGCTATCGCTCAAGTACTACAACAACACCTGCTACACGGGAAGTGCAGGCGCAAATGCATTTACTAACGGCAGCTGCCTGGGAGGATCTCTCGACTTCAAAAATAATATCTTCAGCGGCACGGGCGGAATCAACCTCGGTTCATCTTGCTCAGTGACCTGGGATTACAATGACAAGTACCAGACCTCCGGAGGCCTTTCCGGCGCTCATGATCTCTCGGTCGATCCGCAGTTCGTCAACCCGAGCACAATGGACTTCCATTTGCATTCCACGAGTCCGGTTCTCAATAGTGGCTTTTCGAGTATCCTGAATGTTCCTTATATGGGAGCTTGCGGGACTTCGAAAACTTGTCCGTAATTAGCAAGCTCACAGGCTTTTCCTGCTGAGATCGCCTGAGCCAGAGTAGCGGAGAGATCGCGGCTGGCTTGGAAACCCACTTCTGCTTCATTTACCATCGCGGCGAGCTCCCTCAATGGGACTCGCCGAGATGACATTGCACTTCCCCAATGTATAAGGCTGATAGCTAAGATCCTGGATGTCTTGCAACTGTGAGCCAGCAACGGGGGCCTCTGTGTTACTTCGGCAACCAGTCCTTCTTCGTCCAGTGAGCTAACAGCTTGTCCAGGTACGACTGTGCGTCGGAATCCATCCAACGACCGCTGTAGTGGGCACCCAGACAGGCAAACTCTACATATTCGAGATTTGTGGCATACGCGCCCGTTACCGGGTTCCAGAGCTTATGCGGTGACTCACTGTAAGGCTTGCTCTTCGCGTTTGTGACGTCGGTAAGATACGCGGGGCCAGTACCTGCTTCATTGAAAAAACCGGAGCGATCGCCGTTCATGCAGGAGCGCTGGTAGCCATTGCGGTAGTCAGCGGCAAATGATGTGCTTTCGTTGATTGCCGGCCACGTCGTCCACGCACCAGCGTTCGGACTCGAATAAACTACTTTCGTCTGCCAAATGGACCAGGACTGATAGCAAGCGCTTGAAATGAGGTAACCCCACAGATTCGTTGAATTATGGTCGGGGTCGTTGCCTGCTTGACATTGATTGATCGAGTGGTGCTTATCGCCGCCCGCGTTCCACTGGATCCACGTTCCATGTTCCGTCGTCGCCTGTGCGCGAATCATGTCTTCGTCCATACCCCACTTGCATGCCGCCCATCTAATAATCATCTCAGTCGTCCCGGTGTACTGCCCATCCACCAGTTCCATCCAGGTATACGGCTCATCCATTGTTGACGAGCGATAGCCATCGCTTGCGTAATAGGCGAGCTGACTCACATTCGGTTTTGTCTGGTTGACAGGAGAAGTGGGTCCGCCCGCCGGGGAACTTGGGGAGTGTGGCTGCTGGTTCTGCGGAACGGTTTCCTGGTTGATCGGGTGTCCGTTATAAATGCGGGATGACGCATTAGGATCGAGGGCTGCCGCGCATTGTGCGCTCGTATACCCATGACCGCCGTCGGCAAATACGCCGGTTGCGGGCTGAGTCGAGAAATGAGGCACGTCGATAGGATCCGGAGCAAGCGACTGGCCCGCTGTGATGCCCCCGGACGTTCTAACCAGTTGCGTTGAAACGGCAACGTGTTCGCTATGCAAAGCCAAAAAGTATCTGTGTCCCAGATTCACGACCATGCTGATGATAATCGCAGCAAAAATGACTGTCGCAACAAGGCCTTTCATTATTATGCCGTGAATTTCCCGGATCTCCTGACGTTGGTGCGATACTCCGGCGACGGTCCAGTTACACAGCGGTACGCATTAAGGGTGAGTTGGGCCAGATCCTTCCAGTCGAGTCCCGCCCAACCTGCTTCCAAAGCGCGGCAGCGCCCGCGCATGGCAGCACCCTCAATCACTGCATCAAGGTGCTGCTGCAATTTTTCCGGAGTCAGCTCGCCTGAGTACAAGCGGACCCATTCAGGGCCGGCAAACTGTTGAAGTTCTGTCATTGAACCCTTGGCCGGCACAAGTATAGGTCGATCAAGGGAAAGCGCCAGCACTGCGGAGCCGGAGTTCAGAATCTCGCGAAAAGGAAGAACGACAACGTCAACGGCATGGATGTAAGATGTGACCTCGTCGTCCGGAACGTATTCGAGTCGTAGACGTATGCGGTTGTCGGGCGCGGCGATGTGCTCGATGTGCTTCCGTTCCTGAGGCGTCAGATAGCACTTTCCTGCCGCGTAAAGAACTGTGCGATGGTCATTCAAAGCCGAGAATGCCTCCACCAGCTCCGTTATCCCTTTGTATCGCTCAATAGAGCCAAAAAAGCCGACTACCCTTGCTGAGGGAGGAATGCACAGCCGCCGCCGGGCCTCTTCGCGCGAAATCTCAACTGCCGGATATGCGTCCCGAATATTGCCGTGCGGGATGATAGGACCGGGTTTCGAGCGAAGCGCAGGATAGCGATGACAAGCCTGCTTGGCGCCACTCTCCGTGAGGGCAATATACCCGTTGAGGAGCGCTGTAAATACTTTCCAAAAATATCTCTCGATCCTGGGATGTTGCTGGATGTGACTTTGCAAATTATGGACCGTCCAGATAACTTTCCCGCCACGCAGGCGGACCCAGCATATTCCTCCAAATAACGCACAGCTCCAAAACAATGAGGCTAACGCACCACGTCCGTTCACGCAGTATTCCGGCCAGTGCAAATGCACAATGTCATAGCGCCGGGACAAAACTCGCCAGACACCAAACTCTTCCACAGTTGCGCCTAGCTCTTGCATACTCCGATACAGCAATAAATTGTATGGGGTGCGCTGTTTGAAGGCTGGCCAGGCAAGGATGCGAAGGGCATTGCTCATCTTTTCAGTTTCATTCGTTGTAATTGGCGCTCAGAAGAATACTGGATGTGGGCGCGAGTTCGCTATTATTTCTTGGCGACATCCAACCTACCACTGCAAGTTGTCGTTTCTCGCCAGGAGCCTTTCAACAACGCACGCGAGATGGTAACCCTCCTGTCCCCAGGAGTGGGCTTTGTAGATTTGCTGGCCTCGTTCGGTGATTCTGTAAGCCTCTTCGGGCTCAGAGGCAACAAAGTCGATTACGTGCGCAAGATCTTCCGCGTCTCCCGCCTTGAAGAACAGAAGGGACTGCTCGTCAAAGTAATCCTGAATACCCGCCGTGCGCGGAGCAATCACCGGCTTGCCGCGCGCGAGATACTCGAAGATGCGAGTAGGCATATTGCTGTCGGTAAATACATTGCGACGGTTCGGGACGACGCCGACGTCACAAGCGTCGATGGCATCAACAATTTGCTCCAGCGGCTTGGCTCCGAAGTGAAGCACGCTGTGCTGCAGACCGCGTTCCCGCGTTGATTGCATGATTCTTTCCAGGAAAGGAGTTGCTTTGCCGTAAATGTGCAATTGTGCGGTGGGCAGCTTGGTGCGAATGTGTTCGAAGGCTGCTACGGCAACATCCAAGCCATTTCGTTCGACCAATGTGCCGTGATACATCACAACAAACGGTTGCTGGCGGTTCCGGTTTAGCCCTGGGCGCGAGCACGCAGGCCGAAAAGGAAAGATAGAGCCATCAGGTGAATTCATAACAACGGCAATCTTTTCCTCTGGGCAACTGCGCGCAGCGAAAATGCGCTTAAACGCTATGTTAGGAGTCAGAATCTGGTCCGCCCGCGCCATGCTCCACTTTTCCAGCAACTTAAGAAGCCGTACGCTCTTGCTGTTTGGGCCCTTCGTGAAGATCGTCATCATGAGTTCGGGCATGGGGTCATGCAGGTCGAGAATTACCTTCGCGCCGAACATCTGTGGCAATAATGCGCTCGCCACGAGGATATCGGGCATGTTGTTGATGTAGATGAGGTCATAGCGGCGTCGCCACGACCGCGCCGCGAGGATAAAAGCAGAAGCGAGAATGAAGGCCGAATACTGGTAGGCATAAGCAAGCTTACCTCCCCGTTGGTGTTCGATAGGTACGCGGAACACGTTTATGCCGTTGGTCCTCTCACGCCACGGTGATTTGCCGTCAGCGACGGAGATGTAATCGACGCTCATACCGTGGCGCATGAGTACATCAGCTGTGCGACGCGGGCGGGGATCAAACGGGTAAGTGGAGAGAACGACCACGCCCACCCGCTTGCCGTTTAGGTGTTTACATCCGTTGTCCATGCCAGCCTCACCGAGCAACTCACATGTACTCTGCGGACTTACACAATCGCTCAAATACTTGTATTCAGTTTTCATCACAGGTTCCGTGGGTAACTCGTGTCTAGTTACGCCGATTCGCTCCCGCCTAATGTTCGGGCAGCATTGCGAGCGGCGGAAGGGGAAAGGGCACGGATGAATTTCGTATAGCAATGCACTTCTTACTGCAAGTCCCGTGCTTGCCGCGCACTGGACCATATACGACATCAGCTCCTGTATAGTCCACGACTTTGCAGCGTAGTGCCGACTGCAACCGTACGGTTAATGATTGTCAGAGCGGGCCATGTTACCGCACCGTTTCACTCGACAAAATCCCGGACCTCGAATGGGGTAACAGACATGCATAACATCAGCGCGCTCAATTGCTCAGCCAGAGGCTTAATACGATCCCGATGACGTGATGGGATTGGAAAAGGATAAACAGGAGAGTTGTGCCGACCTCGCCGAACCCGACGACCAAATCGATCTCCTTGTCACTCATAAGTTATTCTCCTGCCATAGGGTCCGAGTGACGCCACGATTGTGTGGCTCCATTCCGGACTTTGTCGATCCAGGCGGACATCTTTCATCGCCCGAGCACGCGCTCTCCGGCAAAAGGTTTTTGAGGAGTCGCTGGAGGTTGGCCTCAGAATTATAGTATTTCGTCAAGAACTCATGCGCCCGAGCAGCCATTTGCACACGTGAGAACTCATCATTCAAGAGCTCCCTAATAGCAGATGCAAACGCTGCAGGTGTATCCGCCACTCGGACATGTTCCTTGTCTAGAAAACCGCTCCCTTCATTTCCCACGGAAGTAGTCACAACCGGAACTCGCCGCCCAAGCGCATGGATGTTTTTCATTTTTAGTCCCGTTCCTCTCTGCATTGGGTTGATGAAGACAGCGCAGCCGTTGTAAAGCGCAGTGAGGTCATCGACGTCGATGTGAACGCTACAGCGCCTTTGCTCTTGCACCTCTTTTACAAAGTGGTGAGCCGAGGCACGTCCGCTCGTGCTCCCTGCCACAACCAGTTCATAGTCCGAGTCTTGAGTGAGGGATGTGTGCACCTCATTCAAATACCACCTGAGCCCTTCTCGGTTCAGAGAATTGTTCAGGCTCGCCACAAAGAGAACCCGCTTACAATGGGCCGCGCATCGCTCCGGCTCGTCGCCTAATATGATTGAAGGAGGCAGCCAAACAGCCTTGGCAGCCGATGCGGAGTGAGACGCCACGAATTTCTGGAGTTCACTTTTCGAAATGAACCAGAGGGAGTCCACACGACGGTAAACAGATCTGGAGAAAAGCACAAAACGCAAAGCCTCTAAGCGGCAGAACTGCCTCATGAAGAAACCTTCTTCTGTTTCCGCGTTTAACCACATATACCGGCTTTCATTGTTATGCACCCGTAATACCCGAGCTTTGGTGCGCAACGTAGGATTATCGAAAATCGAACATGCGTTTTCACCTTCAGCGAGCGTAATATCATATTGCTTATCCAGGCATAAATCAGCGAGTGTGCCGTTGCGGGCGCTCGTGGTCGGAACAATCGTAGCAATGCATCTTCGCAGCGGACGGCGCGGGACAAACTGCAAAGTGTTAACGAGATGACGCATGTCCGCCACATGACGTTCTTCGGGTACGCGCTTCTGGTCCATCACCAGGACGTCAATGCCATAACCCAAGCCACACATGACTCGCAGCCGGTTCCACATATCTGCTCGGCCGCCGGCATCGGGAGGGTTCGGAAATTCCGGCATGACATGCAGGACCTTCATCGGCCACGACCCAAATGGGTTACAGGTGCAGTGAACAACTGAGATAGTAAGTCTCGATTGACCCAGGTGCCAGCGCGAGATCGCAGGAGGAGCGACTCCTCAATGAATGGCTGGTTGCCAACGGTTCGCGCAGAAGCCAACTCACGCTTTTGGTTCACGGCAACCGATGTAGCCAGGATGGCAAACACAAGAAAGGGAAACGTGCCCGTCGTCAAAAGCGTGCTTTCGCAGATGTTGTATACAGCGAACATACAGAAGTAAGTTATGGGCCACAAGCCAATTGATCCAGGCTCCGACTTGAGGTACTCAATCGCCCTGCGAAAGGCTTGAACGAACACATACAAAAGGACGCATACACCAACGGCACCAAGGCTCAGGGCTAAATCGATATAACCATTGTCCGCGACCGGAACCAGCCGCCCAGCTGCGATCCAGACGGTTAAGACTTCTGGTTTCAAGCCGGCCCAGAAAGCGGCATATCCATATCCCAAGATGGGGCGATTCGCAATGACAGGGAGCAGAATGGCCCACAACTGTGTTCGGCCGGTTAATGTGGCGTCGCGACCCAATATCTGAAAGAGCGGCTCAGGAAATGCAAGGACGCAGTAAGTCCCTAGCAAAAGTATCAGAGCCGCCAATGGGTACACCAGCAACCGCCTTTCACTCCGCATCAGATGCCATAACGGAATGGCAGCAAGGCTCAACACACCGCAAACTACAGCGTTGGCGGACCGCGAGAGCAGTAGCAAACCGGCTGCAATGAGAAGAAACAGATAACGAATCCAGTTGAAGCGGTGAAACTTGACGAGCACCAGGAGCAAAACGGCAATGGCCATATGGTCACCGAATGTATTCTTGTAGGCCGATAATCCCCTCCACGCGCCCCCATAAGCAGAATAGTCAATCACGTATTCGGGTGCGAACAAGTAAAGGACAAGCACTAGAATGATCATTACAATCAGGGTCTGTGCGAGCAGGCGCGCAAACCCGTTAATCGAATACCGTTCTCCGAGATATACCGCAACCACTGTTGCTGCGAGCAGAGACACGCTCCTGCGCAAAGTCACCATCGGCTCGACGCTCCAGGTTATCGACAGGAATGCCAAGGCTCCGAGCGCCAACAATGGCCACACCGTACCCGCCGCCCGAAGTACACGTCGCCAACGCATAACTGCAAGAACCCCGCCGAATATATACACACTACCTTCGATAGCAACGCTGGATCGATCCACATCGGCCGCGAAGGCTTTAACTTTAGCTGGTTCTCTAGATAATGGTGTGAGCGCAATGAGAATATTCATGCTGGACAGGAGCAGCAAGACGACGAACAACCGTTCGAATATAAGACGGAACAATTTATACTCCTCAGATTGTCTTCCAGATAACCTCAATACTCTTTTGGCGACAATTGCAGAGCATCCGCGAACACTCTTCCGCCCCGAACCATTTTTCCTGCGCCAAACCTTGCCGACAGTCGATCACATAGTTGAACTGTCCATCAGAGGCCAGCCGTTTCAAAAGTGCAATGCATTCCAATCCTTCCTGCCTGAATTCAGGCAGGTTTACCTCAAACGAAATATAGGGAACCGCCTGCCGCATACCTCGTAAAACCATAAGTTCGTGGCCTTCGACGTCAATCTTGATAAAAAACGGGCGGCCATATGTGAGAAACAAGTCTTCGAGTGTGGTCGTGGGAACCGTTTGCCTTTGCGCAAAATGCAGGGTATGCCCGAATCGAGTGTTATCAGCTCTTAGAGCCTCAGCCCACTTCCTGCTGAAGGTGTTCAGCGCCGAGCCGGGCGTATCGATCCACATGGTTTCCATCCCATTGGTATCGCTTACGGCTTTTTGCACAATCTCCAATTGCTTGGGTCGGAAGCGGTAGCGCAAGAATTTCTCTTCCAAAATGCTTTTATTTATTTCATCGGGCTCGACCGCCACTACTCTTGCGCCAAGGCGCAAGAAAATGCCAGTTTTGGATCCATGATTTGCGCCTATATCAAAAATCAGGTCTCCTCTGTGCAACCCGTCCAGAAGACCGCGATAGAAATTAAGCTCGCTCCGAATTTTCTGGAGTGGCGAAGCGTCCGCCACAGACCAGTAAATATCGTACAAAGGAGAAGCCTGCAGCCGATAATAAAGGCCCAGTCGTTGCAGTAAGTGTTGGATTTTGAGTTTAAGTATGCTCACTGACGCAGACTCTGGCACAGTGTTATGCTCTGCCGATGTATAGCATTTCGAGCATGGCTGTGGGCTGGTTTAATAACTCTATTCCATGCCCGTCACGAATAAAGTGTGCGTTTTGCTCGCTGCTGCGATCATTGCCGCACGCTCCTGTCTCAAATACCTGCGGATGATCATGTACAACAGGACCGCAAAGAGTGAATCCGTCAGCAAACTCGACCAGGCGGCGCCCCGCCAAGCATACGCTCGGATAATCCACAGGTTGACGATTATGTTAAACACCGCCACTGCGATCTGCGCTGATGACCTTTGCCATTGGTAGTTTGCTCCAGTCAGCGTGTCTGTGAGGAAGGCATGCACACTCTTAATTACTGGCAGCAGGCAAAGCCAGCGCAGGGCAACGGTGCTTTCTGTGTACCTTATTCCCATAACCAACGGCACGAGTCCCGAGGCAAGGAACAGGACAATCGCGGCACCCATACCGTAGATAACAGTGCGCCGGAGGATATGCCGCGCGAATGTGAATGTGGAGGTCACACCATGCATGCCTCGGCGAAAGAATTCAGGATACACGGCTGCTGCTAACGACTGAATTGGGAGCATCGCCCCTTCAATAAATCGATACGCGACCGCGTAGATTGCCGCCGACTCCACCGTGCTCAGCCGTGCCAGCATGGTCTTGTCAATGTCATCGTAAATTGATTGGGATGCGAGCGACGTCGCGAAGTGAAAACCCTCGCGTACGGAGGGAACGAAGAGATTCAGTTGAAACTGCGGGGCCGCGCAGCACCAGCTCACGACGATGAGCCCAGTCGCCGTTGCAATCACAGCCGATACGGCATACAAGTATGCCCAGTGCGTAGCTGTCGGCGTTAAGACCACCAACATGATCGCCGCCAGCAGCCGCACACCGGTAGAGAATGCCATCAGATGTGAATAGCGCCGCCCTTGCTCGAGAGCCAGAAGCACCTGCAGGCTAACGTTGTTCATTTGCATGCCGAAAAGATCTGCGATCGCCACCGCGATCAGCATCACGGCCGTGGACGAAGCCGGAAGCACGTAAGGTCTGAGAATGAGCGCGCACAGCGTCAGCACCGTTCCCGAGGTTACCGTCACCAGAAGGGCATTGCCCAGATAAACTGGCAGCACATTCCTGTCCCGCGCCACGTACTTGATCATCACATGGCCGGTACCACACGAAGCAAATGGCGACATTGTTCCTATCAGGGCGGTGCAGGCCACAAAGCTGCCGTATCCGGCTGGACCAAGCGTGTGTGCAACAATGATGAAATAGCCCATCCGGCCGAGTAATTGCAAGCCGTGACCACTTAGCATCCAGGTCGCATTCCGCACGAGGTGAGAGCTGATGCTCTCACGCAAAAATTTCCGCAATGAGAACCGCCGGCCAGTGCCAGGTGCAGCCTGTCCATGATTGGTGGATGAAACCATTGACCGAAGCAACTCGCTACTTTAGTGGACGACGGCATAAATCGAAGCGCTGCCGATTGCGCTGACAACGGCTTGAGTGCCGCTTAGCGCATTCTTTAAACGGTTGTTCGGAACAAAGAGAATATCGTTCGCGTGAAGTTCGGGGTCAGGCCCCTCTCCCTTCTCTATTTTGCCAACGTGCAGCTTGGTAGTCGCATAGCCTTGCGCATTCTTGCGCATCAGAACAGCTTTACTCAACGAAGCGCTTTTGGTGGCGCCTCCTGCCTGTGCCAATGCCTGCAGCAAAGTGATTTTTCCGCTGTCCTGCATTACAAAGCCTCCCGGACGGTTTACGTCACCGAGCACGTACACGATTCCCGACCGTGGCACCACGATCAAATCTCCGGGGTAAATCTGGACATTGTTGTTGAGGGAAGTGCCCGGGTCATCGGTCTGCAATTTGACCGTTATCGTCTGTTCCGATCCACGTCGTCGTTTCACGGTGATTCGCGTATCGGCCACGTTGGTGAGACCGCCTGCCATGGAGATGAGATCGAGCAGGCTGCGCGCGCCGAGTACCTGATAGACACCCGGATGCTGTACCTCTCCGATGACCGAAACACCCTGGCTGCCAAACTCCTTTATCAAAACGTTGACCTGTGGACTGAGTAACAGCTTCCGGTTGCGAAGCTCGCGCGCAATCGCTTCCGCCGCTTCCTCCCCGGTCAATTCCGCCAGATTGATGTTCCCTATCAATGCGAGTTGGGCTTCCCCTTTGGCGCCTATGCGTACATCCTGCGTCATCTCTGGGACGTCAAAAACAGTAATATGCAGCAGATCACCGGGAGCAATTTTTAAAGGCGCAGGCATTTCCTTGGTCGCTGATCCCTGACCGTTTTCCTGATTCTGCTGCGCACGGGTTATGGGTAAGCTGACTGCGACGTGCATCAAGGCAAGCACAAGCCCGACCCAAACTGAGGTCTTTAGCGGATGTTGCTTCATATGTTTTCCCCTCTGTTCTGCGATGGAGAAGAGCCCGGACCGCTTGAAATTTCAAGATGCCGATTACCGTAGTCGTACCCACCATAAAATCCAGAGTATTGGTAGTACTCTGGGGAATGACGGTCCATTGCGTTAATCAGCATCCCGAGCCTTGGCGCTTGCACATCTTTGAGTAGTCTTATGGTCCGCTGAATGCAGGGCTGACTGGTAACCGCAAAGCGAACGACGACAATGACGGAGTCGACTTTACGGGAGAGAACCACTGCATCGGTAAGGGGCAAAATGGGAGGAGTATCCAACAGAACATAATCAAACTGATCACGCCAACTCTCGATGATTGCACTCATCTGTTGCGAACCGAGCAACTCAGATGCATCACGAGAAAATTCACCCGCCGGCATGAATGTCAGTCCCGAAATGTCGCCAATTTGCCTGTATGCGGTCGAAGTGTCCAAATGCTTAAGCAGCATTTCGCTTGAAGGGAGATGTGCTCCGAAATTCGGCGCTCCTCTAACCACATCGCTCAATCCCATTCCCGCGCGCTGGTGAAGTGCCCTGCTGAGGTTTCCGCGTTGCAGGTCGGCATCGACCAATAAAACCTTGGCGCCGCTATATGTGAATGCAGCGGCCAGGTTCAGCGAAACGAAGCTTTTGCCTTCCTGCGGCATGCCGCTCGTAACCATGAGAACTTTGGAGGATTCGTCAAGCCGCGATAATAATAAGGAGGTCCGTACCGCGCGGAAAGCTTCCGCAACAGCAGGATTGCCCAACCCTCGAAAGAGCGCGTCTTGCGCGGTGCCGTTTGCAGTTTCCCGCATGCCGGCTTTCGGCAAGAGCCTGAACCCCTTATCAGGCACGAGGCTTGCATCTGGAATTACGCCCAGAACCGGAACGCGAGTATCAATTTCAATCCCTTGTACATCGCGCACGGTTCGGTCCATGGCCTCAACGATAAACACACTCACCAGGCCAAGAAATAGCCCGGAGAGGACGCCAAAGCCGAGATAGAGCGGCACATTGGGCCTGGACGCAACCGTGGGAGCTCTGGCGGGATCAACAACGTGAAGCACATTCGAATGTAAGCCCGCCAATACTGCGGCCTCCTTAAGCTTCTCCAGCAAATGCTCGTAAAGTACTCTGTTGGATTCGGCTTCGTGTTTAGCGATCAGGAAGTCTGTTGCTTTGTCATTCATTTGGGCTGCGATAGCCTTCTGCTCGGCAAATGCTTTGCGGGCAGCAGCCTCGCGCGAAGCGGCCAGTTCATATTCACTCTTCGCCCGGCCGGCCACCTTGCCGAGTTCCGCGGCAAGGGATGAGCGCACGGAGTTGAGCTTCTCCTTGATCTGGATCAACCGTGGATATGCGGGGCCATACTTGGCCGAGGCATCCGCATATTCCGATTTGAGCGTGGCCTCCTGCTGGCGAAGGTTATTGAGCAGCGATGCAGGGTTAGCCGCTTCAGTCATATTTCTATCGGGTTGCGCCCCTAACATCCCGGCAATCAGTTCAGGGTTCCCGCTGCGGGAAAGCCTGTAAACGCTTTCCTTAACGACCCGGTCAGCTTCGGCGCTGGTTACCTGGTTATTGAGTTGTTCCAGACGCGTAAGGACGATATTGTTATGCTCATCCTGCCCAAAAATTCCGGACTCCTTCTGCAGTTGAACAGCACGTTGCTGTGATTGCTCCAACTGAGACTTAAGCTCGACCAACTGGCTCCCGAGCCAGTCTGTGGCTTTGGTGGTTGCGTTATAACGGACTTGAAAGTTGTATTCGACGAAGTCTGATACCAGTTGGTTCGCGACCTTAGCAGCCATGTTCGGATCCGGATGCATGTAGCTGACCGCGATGAGGCGCGTGCCCGAAATGGCGTTGACTTTGAGGTTCGCTTTGAATTTCTTCAGCGCACGAGCAGCCTCTTTGTCGGGCGCGGTATTACCGGCCTGGATCGATGTGGGAGCGGCCGCAGGGTTTAAGAAGGTCATGTCTTTGGCATCGACAAGTTTTAGTTCCTTCATGACCTGCCAGGCAAGAACATCCGATTTCAGGACCGCCAATTGGGTCTGGAGAGTCATGTTGAAATCGAGTGGGTCTGAGCTGGCGTCAGCAGCGGCGCCACCGGTATTGAGCGACAGACCGCTTGTATCTTGCTTCAGGATTTCCACCTTGGACTCCGCTTTGTATTGTGGAGTCATAAGAGCGCAGACCAACCCCGCGGCTGCCAGCATGATTAACGTCCAAAGGTAAATCCAATTGCGTCGACGAAAAATAGCCTGCAGCAGGCTAGGGATGTTTACATCCAGATCCCTGGGTGGCTCGCTGGCGGCCCCCCTCTCTGCCATAGGCACACCAGGCGGTAAAGGAGGAATGTACTTTCCAGTTTCCCGATGCGCGTGAATCGCTTCTCCCGCTTTGCGTATCAGTTCATAGTTTCTGCTCATGGTGTTTGCTTTCGATTGCCTCTAGCGCATTCCTCGCGAAATGCGAGCTTCCCAAATCAATTCCTGCTGCCGCCTGAGGCTGACGCGGGCTTGTCTGTCTGGCCGCGCGGAGAGCCGGATTGGACGGCAAATGCCGTGATCTGCTGTTCTTCGACCCGCGCAGCACAGGACAGCAATGTTGTGTTCCGGTCATTCAGGGGATACGTCAGCCAGATCTCGGTTGCAGGTATGCTGGAGTTCCTTAGTGGGTTGAAGTCGAATCCGCTGCTTTGCAGAGCTGCTGCTAATGAGGTGAAGGCCGCCGGGACTCGCTGCGGATCGGCAAAATGTATTTCCATTCGTTTCACGAGCTCTGATCCGTCAGTTCCGACCACCAGGACCTTGCTGATGGAAGCTCCAGAATCGGCCCCTAATATTCCCCGGGCGATATCTCCGGGACAGACATTCTTGCTGGCTGACGCACTGGCGCGAGCAGGATTGTTGTCTGTTTTCCGCCACATAGGCGCCGATGATGCGGCCCCGTGACCATTAGTTCCGTGGCGCACTTCGAACCGGCGCTCAGGCTCCATGCGTCGCTCACTACCCGGCACATGGCCTTGCTGCGGGCCAATGGCGCCACGGCCCGAAAATCCACGGCGTAAAACCTGAGCACTCGCAAGTAAGAGGCCACTCCGGCAAAGAACATTGTCCCTGAACTCGCTTAGCATGCGGTGTGCCCATATGTGACTCCGGCTTGCAAATCCCTGCTTCAACTCCGCGTCAGGCAGCCGATTCTCATAGACAACCTCTACCACTGTGGATGAGTGCGCCGGAATCCTCGTTGCGAACTCGAGCACATTGTCGATCAATGTGAACCTGGTTGCCAGGCCGTTCACCAGCACGTGTTGAATCGGAACGTCGCCAGCCTCGAACTTCGTCAAGATAAACGTCCGATCACGTTCGGCTTGGTTCTCAATGACATGGTGGTTTGTATAGAGCCTGCAGGCGGTGAGTTCGTCGGATATTTCGCGCTCGAGATAACTCTTCTTCATTATTTCTTGCAATCCAGTCCATTGCAGTTTCTTGAACGAGTTGATCTGGATAATAAATTCCGCAAGACGCGCGCCGCCATCCTTGAAGTACGCGTGGTGTTCCACGGCAAGAAGCGGTTTTCCAAAAAATAGATCAAAAGCGAACTGCTCCAATCCGTCAGGATAGCGACGCACGAAGACCGGGAATCCTCCGTACCTGGTCACGGCAGGCGTCAGGAAATCGGCAACCGTAAGGGACCCATAGGCGCCTGAA
Source organism: Candidatus Angelobacter sp. (assembly GCA_036496525.1). Taxonomy (GTDB): domain Bacteria; phylum Acidobacteriota; class Terriglobia; order Terriglobales; family Acidobacteriaceae; genus Angelobacter. The sequence continues at coordinate 49,322 of DASXKZ010000075.1, forward strand.
TATGCAGGTGATGGAGATGAATTTACAGCGGCAAGGTAATTGTTCGCTTTGAGGGCGGTTAATGCCCCGGTAGAGAATCGTCCCTGGGGGAACACCATTGTTTTCGAATAGGAGAGACCATTCCGTCGTTCAAGACTGTTCATCCGCGCTGATGCCAGTTGCACTTTGGAATTGAGGACAGCCAGATCGGTCGACGAAAACTCCGCCGTGGTGTGGTCGCAGCCATGCACGCAAAGAGATAGTCTGTCCATCCGCTCCCGAAAAAGTTGCGCCACACGATTGTCAGTTCGTCTGTAATTCCAGGGAATGAAGGCAATTGTGCTCGCAAACTCGCACTTGTCCATCTGGGCTAGCAGGTTCCGGTAATTCAGGTATCCATAGGAGCTCTTCAGTGGCGGGTCATCAATAATGAAGTTAGCCAAGCGATGTCTGCCATGCCAGCAGAGGCCCTTAAAAGCTGCCCGGAGAAACATCGCCGCTGGAAGGAGCCGGGAAAAATATGTTCCAACATCAATGCCGTTGACCTGCTCCTGGATATCGGCAACGGCGCTGCACGCCAGCAGAAATGTTTTGCAGGAATTTTTCTCTACAGCAACCCAAAATGGCATGTCGTCGATGGTTACTAGAGGAATCGTACCGCTGGAATTCGCCGTGCATACGAAGGCGGAATCAGTGTCATTGCGGGCGCAACCAAATGAGAGGCCGGAGAACTCCCTTGTGATCGCCGGCTCAGAAGAGCTCACCTGGTAGCTTAGTTTGGCGCCTGTGAGCGCTCGCACATCTTCTATCGCTCCGTCGCTCAATCTGCTTGCGATGCAGGCCAGAGATTTCCCTGGCGCAAAACCATACAGGAACAGAAATGAAGTCTTTTGGCACAAACCGTCAAGAGCAATGGCAGGATCAGAATGCGTGTGGCACCACCTGTCAATCGTCGTAGCGTTCGCGAGGACGCAAAGATCATGGTCCGGGGCCCGCTCCAATTCCCCGTCGAAGGTGGATGTCTCAACAGTTCTGCAGCTCAGGCCAAAGAACTCAGTCAGCCGCTTGAGACCCACGTCATCGCGTGTAGGACGAATGTGGTACAGCAGTATCGGTTCAGGCTGCATTGGTGTTATCGGATAGAAGCGTTGAGCATGGTCGAGCGGCGCGGGATCAGCGCGGGAGCGGGCGAAGCGACATCATGAAATCTTCGTAATTCGTGCTGGCGACGAACGGTTTCGTGATTCTGGCGAGAGGTTTGGAAGCGTCAGAGCCGTATAAGGTAAAAGGCGCAACATTTCCCGTCACCAGCGAGGAAGCCATGATGACCGAGCCTTCTCCGATAACGAGGGTGCGATTCGCAACCGTAACAATAACTGCGCCGGCGCCAATGTAAACATCCTTTCCAATGATGATGCGACCGGTGCCGCGCGTGTGCGCGATAACGATCGTCCGCAGCCCTACTACCGCGCCGTCATGAATCTCGACCTGCTCTGGAAACTCATTCTCCAGATAAGCGTCTTCCCCGATCCAGACATTCTTGCCGATCTGCATGCCTCGCACGCGGTGCAGGAATGGACGCAGAGTAGTAGCACCAGGCAGAAAACGGCAAAGCAGATGGAGTATTCTGTTCAGGGCTCTTCTGATGAAAGGCTTATGCTGAACAGCGTTGCGCCGGCCTGCCGGTACCGAATGTCCGGCCGAGATGGGCTGTGCATTGCGCACCGTTGTTGCCGCACTGCCTTGGGTGTTATCCGGCTCTCGAACATCTTGTTTTTGTGATTGCATTCGCCCCTCTTTCGTACAGATAAATCGGTAATGTGTATCAAATGGCCGATGCCAATTCCGACACTCGCCGCTCTGGATGCATTACCGTAGCGGCGAGCACGTCATGCCGTCCTCCTCGATCGTGAGTGGCAATTTTATGTGCAAGGTTCATCGGAGTCTCTCAAGACCCATCGGTTTTTTCCTGGATAGTCGCCTCGGTTAGCAAATCGGAGACGCAGTTTTCCGGATGAGCCCCAGCAACGGCCGCTAGTCGGCGAAAGTCGTCGAGCAGCGCGGCGATGGTGGTTTGCTTGAAAACATCGGGGTTGTACTGTACTCGGCCCATCAGATGTTCCCGGCGCTCTGACATCACCAAGTAAAGACCCCATCGCCCAGCGCCACTCTCTGCTTGCATCGAAGTCATGTCCCAACCCGGCGGGAGAGATGCTACTGGCGGGGCTAAAGAGATCCCTATTCGAAATAGCGGGTAACGGCCAGGCACTGGCTGCTTGCTGAGAGCTCTTACCGCGTGCTCGAAAGGCACATCACCGTGGGATATAGCACCGGAAATCACCTGCTGAGCTTGTAGCATGATCTGATGAAAAGTGTGGGCAGGGGAAATGCGAAGTTGGAGAGGGACCGGATTCATAAAATAACCGAGGAGTTTTTCAAATTCGGTCCGACACCGTCCGCATGGAGCAAGCGTCCCCAGCACCATATCTTCCTGTTGGGAATAGCCATAAAGAAGAACGCTGAACACAGCGACAAGGCTCGCAAATAGCGATATCCCGGAACGCTTGCGGGCGGTTTGCAGTTCGTCAAGAGCTTCCCATGACAATGCGAACGGCTCAATTTTGGCGCGATGCGTGTCTATTCGCTCAGCGGGATCATTGGGCCAGCGAAGTGGCGAGCTTTGGACTGCGAAACGTCCCCGCCAGTACTCTAACTGTTCTTGCAAGGCGGCGCCCTCCAGCCATTCCCGTTGCCATGCGGCAAAATCTGCGAACTGCCAGGTTAACTCCCGCAGAGTTGAAGGCTTGCCAACGAGGAAAGAATCATAAAGCGACGCCAGCTCTACTGGCAGCACCTGGAAGGCCGAAATCCCGTCCGTAATGATTTGGTGCATGTCAATATAGAGCCGATGTTGCTGATCGCCAAGCGACACCAGCGTCGCACGGACAAGCGGTCCCCTGCGTACATCAAACGGCTGTTGCGCCTGCGCGCTGGCTATGCGCGTCGCTTCGCGCTCCTGCTGGCTCGCCGGCCAAGCGCTCAAGTCCACCACCGCTAACGGAAACTCAGTTTCTTCTCCGACCACTTGGAGCAACCGACCGTCCTCGCCCACTTCGAAACTGCTGCGCCACAGCTCATGGCGGCGGAGTACTTCCCGCAAACTCTCTTTCATTACCTTGATGCCAAGAGGTCCGTTGCGATAAATCGTGATTGACTCCGTATATATCTCGGGAATGGCTGCATACTCTTGCGCATGCAGCCAGAGTTGTTCCTGGGAAAGTGATACGACCGTCCCTCTTTTACTAACTTTTCTACTAACTTTTCGGATCTGGGGTGATAGCGGCACGGTGCATTCACCTCGCAGATACTTCTCGAGCAAAATGCGGCGCGCATCGATCTGGTCAGCAGTCATTTTTTGCATAAAATCGGTCTCGTCGCGATGCCTCCCTAGTATTTGACCGACAGCGCGACCAGGCCTCTCAGCCCAAGGTTTGTCCGCCATTGCAACGGCACCTGCTGCAGCGCCAGGTTAGGCATGCGCCGGAGGATCGTGGCAAACGAAACCTGACCCTCTATGCGCGCCAGCGCAGCACCGAAGCAGAAGTGGGCCGCCCAACCAAAGGCAAGATGCCGGTTATTTGTTCGAGCAAGATCCAGCCTGTCAGGATCAGGGAACCTCTCGGGATCGCGATTGGCCGCGCCCATGACCGCTATGACTGCGTCTCTTTTGCGGATTTTCCGCCCACCTAATTCAACGTCTGTACGCGCCAGACGCGCGGTGTGCTGGCTAGGGCTCTCGTACCGCAGCAACTCTTCGACCGCGGAAGGTATCAACTCCGGGTCGTCACGAAGCCGCTCCATCTCTGCGGGATGGCGCAACAGGGTCAACAGGCCGTTGCCGATTAAGTTCGTGGTGGTTTCCTGGCCGCCCACCATGGTGACGATGGAATTCGCGATCACCTCCTCCTCAGTCAACCGGTCTCCATTGATTTCGGCTGTCAGCAGTGAATTGATCAGCCCTTCACGTGGATGCGCCCGCAGTTCGCGAACGCGCTCACGGAAATATTCGAGCATCTCTTCCAACGCACGCAGAACCTTCGACACGTGGTCCGGGTTATGCTGAAAATTTCCCAACATCTCCGCAAAAACGGCTGTCCAGTCTTTCAACTGGCGATGGTCTCTGATCGGGACTCCCAGCATCTCCGCCGTCACAATGGCAGGCAGCGGTTCCGCAAACTCAGCGATGATGTCCATTTTCCCCTGCTGAGCGGCCATTGCTGTGTCAATTAAGGTATCCGCGATCTGCTGAATATGCGACCGCAGAACCCGGACCCGTGCGGGTGTGAAGGCGCTGGATGCAAGTGAGCGCAGGCGCGTGTGAGCAGGCGCATCCAGAAAGAGCATCTGCTTTACCATGACCGCTGCAATGGGGCTGATTGCGGAGAGGTTCATGCGCTGTAGTTGTTCCGGAGTGGGGGTGCGGTCCGCAGAAAAATCGTGGAGCACACTCAGCACGTCGGCATAACGCGTCACCACCCAGGCGTGCAGGAACGGATCCCAATGCACCGGGGATTCCGTGCGCAAACGATGATACAACGGATAAGGATTGGCCAGAACTTCAGGATCGAGCAGATGATAAAGGCTAAGCGCCCCACCTGCACGGTCTAGGCCTGGCAAACTTGCGATGGCATTCATTTCTTTCCTCCGCCGGGGGCAGCTAGTTCCAAGGCATGTTGGACCTCATCGAAAGTCATGGAGCAGATCCGGGCCGCCATTATGCTTTCAATCTGCTGGGCTAAGTGCGCCGTCGTAGGGGACTCGACAACGGAGCGCATCGGGAGCTCGACTCCCAAGTCGTTCAGAATGCGCGCAATCAGTTGTGTGCAGAAAAGGGAGTTCCCCCCAATCAGAAAGAAATTGTCGTTAGCTCCAACCGTCTGCAGCCCGAGCAAGCCAGCTACGAATTCTGCCAGTCTCTTTTCCAAGCCTTCCCGCGGCGAGAGATGGTGATTGCCAGCCAGAATATTTGCGCCCTGGGGCATGGGCAAAGCGTTCCGGTCCACTTTGCGGTTTGGCGTCAGCGGCAACTCCGCCAGCTTTACGAATGAAGAAGGAAGCATGTACTTGGGAAGACGTTCGGTCAAGTACGTCCTCAAATCGGGCGGTTCCAGACCCGGCGCTACTACATAGCCGACAATGCTTTTCTCCCCTCGCGGCCCATCCACCACCTTGGCAGCCGCCTGCTTAACGCGGGGATGGCTCTCCAGTGCGGCTTCGATGTCTCCCAATTCGATCCGATACCCTCGAATCTTCACCTGATTGTCATTGCGGCCCAAATATTCGATTACGCCGTCAGGCCGTAAGCGACAAAGGTCTCCGGTCCTATAGAGTCGAGAAGTTGGACCCGGACCGAACGGGTTTGGAATAAATCGTTCCGCTGTAAGCTCCAGCTGGTTCAGGTATCCTCGCGCAAGCCCTTCACCGCCAATCAACAGCTCGCCAGTTGCGCCGGGGGGAAGCTCCCGGAGTTGATCATCTACAATGTAGACCTGCGTATTCGCTATGGGCCTGCCGATCGGGATGCGATTTTCCACTGAGCTCACACGCGATACGGTCGACCATATTGTGGTTTCGGTGGGACCGTATAAATTCCACAATGTCGAACACCGCGGGATCATTTCTCTGGCCAACTCAGGCGGCATAGCTTCACCGCCGCATAGGACCTTCAGCCCTTCACGGCCCTGCCAACCGCTCTCGAGAAGAATTCGCCAGGTGATTGGAGTAGCTTGCATCACGGTGGCGTTGCTGTCCTGCAAGAGTTGGCGCAACGCCCGACCATCGAGAGCAATGTCATGGCTCGCAATGACAGCGCAGGCGCCGACAATCAGAGGCAGGAAGATTTCCAGTCCGGCGATATCAAAGGAGAAAGTCGTGACCGCAACTAGGATGTCATTGGCAGCCAATCCCGGCTCGCGCCTCATGGACTGGAGGAAATTCACGAGTGACCGATGCTCGATTTGCACTCCCTTGGGACGGCCTGTGGAACCGGACGTAAATATCACGTAGGCCAGGTTGTGCGACTGGACCTCGCTAGCTGGATTTTCCCGGCTCATTGAAGCCAGTGTAGGTGCGCCCATCACCAGAGTGTGCTTTGAGAACGAAGACACCATCTGCTGCAGCGCCGGCTGCGTGATCATCACGTCCGATTGCGAGTCTTCCAAAATCTGCGCCAGCCGGCTTCTGGGAAGGGTAGGATCGAGCGGAACGTAAGCTCCGCCTGCCTTTAAAATGCCGAGAAGTGCGATGACCGAATCCAGCGAACGTTCCAAGCATAACGCAACCAATCTTTCAGGCTTTACGCCGTGCTTCTGCAGCCAATGAGCCACCTGGTTTGCCCGGATGTTGAGTTGCACATATGTAAGGCTCTGTTTTTCACATGTAATGGCAATAGCACCGGGTGTACGCTCGGCTTGTGCCTCAAAGAGTTCATGAACGCAATTCTGAGAGGTTGTGCCGGAACGTGTTGCCACAAACATATCATTGGGTCTTTCCCGTTTGACTGCAAAGCTCATTCCTGTCCCCCAACCGATGCTGCCTGTTGCAGGGCGCGCTGGATTTCATCCTCGCTCATCGCGCCGATTTTAGTTTCCATGAGACCCTCGATCTCCTGGGCCAATAGCGCCGACGTTGGGGACTCAAAAACGCTGCGCAAGGGCAGCTCGACTCCAAAATTGTCTCGAATTTGGGCAATCAGTTGCGTTCCGAAGAGTGAGTGTCCCCCGATCAGGAACAAGTTGTCATTCACTCCCACCTGGGCAACGCCAAGCAGATTGGCCACCAACGCTGAAATCTTTTCTTCAAGCACGGTGCGTGGCGCGAGATAGTTTTCATCGGGCAAGACATTAGCCGCGACGGGCGCCGGCAAAGCCTCGCGGTCGAGCTTTCCGTTAGAATTCATCGGCAGATCCGGTATCACGACGAATATCGCCGGCATCATGTAGGCGGGCAAACGACTGCGCAGCAGCTCGCGCAGTTCAGTAACCGTTGGACAGACCTGAGCGCGGTCCAACACGAGATAAGCAACAAGACGCGGGTTTTCGCTGCCGTCCTGGCGCGCTATTACGGCACTCGCCAGTATTGCCGGGTGCCGATACAGAAGGCCAATGATCTCGTTGGGCTCAATACGATAGCCTTGAATCTTAATCAGGTTGTCTGCTCTGCCGATGTATTCAATTTGGCCGTCCGGAAGCCAACGGGCCCGGTCACCTGTGCGATACAATCGCGCGCCTGGATTGTCGGTGAAAGGATCCGGCACAAACTTCTTCGCGGTCAGCTCTGGGCTGTTCACGTATCCTCGTCCGACCCCGGCGCCCCCAATGCAGAGTTCGCCGATTTCACCGCGCGAAACAGGATTCAGGAATTCGTCAACGATGTAAATTTCATCCCCGTCGATCTGCCGC
>DASXKZ010000076.1:0-9512 GCA_036496525.1 Candidatus Angelobacter sp.
CCATCCTCTGTTCCGCCACCTTCACCATCCTCCAGGGCATCCTTGACCTCTCTCAGAGGCCGTTTTGTTTCCCCAGCCGCTACCGCCGGAGTGTAAAGGATGTCCCGGAACACTTTGTGAAGGATGTCATGAAACCGTACATCTGAAGGCCTGCTCCACCCCGTGACGTCTACGATTTCAATTGATCATGCTTTGTAGCGAATAGCCGTTGAGCACAAACAGCGCAGGCCGCCATGTAAAGGATGCGGCTGGAAGATTGCAAGAACCTTTCGGGAAACGTGTGCAAAGTCTTGCATTCTGTGCATGGCGCGTGGAGCGCGAGAGCGGCTGAAATTCGGATATCGATAAGAAAGTAAAGGCGCTTAGCAGCTAAAACTGCATGCTCACAGGCCAGAGGATTTGGCAGGCTAAATGCCCTAATAAAGCCATTATGAGCACTTTGGAATATATAGCTACGCCTTCCGATTCATTGACCACCAAGCTGGAAAACCGTACAGCGAAAATCGGCGTGATAGGCCTAGGTTACGTGGGCCTTCCGCTGGTGCTGCTGTTCAGCGAACAAAACTTCCGCGTGATGGGCTTTGATATCGACGCAAAGAAGGTTGACATTATCACGCATGGCGGATCGTACATTGTGCGCATCCCGGAGACCGAAATTCAGGCAGCCAAAAGCAAAGGCTTTACGGCGACCGCCGATTACTCTCAGATTTCCAACATGGATGCCATCATCATATGCGTGCCGACGCCGCTGGATGATCACCATGAGCCGGACCTTAGCTTTATTGAAGCGACGGCCGAAGCGATTGTTCCCTACCTGCGCGCCGGACAACTGGTGGTGCTGGAGAGCACAACGTATCCCGGCACGACGGAAGAGTTGCTGATACCGATCCTGGAGAAGAACCCGCTGGGGCTGAAGGCGGCGCGCGGAGATGAAGAAGCCGCAAATACTTTTTATGTGGCGTTTTCTCCGGAGCGCGAAGATCCAGGCAATGACACAGTGGCACGTTGCGACATCCCAAAAGTTGTCGGCGGGCTGAACAAGAAGGCGACTGAGTTTGGCCGGCAGATGTATGGAACGATTTTTCACAAGACTGTTCCTGTTTCCACGCCGGCGGCGGCGGAGATGACCAAGCTGCTGGAAAATATTTATCGGTGCGTGAACATTGCGCTGGTGAATGAACTCAAGCTGTTGAGCCTGCGCATGGGCATTGATATTTGGGAAGTGATTGCAGCGGCGTCAACCAAGCCGTTTGGCTTCCAACCGTTTTATCCTGGACCAGGGCTGGGCGGACACTGCATACCGATCGATCCTTTTTATCTCTCATGGAAAGCCAAAGAATATGACTTCCATACGCGGTTCATTGAACTGGCCGGAGAGATCAACCTGAATATGCCATATCATTGCGTTGCGGCGACTGCGGCTGCGCTGAACAAACAGCGCAAGAGCTTGAATGGTGCGAACGTCCTGATTTTGGGCGTAGCTTACAAGAAAGATATTGACGACCTGCGCGAGTCGCCGTCACTGACCATTATTGAGTTGCTGCAGAAAGAAGGCGCCAAGGTCAGCTATAACGATCCGTTCTTTGACTACGTTGGACGCGGCCGCAAATACAACCTGGAAATGAAAAACACGCCGCTGGAAAATCTTGGCCAATATGATTGCGTCCTGATTGTGACGGACCACTCTTCTTACGATTACGCGCAAATCGTGGCTGAGGCGAACCTTGTGGTGGATACACGCAACGCAACTAAAGGCATTCATAGCGCCAAGATCGTGCGCTGCTAAGAGATTCGGGCCCTCTAGCTTCCTCTCTTTCGATGGGCTGGCCGTGATTACGCCAGCCTTTTATTGCTGAGTCAGCTTTGAGCCGGACGGCAATCGGCGGCTAAGGTGTAACCCCGTATTTTCCACAAACATAGCCGCTACGCTTGATACCTCGGTAACCTTCTACTCCGGATTTTCTCCGGATATCATCCCTGTTATGGCAACGCAGGCGCGCTTACGTTCGGTCCCGGGTGGCAAGGCTTCTCCAGAAAGAGCGGTTTTCAGACGCTGGCAGCGTTACCGGCTGAACCTTCCGATCCGGCTCATTCATACCCATGAAGGAACCACAAAAATAATGGCCGGCCGGGGAAATGACATGAGTGAGGGCGGCGTTCTGGTGTTTGCCGGCATGGAGCTCAAGACCGACGACGAGGTCCTGATTGAGTTTACGCCGCCGTTTGCCGCCGGACCAGTTCGCGCCCGGGGCATTGTGCGCCATCGCCGCGGCTATAACTATGGGATTGAATTCGCGCAGGAAACCAAAGAAGACCAGGAGCAGACAGAAAAGTTTCGCGGGCTGCTTCGCCTGGCCGCCGGCAACGCCACAGAATAGTTCACGCCACCTGCATCTTGCGCCGCTACTTTCATCGTGCGCGGCCCTTACCGTGGCGCTTCATACGCGCCTAAATCAAACGCCTTCCCCTGCGGACGCGCCACGCCATCTTTATCTCTTGCGCTGCCATTGCCAATAACAAATGGATTGTTCGGCAGCACAGCTGAGCCTGCGTCACGCGCTGGGCTGGCAGCTCCTAAATGAAAATCAAAATTTCGCAGATCGATAAACTGCGGATCGGCTTCAACATTTCCCTGTGTCTGCTGCGGCCCGTTCCCTGCTCCGAACCATAAATTTTTCTCGCCGGTAATCTGCGCTTTCTCACCATCGATGTAAACTTCGCCCGGCAATTGATACACGACATTGTTGCGCAGACGCATCGTCAGTTCTGCGCCGCCGCCAACGCTGAAAGCGCCATGGGAACCATCGGCATTGCGTGACTGATTAGCGCCGCAGTCATACAAGGTGTTGTTAAAAACTTCCACAGTGCCTGTGCCGGCAGGACCGGTGTTGGTGATCCCTGCCATGTAAATGCAGGAGAATGCGCCGCCACCATCCTTGGGATCGGCCACACCGACATGGAAGATTAAATTGTTATAAGCCTCTACCGGGCCCTTGCTGGGATCCACGGTTGCAAAGTTAATTCCGTTACAGCTATCTCCATGAATCAGGTTGTCATGGACGTGAAGATCAAACTGGTCGCGGCCTGTCTGGTCGCGCCCGCCGCAACCCGGCCGACATGTGGGCGACGAATGAAATTGCACCGCGCGACACGTTAAATTGTCATGAATATGGTTCCAGCCAACGTCGATGTGGTTAGAGTCTGTACTGAAATAAACGGCGTGGTAGAACTTTGAGGCCGCCGGGCCCGCGCCGGCATTGTGGACTTCATTCCCGTAGAACTTGATGCCTGTGGCCTGGCTGGTTTCCACGCAGCCCACCTGGCCGTCACCGCCCGGACACTCAATGTCATTCCCCACAATCTTCCATCCCACGCCGCTCATATCAATGGCCTGCTTGCCGCCGATGATATGTAGCTGGGAAATCACCCACCAATCTTCACGCGCACGTATGTTCGGCGTGCGAATGCCATAGTCCAGGCCGCGCGCTTTGCCAATGGTGACCCGCGCGCCCGGATACGCCACCAGCGCTTTAGGCGCGCCCGGCTTGCCGGAATTGTTGCCGCCATTGTTGTCCATGCTCAGGTAGGCGGTGAAAGTGTCTTCAGACTTTTGCGTTACGCCATCTTTTATATATGTCACGTCGCCCGCGGACATTTGGTCCTTGGCATGGGTAATCGTCTTCCACGGCTTGGCAAAGCTGCCATTGCTCCAATCACTGCCATTCACCGCGACGAAATAAATCTTCCCATTGCGCACCGTGAAGGGCAGGCCATTGCTGGCGTTGTTGACGTTCTTCCCTTTCACGGTGACAACGATCGCGCCCGTCCTGGCCGCCGGTCCCAGTTGAAAAGTGATCTTCGTGTCTGTCCATATCGGGTAATCCGCCGCCGTACCGCCGCCGATTGTGACGGTGGAATGCCCTCGCTGCGCGCCAAAGCCCTTGCCCCAGATCGTTACCCAGGCGCCGTGATTCTTTTGTCCGCCGACGTTCGGCCCGCTCTCAAGGTCGGAGAAGAAGATGCTCGGCAGTGTGTTCGGCAAAGAGCTGGGCCGCGTGGACTGGGCGCAGAGCCCCAGGCACACGACGAGAAATGACCCAAGAAGGAATAAAGACGTAAATCGCATGAAAGGCTATTTAAACACGAGAGAAAGAAAAACGTTCTTCCTCGCGCCGCAGCCGGGGCTCTTCAGCGCGCGCATTGCGTGACAAGGTGGAGCAGGCATTTATGTCACTAAACGTGAAGGATGTCTGGAGACAGTTCATGAAGGATGTCCCGGCACTTTACACATTTATGCCGGCATAAAATGCCTGCTCCACCCCGTGAGGCTTGCGGTTTTGGCGCACGCCCGCGCCCCAATCTGCGTTTATCTGCGCAATCTGCGGCAAAATTTTTCTCCGTGCTTCCGTGTCAGGTTTTGCCTTTTAACTTTTGGCAATCTTTGGCAATTTCGGCGATTTTGGCATTCTTCTTAGTGCCCCATGATCGACTTCAATTCCAACACCTCCACCGGACACTCCGGCCAGTTATGCTCCCAGCACACAATCAGGTCGCATCCATTCGGATCATGCAGATGTTGCAGAAAATTGCGGCTTTCATATTCAAATTCAATCCGCACCGGCTGCCATTTTCCGCCTTCTACCCGGCGCATCGCCTCGCAATCCGGAAACGCCGATTGGACGTTCGTCACCATGAAACCCAAATCGACCGCCATAGAACCAAAAAGAAAGAGCACTCCCGCCTCATTTGTCGGACAGTACGCCAATGCGCACGGCTTCATCGGCGGTCCATATTGTGGCCGGTCAATTAGCACATTCCATTGCCTCAGCCCGTGCTCACCCCTGGCTGGCATCACGTTTCTCTCAACTCTTTTGTCATTCACCGCAATCAGTTCCAGAACGTCTTTCCATTCCTCTGCCAGTCCGTGCTTCTCTGCGTATTGTTTCAATCCGTATGGGACGTGTTTCCAGCTCCCAAAACGCACTGTCAATGGCGTGTGACTGTACTTGCTAAGGTGGGTGTATTCCACCACGCTGGGGAGCTTATCTAACTGTCTTGCTACGGTAGCCCAGTCTCGAAACAAGTCCGGCATGTCCACCTTCCGGCTGTTGCCGTCGATTCTGAGGTTGCAGTCTCGCAGGGCCCAGCTGTATTTGCCAAAGTGCGTTTTGATGGCCCTTTCAGTCACCTTGCTCGTCCTCTGCAGTTCGGTAAGGCTCGGCACGCGTCCCAGCTTTTCCGCACACGTGGTAATGGCAGACATGGACTTCTTCTTTCGTCATGCCCGGTTTGCGCATCTTTTTGTTTGTCTTCTGACTGGTCATGCTTTTTCTCCAATAAAAAAGCCACCCAGGTTTGGGTGGCTTCAGATTTTGAAAAACTTGAATTGCTACTGCGGTTTGCTAAACGAATTCCAGCGGTTTACTTACGAATTCTGGGTTTACAACAAATCTCGTGGGAGCGCAGGCCGGGCCCCAATTAAGCCCGGTTTTGGCTTGATTTGGGTAGAGAAGCCCTCGCCTGCTCCGCTGCTGCATCGCGTGAGCAAGTAATGCTTCATCTACTCAAGTTTGTAGGATTAACGAACTCGTCGTTGGAAAGGCTCGAAGGTGGAGCACAGTCGCCCCGCTGTAAACGGCTTTGTTTTGGGTTTTAAAGCTAGAGGCCACAAGCTAAGAGCTAGCGGCTAGGAGCTGCCCCTTCTTCGCACACCACGGCCCCTTACCAAAGGAGCTTTTCCATGCCGAAATGAGCCTCAGCCGGCTACACTTCAGGTCCAAAGGGGCCGCGGTAACTGGGACCCAAACGGTAGGCCACAGACCACAGGGGTGCAGGCCGTTTCGGGTTTCCCCGGCCGGCAAGCCTTTGTCGCTTGCCGCTCCTCCCGCCGACGCCGCTCCCGGCTGAAGTACCCTCAAAATATAGCAAACATACAGCGAATAAAGCAATAGAAAAATGATGGATTTTTAAGAAAAATAACGCAATTCGCCTCTTCCTGGACCACTACGACAACCTCGCCTCAGTCCTGCCAATAGCCATTAAAAAAGCAATCAACGTTCTCTCCGGCACCAATTTTCAGGACAGGAAATTGCTAGAACTAAGTTATGGCAAGCCGAAGGAATTTTTAGCTTTTCGTTCCGGGCAAAGCTCGAACCCGCACATTTTTATGGGTTCCTCCATACGAAGAATACATCCCATGCCCACCGGGCAGTATGAGCGGCATCTTCAACTTTAGAACGAAAAAGAAATTGATTCCCAAATTCGTCCGTACGTCGAGAAACGCGATAATCCAGAGAAATACTTTGCACACCAAATCCAAAACGGTATGCAATTCACCCGGTTCGGAAATGCCGTTGTGGTTGGTGTCTTGCCAGAGACGAAGCCGTGAAAAGACAGCATCGCGTGAATCGATGACGCCGTCACCATTTCCTCCATTTTCCGGCTTATCAAACTCTGCTAGAGCCAAGAACCCATTGGGAGTCGTCGAGATTGGCTGAGGTGTGAAATTCCCAAAAAGCTCAGCGCCATTGTCGATGACGCCATTATCGTTTCTATCGAGCACCAGAAAAACGTTTGTCGAACCTAGCGCTGTCCACGCTACGCGAACTGGCATTCCATTGTTGAAGATGTCGAACAACACTCCATTATCGGCGTCAGTTAATTGGAATCCAGAACCGTCTACATCAATGATGATGGGTGATGGATTGCAGCCACCATCCTGGTTTGGGCGGAATCCGGGCGGACAGCGTGATGGAACACCACCACCACCGCCGCCGGCCGGCGCGTTACCGTTGCCAAAGTCATCATAAGTTCCAGCGGAATTGATATCGTTTAAGGTCGGTCCATTAATGGGTGCATTATCATTTATCGGCTCTTCCCCTGAATCCATAATAGTGTTGTCCACCCCGCATTCCTCACAATCGCCAAGAAAGAATGTATGCCCTTCTTCGTGATCACTCCAATAACTGAGGGCTGAGGGATTAGTTATGATTGAATTGAGCTGAATAATCGAGCCAGTCACCGGAGCAGAAATGTCCGAGGAATCTCCCGATCCAATAAAATATTGATTAAACCCTGCAGCGTTAGGATCTCCTCCTGGATCAGGTACACTCTCCACTACTTGCCAATAGCCTTGCGGATTAGTTGGATATCCGTCCACCGGAATGAAGTTGAAAGTATCGTTATTAAAGTTCATGCCTTCGTTCATGGCATTGATGCCGTCTTCCACAGCTTGGTACATTGGACTTCCCGGTTGACCCCAGACGCTAGTATTCATGTACACATTGACAGTAACCCCATAAGGCCAACCAGCGGGAAGTCCTGTAGAATTTTGGCTTGCATTTGAAGGCACTGATTGGGCAAAACAGTAACTTGCAGCAATGATCATAAAAATGCCTAAATATCTGAAAGCCACATATACCCTGCTTATCTTGAACACCTGACGCCTCCGTTCTCTCGTTCTTATCGCGGGTGTTTTGGGATTAGTTAGCTCACCGCGTGCTATGAGTTTCTATGGCACGCCGAACATACGAGGTGAATTCAGATTCAGTCATGGACATATACCGACCCACATTCTCGGTATCATCTGCTCTGTAGGCTTGAGTTGGCTCGGGATGGCCCTGGTTTAACCGCCATGCCTTGGTTACTCCAAATGCGCCTAGCGCCGGAGGTTTCTCATTGAGGAAAAGCACGTAACGTTGACCAATGTCGAGAAGACCGGAATTTTCAGATACAGGATGATGTAGAGTTTTGCCCTGGAAGTTTACAGTGCCGCCTCTCTCCAGAATGTCGAGCGTGCCGCTAGCAGCCAGATTTCCAGCCTTATCTTGCAGAACGCTTTCAATTTGAACTTTCAGTTCGGTATAAATGGCAGTGTGATCCGCCGAAAGATGAGATTGAGCGAGTGTTACTTTACCCACAACTATCGCAGATGAATCCACCGGTAATGGAGGAATATATGCTCGGTCTGTGGTGCCGCCAACTCCAACCATGTTGGGGTTGTTAGCTTCTAGTTTGGGAGCCAATCCAAGCCTGTCATTGAATGCTTCAGATCGAGCTTGGCGTAGGGCTTTATCGTGACCATTGGTGGGTTGGGTCGCGGCTTCGTCAGTTGGGACGTTTTCCCATTGAGGGTGAGCAGGAAGTATGATGTGTCGGTCTTTCTGCAGGCTTGTCGGCTGTTGCTGTCCAATGACTTGAGGAGAAATGACCGCACAAAACAAGAAACTAAACCATTTTCGAGCGATTGATAATTTCATCTCGTGCTCCTTCCAGAGCGCCGTGTGCTCACAATATACGGAGTACCAGACAGTGACGTCGTTATCGTTTAACGTATAGTTGGCTGTGTATGTGAATAGGATTGTTCGCGAACCTCATAATGCTCCAATCGGTTATGAGAAGGTTAGGTACCCATGACAAGCAGAGTTGCTTGTCAATCACAAATGTAAGAGCCTGTACTCTGAATTGTCAATCGCAACGATAATTAAATGTTTTAGAGCCATTTCGAGATTAGCGTAGTTAATTTTTTGTGTTAGGCAACCTTTTTTTTGGGGGGGGATGGCGCAGTTCTAACTGATCAACACCTTCACCTCTACCATGATCATGCGTCTTTCGAATGACTGAAGCCATCCACACTCGATGCTGCATTGCCGGAGGAGGACCTGCCGGCATGATGCTGGGCTTTCTTCTGGCCAGGACGGGCGTGGATGTTTGTGTGCTTGAGAAGCATGCGGATTTTCTCCGTGATTTCCGCGGAGACACCATTCATCCTTCCACGCTTGAACTCATGTATGAGCTGGGCATTCTGGAAGATTTCCTGAAGCGCCCTCATCAGGAAATACTGGAACTGGCTGGGCAAGTTGGCAAGGAAATGGTGACCATCGCCGAATTCCGTCACCTGCCAACGCATTGCAAATTCCTGGGGCTCATGCCGCAGTGGGACTTTCTGAACTTTATTGTCGAACATGCGCGGCGTTATCCCACTTTCCACCCCATGATGCAGGCTGAGGTGGTTGATCTTATAGAAGAAAACGGCGCAATCGCTGGCGTGGTGGTAAAGACGCCTGACGGAATGCGGGAAGTTCGCGCGAACCTGACCATCGGTGCGGATGGCCGCCATTCTGTGGTGCGTGAACGCGCCAAATTGCAGGTCATCGATCTTGGCGCGCCGATGGATGTCTTCTGGATGCGCTTGAGCCGACGCTCCAGCGATCCTGCGCAGACTTTTGGCCATGTGGAACCCGGCAAGATATTTGTAATGCTTGATCGTGAAGATTACTGGCAGTGCGCTTACGTGATTCCCAAAGGCCGGGGTGAAGAGATCAAGAGCAAGGGGCTGGCGGCTTTTCGCGAAGAGATTGCCGCTCTTTCACCCTTTCTGGGCGACCGCGTGGAGGAACTGCGCGACTGGAAAGATATAAGCCTGCTTACTGTTCGCGTGGACCGGCTGGCGCGATGGTGGCGTCCGGGATTGCTGTGCATTGGCGATGCGGCGCATGCTATGTCGCCGATTG
>DASXKZ010000077.1:0-3609 GCA_036496525.1 Candidatus Angelobacter sp.
GCCGCTACTCATGTCCTCTGGAAACGGCGCGCCTGGCGCAGGTGCAGAAGAAGCTTGGCGACCGCGTAGGCAAAGATATCTTCTTTTATTCCATCAGCATTGATCCGGAGCACGACACACCGGAGGTATTGAGGGCCTACATGCAGCAGTTTCATGTGGGACCGGGATGGACGTTTCTGACGGGCAAGAAAGAGAACATCATTTTTCTGGGCAAGAGGCTGGGACTTTATACCACCCCTTCAGTGAACGCAGATGGCCATATTGCCCATCTTTTGATCGGCAATGAGGACAGCGGCCAATGGGTACGTAGTTCCGCCCTGGACAATCCCGGTTTCCAAGCCAGGATGATTGGTGATTTTCTCGATAATTTCAAGCATGATAATCCGGCCCAGCAGGTGGGTTCGACTGACGGAAGCCCGCTCAAGAACTTCGATCGAGGCAAATATTTGTTCGGAAGGGATTGTATCGCGTGCCATACAATCGGACACGGAGACAAGATCGGGCCGGATCTGCTCGGCGTGGTCAACGTCCGCAGTCCGCAATGGCTGACGCAAATGATTCAGCACCCCGACCAGTTGCTGGAAGAAAAAGACCCAATTGCAACAGCGCTCCTGAAAAAATACAGCGTGCGGATGCCGAACATCTACGTAGCTGATGTGGATGCCGACTTAATCATTCGCTACCTTGAGGAGCAGACCGCGGCGCAAGAGAAACAGGCAAGCAATGGCAACACAACAAAAGTTGCAACCCAATAGAAGTTGAATACCACTGATCCACACTGATTACACTGATCAAGCCATGCTTCGTCGACACGCATCTATCGACAAAAAATTGGTTTTTTATCAGTGTCATCAGTGTCAATCAGTGGTGAGATTTACTTTTTGGGCAAAGCAAAGCGAGGCAGCTTCTTGCCCCGCTCATCGGTAAAAACATTTCAGCATGGATCAATCGCCCGCCATTGCCGGTTCGCGCACGTCATACAGTGAGAACCATGAGGTCGCCGCCTTCAGGCTGGCATTCACGTTTTCGATGTTCTTCACGCCTTCCGATTGCAGCCATTGCTCAAACGCCTTCGCGCCTTGCTTGGCGTAAACCGGAATACCTTCCTTCCATGTGGCGCGTCCGCAGAGTACGCCATTGAATTTCACGCCCGATTCAGCGGCCAGCGCCAGAGCTTCATTGAATTCGGCATTGCTTACCCCGGCGGAAAGATAAATGAAGGGCCGCGTGGCTACCGCTTGGGCTTTACGGAAATACTCCATGGCTTCCTGTTTGGAATATGCTTTCTGGCCTCCATAAGACTTGGAGCCCTCTACAAATTTCATGTTGATAGGGACTTCCACTTTCATTACATCAATGCCGTATTTGTCTTTGGTAAATTCGGCCATCGATCCAATTACGATTTCCGGTTTCTTCTTTGCGAACTCCAGCCCTTTTTCGTCGATGCCTTCGTCATATCCCACAAACTCAAGGAAGTAGGGAATATCGTTGGCGCGGCATTCGTCGCCAATGCGCTCGACCCAGGCATGTTTTTTGTCGTTGATCGCAGTTCCATCGGTCGGCGTGTAATACAAAAGAACTTTCACGCAGTCAGCGCCCGCTTCCTTCAAGCGGCGAACTGACCAGTTGTCCAGCAGGTCCGGAAGGCGGCCAGGCCCGGTTTTGTCATAGCCCGTTTTTTCATAGGCCAGTAGCAGGCCGGCATTCTTGGAGCGACGTTTGGAAGCCGGTAAGCCGAACTCGGGATCAAGGAGGATAGCGCTGGCGTGCGGCGTCAGAACTTCCGTGACGATCGACTTGAACTCCTCAAGCATCGACGAACTTACATCCGCGCCTTTTTCCTTGGCCAATGCCTTCTGCAAAGATCCACGCTGGTCCATGGCAGCGGCGGCAATCACGCCGCGTTTGTCAGAGACGGCTTTCATTCCGGCTAACTTTCCAGGGGTAAGTTTCACGGTCGTCCTCCTCAAATAGTGCTGGTTCTGGGCAATTTGTTCTCGGGTTTTGTGCCGAATCCGGAATTGATCTTCAAGGCAAGTCGCAACAATTCAGAGATGCGCGACATCCGCTTCGAGTTAGCTATTGTACTAAAAGCGAGCGGGATATTTGGAGCTTGGCTAACTGCATCATAAGATTTTGGATAACAATCCTGCCTGCCATCGGGGCGAAAATGGGACCCAAAATACCTGAGAATCGAAGCTTGCTCGAAAGCCGCTTTTACAGAGCGACGACGATTCTCCTCGCCGTTGCTGTAACGATCGATGTCTGTTTAGCGATCGTCTTTCATTGGAGGACGTACGATTGGATTAAGAAATTCCTGGCTCTTGTTCTCGTCTCCAACCTTGTTATTGTCCCAGCTGCGATCATCATCAAGGCGAAAAAGGGGATCGCAACAAAGCCTGACATGCTGGTCCAAACCGCTTACATCTGGCTTCTACTAGCCACATTGCTGTTTAATCGATAGGCTTCAAGAAAAAAGTTAATTTTTTGAGCCAAAACCGCAAAGCGCCTGTTAATATTACAAAAAAATGAACGTCACCCAATTATCCAGAACCCCTGCGCGTAAGAAATTCAATTGGGCCCTGATGTCCGGCCGAGACAAAGAGCGGAGCCATCGCCGCAAGCCCAGCCAGCACACCAAAATGTTCTTGCCCGGACAGCCGGTGCTGGAAAGTGGAATCTACGAAGTTATCCATGACAAAGGTCATCGCCAGGCGCATGAGGCCGTCATGTATCGCGACGACCTGTTTCCCGTATGCGATCAATGCGATATGAAGGTGCGGTTCAAGCTGATTCGCTCCGCCCCTTATATCTTCGATGATGAAGATTTTGCCAAGGAATAACTTACTGCCGTAGCGGCAACTGGGAAAGAATCGTGCGCTGTTTGGCGATCAAGGCTTCGATCCCCGTGGCAGCGTAGTCCATCATCTTCTTGAGCTGGGCTTCGTCGAAGGGGTGCTGCTCGGCAGTGGCCTGAACTTCTACGATTTTGCGCGCTCCTGTCATTACAAAGTTGAGATCCACTTCCGCCTGGGAGTCCTCTTCATAGCACAAGTCCAGCAGGATTGTGCCCTCCACAATTCCCACGCTGGTTGCTGCAACAAAGTCGCGGATCGGCGCAGCGGAAAGCGTTCCGGCTTCCACCAGCTTCTGCATGGCCAAGCCCAGCGCAACGAATGCACCTGTAATCGATGCCGTCCGCGTGCCGCCGTCCGCCTGAATCACATCGCAATCAAGCGTGATAGTGCGCTCACCAAGCTGTTTCAAATCGACAACAGCCCGCATGGCGCGTCCAATCAAGCGTTGGATCTCATGCGTGCGGCCGCTCTGTCGCCCTCGGCTGGCTTCGCGTGCAGTGCGAGTCAGGGTAGAGCGTGGCAGCATGCTGTATTCGGCGGTGATCCATCCCTTGCCTGAACCTTTCATAAAGCCCGGCACGGTCTCTTCAATTGAAGCAGTGCAGATCACGCGCGTGTTGCCGACCTCAATCAGCGCAGAGCCTTCTGCCGTGGAAATAAATTCAGGAATAATGTTTACCGGACGCAGCTGCTCCGGGGCGCGTTTATCTGAGCGAAAAAACATGTCTTTATTATTTTTCAATGTCTACCA
>DASXKZ010000078.1:0-12248 GCA_036496525.1 Candidatus Angelobacter sp.
CCGTCCTGCTGCAGCCTGTGCAACGCGCTTGATGTGTCATACGGATGTGGCGTTAGGCTGGCGTTAAACCAGAACTTATTGCTGGGCGAAATGATCCCGGTAGCCGGAACCGCGTGTCCACGATAGACAATACGCGCCAAATCATTGCGATTGATAGCTTCAGAGATTGCTCGACGGAAATTCGTGGAAGTGAACCACGCTTTCTTGTAGGCAGGCAGGGGCGCGCTGGGAACCTGATTGAACCAGAGCTGCTCCGTGTCAGTGGAAGCACCTGCATCGCGAACAGAAGCGCTATCGGCAGAAAGCTTTTCAAAGATAGCCGGCGAGACGGTGTTGATCAAATGTACTTCGCCGCGCTTATAGCGCATGGCTTCAATTTCAGGGTTCTGTTCAATATCCAGCCGAATCGAGTCCAGGTATGGAAGCTGTTTTCCTCCTGCATCTTTTTTCCAGTAATAAGGATTGCGCTTCAACAGCAGGTATAACCCTGCCTTGCGATCTGAAATATAAAACGGTCCCAGCGCAGCCATTTCCTTTTGCGGTGACTTTGCTGAAAGAATTGCTACGGTATCAAAAAGGTTCACAAGGTTTGCCACGGGCGCCGGGAAATTGATCTCGATTTCGTGGGCTGAAATCACGTGTGTTGCCAGCTTACCTTCAGCTGAGCGGAATGCGTCGCCGGTACTGGAGTGCAGTGCAGGATCCATCAACTGCTGCATGGTATAAGCAACATCTTCGGCTGAAAAAGGAGTGCCGTCAGAGTACTTTAGGCCCTCTCGCAGTTTGAACCGTATCCGCTTGCCGCCTTCTAAAACCTTCCATGACGTCGCTAAGTCGGGCTCTGCGTTGAGTGTTATCCGATTCACCCGCACCAGCACACCACCGGTCAAATAACGTATGGTTTCAGACGCTTCGTCCTCCACCAACAGAGGATTGAATGTCTTGGGCTCAGAACGCAGGCAGAAGCGCAGTTCCCCTCCATTCTGGGCAAACATGGAAATAAAGCCCATCGTCCAGATGATGAGAACTAAATAAACCCGCTTCACGAGCGTACCTCCTGTTTGTTAAGCAATACCTGGAACGAGCTAATTACCACTATAAGTACCGCAAGGGGAAGCAATCGCCAAGGTTCCGGACGTAACATGACGGCATCCTGAAGTTCACGGAGTAGACTGCCGAGAGAAGGCAATGGCTCCGATACGCCCAGTCCCAGTGCGCCCAGATTGGCTTCTGCAATGATGAATACAGGAATCGAAATCCAGAACTGCGCCAGCAACGCGCCGCGGAGGTTGGGCAACAGATGGAGCCGGACCAGTTTGAATCCAGAAAAGCCGGACGCTCGCGCCATCCATATAAATTCCGACTTCATCAGATCCTTGGCGCCGGCGCAGATCACGCGGGCTGAAGCTGCCCATCCCAACAGACCCAATAAGGCGAACGTCACCGTGACAGACGCTTCTGGGGAAACATTTAATGGGAGCACCGCTCGCACCGTGATGAGCAGGAACAGCCACGGTACGGAGAGAAATAAATCGATCAGCAGTTTGCAGCACCGCTCTGTCCACCCGCCAAAGTATCCCGCTATTCCGCCGACCAGACCGGCAAGCAGTGTGGTGAAGAGGGCCGCTAACGGCGCTAGTATTAAAGAAACCCGCATTCCGTAGAGCAACCGGGCCCACCGGTCGCGTCCCAGATCGTCGGTACCTAAAAGATGATGCACTGATGGAGCCGCCTGCGGCATCTCGCGAAATTGCTGCTCATAGCCCGCTGGCGCGAGATAACGCGCTCCAAAAATAGTCAACGCCGTGAGCGCCAGCACCGCAATCGCTACAAGACGCATGCCTTTCATGCGGCACTCCGGCTCAAGCCACGCTGGGCGAAATCTGAAATCAAGGTTGCACAGACGGTCACAAACGTGACTACCATCGTCAGATTTACCAGCAACGGTAAATCGCGCGCCTGCGCTGCATGCCAGGCGAGCTGCCCTATGCCGGCAACGTCGCTCACAACTTCAATCGGCAGCAGCACGCCAATTCCAATACTGATGGAAACTCCTACCAGAGCAATGAGCTGCGGAAATGCAATCGGGGCAACATGCCACGCCAACACTCGCCATGGGCCTGCGCCTTTTGCCCGTGCCGTTAGGACGTGTGGCATCTCTGAGCTCTGCTGCAAGAGGTTTTGCGCATAGCGATAAACTTTTGGAAATACCAGCAAGGCAGCTGCAAAAGCTGGGGGCCATCGCAACAGCAAAAACACCAGCGCCAGCGCAGCCGCAGGAGTGGAAATAAATGTTCCGCTCAGTCCATTGGCAAGAAAACTTAGTCCCCGATTCTCCCACAGTTGCGTCGCAAGGGCCAAAGCCAGTCCCAGCATCCATCCCACCACGAGTGCAAAAGCCAGGTTGATCAGCGTTACCGGCAGCCGCTCACGCAAAAGGTCCTTCACCGGCTCATTGAGTGAACGTGAAGTGCCCAGATCTCCGCGAATAAGAGATGCAACGTAATGCGTATAAAAATGCGGGATGTCTGCATCCATGAGATGCGCCCGCCGAATGGCCTGAATACTTTGTGCTGAGAGGCCAGAATTAATTTCCTGGTCGTCAGAAGAAAAACCGGGTGCGATGCGCATGAGCATGGCGCCCGCAAAACTTGCCATGAGCATGACTGCCACCACACGCAGCACAGCCCAACTCCAGAAGCGCAACATGCTATCCAGCCACCGCGGCAGATCGCTTTCCATCTGTCAGCGCGGTAAATACTTTCAGAATCTTGTGGTGCTCCTGTTTTTGTATGTACATGCGGCGGTCCGCTTCTGCCAGCAGTTTTTCAGCATCCACTCCGTCCTCAGGATAAATGGCGCACCCGACGCTCAAAGAGAGCCATTCCACGCCGCAGATCTCACGGCCAGCACTGCCGGCAAGTTCGCTCAGGCAGATGCCTCGCGCTTCCGCAGCCGACGCGCTCAGTCCGGGAGCTACTATCACAAACTCGTCGCCACCCATGCGCGCCACGTAGTCGTATTCACGGCATGAGCCCTGCAAAGTGTCAGAGAAGTGTCGTAGAATCCGGTTGCCTTCAAGGTGACCAAACAGATCATTGATTTTCTTAAAGCCATCCAGGTCACAGACCATCACGGTCAAAGAAGTGTCCAAACGCTTGCACCGTGCCAGTTCGCGATCAAGATGGATAAACAAGGAACGCGCATTCGGCAATTCAGTTAAGTAATCGGTGGTTGCCGAGCTTTCCGCTTCCTGGAAGGCAAGCGCGTTTTCTACAGACAGCGCAACTTTTGAGCTGATCGCCAATAAAATGCGCAAATGGTCAGAAGTATATGCATCTGCGTCAGAGTGATAGAGCGTTAATACTCCTACCACACCTTGCAGTCCTTCCAGCGGTATTGAAATGGCCGAGCGCAACGGGCTGAATCGGCTGGCATCGTGCAAGTAGCCGTGTTCCAATGCAGGATTGCCATTCAACATTGGCTTGCGATTTTGTGCCACCCAGCCTGACAAGCCTTCTCCCAGCGGAATTCGCAACGCCGCGAATAAACGGAAGTTGTCGCCATTCACATATTCTGGAAGCAACTCATTGCCTCTCACAATGTATGTAGCAATAGCGTCATAAGGCACCAGGCGCTTCAGTCGTCCACTAAGAACTGAAAGTGTTTCACTCAAGCTCAGCGAGTTACCCAGGTCCTGCGTAAGTTCAAAGAGTGCCTGCGCCTCCTGGCGAGCCGCAGCAATCGATGAAAGGAAAGCAGCCTGATTTCCGGTGTCATTGGCTTTGTCGATCTCGAACCCATTTGCTGGAGCTTTACCGCGCTCCACTTTAAGGCCCGTCGAGAGTTTCTGGCGGTCCGGAACTTGCGAATGCGAATGGACAATCGCTTCCAGCTCTTTGTAGCTCGTTTTCAGCAGCTTCACGATTCTTGGATCAAAGGCTTTTCCAGCCTGATCGGCAACCCATTGCATGGCATCGTCCAAGGGCAGCGCTTTGCGATATTGGCGGTCTGTAGCCAGTGCATCCAGGCAATCCACGGCTGATAGAATCCGGGCGCCGACGGGAATTTCTTCTCCTTTTAGACCATCGGGATAGCCAGTTCCGTCCCACCGTTCATGGTGTGCGCGCACGATTGGAACCACCGGATATGGAAAGTGAACGCGCTCCAATATCTCAGCTCCAACAACCGGATGGATCTTCATTTTTTCGAACTCTTCCGGTGTAAGGCGGCCCGGCTTGGAAATAATGTGCTCAGGAACAGCCAGCTTGCCGATATCGTGAAGCAAAGCTGCCGCGCGCAATGCTTCAACCTGCTCTCCGGGAAGCTCAAGCCGCTTTGCCATTTCGACGGCATACACGCGAACGCGTTCCAGATGGTCGTGCGTGGTCTGGTCTTTGGCTTCAATGGCCAGCGCCAACGCTTCAATGGTACGCATGTGCAAAGCAGCCATTTGAGATACGTGGTTCTTCTCGTTCTCCAGCTTGCCCAGATATAGACGGTAGGAGCGATAAATCACGAACATGGCAGGCAGTGTCAGCAACGTCGGCTGCCAGCCAACTTTTTGTGTAAGCCATCCAAACATCGCTGCCAGCGCGCCGCCTGCTAGGTAATAAGGCAGCGACCAGAAATAACAATCCGTCCAGATCTTTTGCAGCTTTTTATTTTCCGTAAGGGCGATGATGGTTGCCACCGGAAGCGTATTGAAAAGAAAATAGATCGCCGCTGAGAGCATCAGCAAGAACGCGGCATTTGGATGCAGCCGCGTAGACCACGGCCCGTGATAGGTAAAGTACGCCGCCGCAATGGCAACTGCTGCGCTGGAAATATTGAATGATACTTGTTCAATCCGTGGCCACCGTCGCCGAGTCAGCAAACACTGCACCAGGATTGCAGAGCATCCCAGGATCAAGGTTTCCGTAAAGGTCAACTGGGCGATGCCCAACAAGATAAAAAGGAAATTAACTGAGATTGTTCCTGTAATCTCGGGCAGTTCCACTTTCAGTCTTGAAGCAAGCAAAGCGGTCAGGAGATAGGCGATGAACTTAGGCAAATCATCGATTTTCCATGCAATTCCGCCATAGACGGCAGTGGCCAATCCTGCCAGGCAAATTGCAGAAAGGAATATTCGCGCTTGCTTCGACATACCTGTTCCGTCTCCGTCCCAGGCTAATGTAGGCAACTACCGGGCCAAACACGCCGCAAACGGTGTTTCCTGTTGTTGATTCAATGCTTTAGCGTTCTACCGTTTGAGGAGCACTCGGCTTTATGCCTTACATGCCTGCGACATTCTTGTCGCAACCCCGGAGTCAACGGAGACCTAAAGTGTCACAGCGCGCTTTCCCAAAATGGGACTTGTGACAAGCGCAGTTTAGCTTGATATAGCCCGGAAGAGCATCCGGTAAAGCTGAAGTTGAAGAACTTAAGTAATCATCCAACCACCTTCTTCAATTGCGGGTGTGACGAACTTGTCTCATCATGGGCGATAACGAGTGACAATGCGCGCTGTCTGCCCTGTTTGCGTGCATATATTAGGAGAAGATTCTGTCGACCGCGGTTAACAATCCGTGCGAGTTGACTAGTCAGATCATTCGCAGCGACGCTTTAAAGCGAGTGATGCGGCTGGTTGAACAGGTGGCGTGCCATCCGGCGGCGGTATTGATCGTCGGCGAGACAGGTACGGGCAAAGAAATGATTGCGCGCTCTATCCATAGCCATTCACTTCGCTGTAACAAGGCCTGGGTCGACGTAAACTGCGCCGCCATTCCTGAGCATCTGGTTGAGAGCGAACTTTTCGGCTATGAAAAGGGTGCGTTCAGCGGTGCTGACACGCAAAAAACCGGTTACTTTGAAATGGCCGATGGCGGCACGCTCTTCCTGGATGAGATAGGAGACCTTGATCCCAAAATCCAGGTCAAGCTACTGCGCGTGCTGGATGGCGTGCCCTATTACCGCCTGGGTGGAAATAAAAAGGTCAACGTAAATGTTCGCGTGGTTGCGGCCACCAACCAGAATCTGGAAGAGTTAGTCAAGGCTGGCCGTTTCCGTAATGATCTCTATCACCGGCTCGCGGAATTCAAACTAGAAATACCACCACTCCGGGAAAGGCCGGAGGACCTGCTGGCGATCGCCGAGCAGATACTCCATCAGCACTACCCCAATTCTCATTTTTCAAATGACGCTGTCACGGCCCTGCTCACGCATGAATGGCCCGGCAACGTGCGCGAACTTCGCAATGCTATCTTTCGCGCGATTATGTTGGCTAAGAATGCCGCGGTGGAAATCACGAGCGTAGATTTAAAGTTGAACCGTGAAAGCATGCCAAGCCAGGGTAAAAATCCCTTAAATCGCGATCTTGATCAAGTGGAAAAGCAGATTGTATTCGATATGCTGGACCGTTGCAGCGGCAACCAGGGCAAAGCAGCAGAAGCTCTGGGCATTTCTCGCCGCACGCTTCTGCGCAAGCTCAAAACATATCGTGAGAACGAAAGCGAAACTGCTGTCGGCACCCTGTGCGCGGAACAGCAACGTTATTACCGCAAGCAAACCAGTGCTACCGTTGAGCTGCAGCACGGCAAAGAATCAATGGAAGCCAACCTACTGAATATCAGCCTAGGCGGCGCCGCGGTCTCCATCCATAAAATCCTCGGTCAAGGCGAGCCGGTAACGATTCGTTTTACCGTACCTGAAAGCGAAGTCCAGGCTGAACTGCACGGTCGGATCGCGTGGGCAAACAAAGAAGGGCACCACGGGATTCAATTCACCGAAATGCCTACCGACATTCGCAGCCACCTGCAGCGCTGGTTCCAGGCGGAAATGAAGAAAGACGGATGGCGCGACGAGCTTGTTGGCTGATTATTTCTCCTTTAGTCTCAGAATTTTGAAAAATCCGGTTTTCTCCTTTGTATAAACGCCATCATGGCTTCCTTCGCCTCCGGACCTTGTAAGAGAGCCGCAAATTGCTCTGTCTCCTTCGCCATTGCATCGGCAATCGTGCCGGCCGATCCGCGTTTTAACAAAACTTTAGTCACGCGCAATGCCGTGGGTGGTTTTTCCGCAAGTTGCTGTGCCTTTGCTGTGGCTGTATTGAGCAATTCGTTGCCTGCGACCACAGAATTTACGATTCCCACATCTTGTGCTGTAGTCGCAGTGAATGGCTCGCCGAAGTATAGAAGCTCCGCTGCCCTTCGATGCCCCATGAGTGCAGGTAGAAGCGAGCTGGAAGCCGCTTCAGGACAAAGCCCCAGATTGACAAAAGGAAGCTGAAAACGCGCATCCGAAGCCGCGTACACAAGATCGCAATGTAACAGCATGGTTGTGCCAATCCCGACAGCCACGCCTCCCACGGCGGCAATTACCGGCTTTTGTGCGGCTGCCAGCGTTTGCAAGTACAAGATGGCCGGACTAGTCTCTCCCGGCTTCGCATTTGCAAAGTCCACCAAATCATTTCCGGCGGTAAAACACACTTCCGTTCCAGCGATAAGGACCACGCGGACGTTTGAATCGGCATCGGCTTGCTTGAGCGCGTCAATCATGCCGAGATACATCCCGCGCGTTAAAGCGTTCTTCTTTTCCGGCCGGTCCAGCCGCAACGTGAGGATCCGGTTTTCGATTGAGACAACAATATGCTCCGCCATTCCAAGCTCCTGGCGATGTGATTTGATTGCCTATTATGGACGGTGACAGGATACGCTAAGAAGTGAGGTTCGCGCTTTGAAGAAGCGAAGAAATGAAATTGCGGACTGCGACGGACTGCGACCGAGCATCGCTCTGATAGGGCGACTATGTCCGCACGAAAGCGTAACGTCCCGGTCGCGCCCGGTTCATTATCTGAGCCACGGTTATGGCTCAAGACAATCACTCCGTGCGCAAAGCCAACATTGGTTCCGTATTTGCCGCTCTACGTGCCGGAATCACGGCAGCCACAAATGCAGCAGCGGCCAGAACCATTGTGGTGATCACCAGCACCAACGGATCGTGCGGCTTAACGCCATAGAGCTGGCTAGCCATCACGCGACCGCCGAAGACCGTAACTGGAATGCCGATGGCCAGACCAATACCGACTTGCATGAATGCGCCGCGCAAAACCATTCCCAGCATGTTCATCCGATCGGCTCCCAGAGCCATGCGAATGCCGATCTCACTTGTCCGCCGTTCCACCGTATATGACGTAACACCGTAAAGGCCAATGGAAGCTAGAATCAGCGCCAAGATCCCAAAGAATGAAGTCAGCTTGGCGATCATTGCCTGTTGCATGAAGTTTGCTTTCACCTGGACTGCAAAGCTCTGAAAATCTATCACTGCCAGATCAGGGTTGACCTGTGCCAGCAAACGCCGAATTTGCGTCTCAAGTCCGGCGATTTCTCCATGAGTCCGAATCTCAATGGCGTTCAGGTAACGCGAGCGGTCCTCAAATTGTTGGTAGCGTGGATCGGGGTTATGGGCGCTCTGGCCTTCAGCCAGAAAATACATAGGCCGCATCTTGCTCGTCGCACCCCAATAATTCGTGTCCTCGGTCACTCCTACGATCTCAAACGCGCCGGGGTGTTTCAGGTCATCACTGAAATGCTTGCCAATGGCCTGGCCGTCCTTGAAATACTTTTTCTCGAAGAAGCGATTTACTAAAGCCACGGGACGTGTCGCAGGAGTGTCCTGCTCATTAATAGCGCGGCCCTCCACAATCTTGGTCCCGATGGTATCGAAATAGCCGGGACTTACGCGCAGCCAGGATGCGCCATGGTCAGGCGTTCCGGGCGCTGGTGGCGGGTCGCCTTCAATATAGACGCCCTCACCCCAGTTGTCGCCCTCCATGGGACTATAAAGCGAAAAGCTGACTTGCTGGACACCTGGAATAGCGCTGATATTCTCCTTGAGCCGCCGATAGAGCGGCTCAAGCTTTTCAGCTTGATATCCAGCCATCTGCGGATCAATATGCAAAATGTACCGGTTGGCGGTATCAAAACCGAAGTTTCTGTGTTGCATATTGTTCAAGCTTCGCGTTAGCAGTCCCGCCGCACATAAGAGAATGAGCGATAGCGCCGCCTGTACGATCACCAATGATTTCTGCCCTAACGTTCCTTTGCGCCCGGTGGAGCGCCCGGCGCCGCGCAAAGCTTCAGCAGGATTCGCACTGGCCGTCATCCATGCAGGCGCAATGCCAAAAAGAATACCCGTGAAGATTGAGGTTGCAAATGCAAACGCAAGGACGGGAAGCGAAGGCGTAGCCTGAATCGGCACGTAGTCATTTCCAAAGGCCAGACGCAGAATCATACTTGTGCCGCCGAAAGCAATCGCAATTCCAGCCAAGCCGCCCATCAGAGCCAATACAACGCTTTCCGTCAAAGCCTGACGTACCAGGATGCTGCGCCGCGCGCCCAGAGCGGAACGTACCGTAATCTGTTGCTTGCGCGCCGTCGCGCGGACCAGCATCAAATTTGCCAGATTCGCGCACGCAATCAACAGTACGAAAGCAGAAATCCACATCAGCAGATGAAGGCCGTCCTGGTATTCATCGCGCATCCTTTGCACGCCGCCTCCGCCGGGAGAAAAATGCAGCGTCTGCTTGGCGACAAGAGGCTTGGATCGGTCCTCCACCTTGCTCTCTGGGCTCATCAAAAATTGGCGCAGTTCTACTTGCATCTGCGCTTCCATGGCTTTGGTGTCGGCACCGGCGTTTGTGCGTCCAATCAGGTCGAGCCAGTCCAATGCGGCATCATTCAGCACCCCAACGGCAGGTTCAATCACAGGTTCAGCATTAAGCGGCAGCCAGAACGAAGGTGGATTGCTCTGCACGCGGTCGCCAAAGAACCCGTGCGGCGCAATGCCGACCACCGTTACCGGCTGCGAGTTCATAACAAATCCGGTTCCCACAACTGAGCGGTCGCCGCCGAACTTTTCCTGCCAGGTGCGGAAGCTCATTACCGCCGCTAACGGAGCTCCCTTATTGTCATCCTGCGGAGAGAGCATCCGGCCTGCATAAGCCGGAATCCCAAACGTGGAAAAATAATTACCCGAAACAAACTCACCCCGATACGATTCAGACGGCTTGTTGTTGCCGCTCCACCGGACCCCCATCAGGCTGTTCCCTGCCTGCATGGCCGCCAATTCCGCAAAGCCTGGGGTGTGCTCCTTAAACTGTTTATATTGCTCAAAAGAAAAAAGAGACCAGTTGTCCTGCATTCCGCCATTAATGCAGCAGTTTTCTTCATTGCCTACGCGCACCAGTTCTCCGGGCTTGGCCACAGGCAGCGACTTGAGTAGCACAGCGTGGACCAGCGTAAAGATCGCTGTGGTAGCTCCAATGCCGAGCGCCAGCGTTAGGACAGCCGTAGCTGTAAATCCAGGAGCCTTTCTGAACTGCCGCAACGCGTAACGAACGTCTTCTACAACTTGCATTCAATTTTCCCTTTGGTCTTAAAACCTGCTCATTTGTTTTGGCCAACTGAAAGAGTGTTACGAGACTTAAGACGATCTCACCAGCAGATGTCCCGTCACGCCCTTTGATAGGTATATACGGTCGCCGGCGAAAAAGGTTTCTACTTTCTTTGTGCATTTTGAATGAACTTTTTTGATCAGAGCCGATTGGCTGCCTTATCTTGAATATTTCATTGTTGAATTTCGTCGCGATGAAACAGATTTGAGGTGGGCCGGCACACAGTCGTCGGAACCATTTCGACAACGGCTGCATCCCGTGGCCGGAAAAGTAAAACTTGTGATAACCTTTTAAGGAATCAAGACATTCTGCCCCCTCGTTCAATGGTAGGACAGCTGACTCTGGATCAGCATATCGGGGTTCGAATCCCTGGGGGGCAGCCAAATCTTTTCAAACACTTACAAACTTCGCTTTCACGTCTTCGTGCTAGTGTGACCCCTTTTTGTGAGCCTTCTAAGTCCGGCGAAGTTTTCGTCTCGCTCGATGACGAGCCTTCTTCCAGTTCAACGTTTTCCGGCAAGCACTCGCGTTAGCCCGACCACGCGCTTCTCACCTTTCTTAGTCTTCGACTTTGGGACCACCAGCTCGCCATCAACGATGACTCCTTGTTTGATCGTGAGCCGAAGATCGCGGCGTCGAAACGCGTTCAAATGGAAAGAAGCTTTTCGAATCACGCGGCTAATAACATCAATGTATGGTGAGCTCTGAAAAGCCCGTGGACGACTTGATGCAGGAGGTCGAAGAGCGACTGCATCTGATTGAGACCAACCTGCCGACGAAGGTTGATGGGATGGAACTGTCTTCCATCTCAAAGCTTCCCTTCAAGGCGATCTGCTATCGAGAATCTTTGGCGTGGAGAATGGCCGAATTGAGCCGTGCGGCATTCGCGAGTCTCCAAGCTAATCAGTTAGCAGCGGCAATACTTCTGACGCGGGCCGCGGTCGAGACGAGTGCAGGCCTTTGGTACGCGCACAAAAAGCTGGAAGCAGCAGTGCAAGATGGTACGAAGGGCAAGATCGACGAAGACTTGATGAAACTCACGATGGGGAGACGCATTGACAAAAACAGCAACAGCGTCTTTCCGGAAGCAGTCCAGGTTTTGAACTTCGTAGATCGAGTTGACAGAAAAGTGAAGGGGTTTCGCCATCAGTATGACCAGTTAAGCGAATTCGCGCACCCGAATTACGATGGCACAGGTGGGCTCTACTCGTGACCCGCTCCCCCGGCGTCGATGCACTTTGGTTCAAATTTTCGCAGGTCTGATTACCCTTATAAACTGGCGGTTGCGAACCTTAGTGTCGCACTCCTGATGTTCGAGCACACCTACAACCAGTTCGCTGACATCATGCCCGCTTTTATCGTAGTCTGCGAAAGGAATTTATTAATCCGTCCGCATCGGAACAGGAAAAGAATTGACTAAGCCTCACCTGACCTTCCTTCGTCAACTAATGGGAGACAAGTGGGTCGATGCTAACGTGTTTGGGGAGAAACCAACACATCTACTCGGTCAACATCAACAGAGAGGGCATATCTGGGTTTCCTATACCGATGAGCTTTTGAAAACGATTCTGACAAGCGCGAAGATCAAGCTAGACAGCGGGGTTCTAGCGAAAAAGCTTGCTGCCGAGTACGTCTCGACGCTGGCAGAGATGGAATTAGCCGTGTTTCTCGAACAACAGGGTTTTTCCGTCACGTTTGAGCCCACAGCCCCTGCGAAAGGTCCGGACTTTCGTGCCGATTGGGAAGAAGCCCTCTATTTTCTTGAGGTCCGTGCGCTCCGCGACTCTGAGGAAGACGAACGGTTCAACTCGATAAG
>DASXKZ010000079.1:0-1965 GCA_036496525.1 Candidatus Angelobacter sp.
ATTTTTCTCCCCGATCGAGCTTGGATTTGACGTCATCAACTGTGACTTCGCGGACGCGTGTTTTGGCGTCTTCAACAATCTTTAGAAAGCGCGGTGCATGATTCGGTGCCATGTAAGACTCCTTTTCGTTATTCTACTCAACAGCAATCACACTCATGTCTGAAATCAATTTTCTGTCAGCGGCGCGAATGGCGGAACAAATTCGCAGCCTGCAACTGTCCCCGGTCGAACTGGTCGAAGCACATTTATCGCAAATCGAGCGACTTAATCCAAAATTGAATGCTTTCGTGCAGGTGGATGCTGAAGGCGTACGCCGGCAGGCAAAAGAGGCCGAATTGGCGGTGAAGCAGGGCGAACAGCTCGGACCGTTGCATGGCGTACCCGTCAGCATCAAAAGTTCAATTCGAGTAGCAGGGATGCGCTGCGAAGCTGGCAGCAAGCTCCATGCAGGTGTTGTAGCAACTCAGGATGCGCCTTTAGTTGCTCGTCTGCGGAATGCGGGAGCCATCGTGCTTGGCACTACAAATACTCCTGAATTCTTGATGGCATGGGAGACGGACAACCTTCTTTATGGCCGCACAAATAATCCCTGGGACCTCTTGCGAACTTCAGGTGGTTCAAGTGGCGGAGAAGCCGCCGCGATTGCTTCAGGTTGCTCTGCGGGAGGTGTTGGCAGCGATGGCGGCGGCTCCATTCGAGTGCCGGCCCACTTCAGTGGAATCTGTGGACTTAAACCCACTCCGGGGCGCATTCCAGCATCTGGTCATTTCCCGAGTTCTGTCGGCCCGTTCGCTTTGATTGGTGTAGTAGGTCCCATGGCTCGCACAGTTGAAGATTTGAAAATTTTGTTTGAGGTCATGCAAGGACCCGATATCGGGGATACATCTTCGGCACCGGTTCCGGTTCGCTGGCCCGCAATACACGATCTAAAAAAAATGCGTATTGGTTATTTCGAAGACGATGGCAGAACGCCAGTGACGCCCGAAACGCGCGATGCTGTCCACACCGGCGCAGAGGCCTTGGCGAAAGCCGGATTCACGGTCGAACCTTTCCGTCCTGAAGGCCTCGAACAAGCTCGTCAGACTTGGTGGAAGTTCTTTGGCATTGTTGGGGGCATGTTGCTTGGCCCCATGACTCAAGGCCGCGAGGCAGAATTGAGCCCGATACTGAAACAGTTCCTGACGAAAGTCGCCACCGAACCTTCGCATACAGGAGAATCACTACTCGATGCCTGGATTCAACGTGACATCCTCCGCAACAAAATTTTCGAACAGATGCGTGAATATCCAATCTTGCTTTGCCCAGTTGCAGCTATCCCTGCATTCCGTCACGGGGAACGCAGTTGGCAGATTGATGGCCAAAACGTCGAATATCTTGATGCCTGGAGCTACACGGAATGGTTCAACCTGCTGGGTACACCGGCAGTTGTCGTTCCCATAGGCAGTTCAAAACAGGGGTTACCGATCGGAGTGCAGATTTCTGCGCGGCCTTGGGAAGAGGAACTAGTTCTATCCGTCGCTGAAATTCTCGAAAAAGAATACGGCGGGTGGCGGCGACCACCAATCAGTTAGATTAAAAAAGCTCAATTCTCTGTGCTGCTCTGTGTTTTACTTCTCTATATGCTTCGCCGACTTCTGCTGATTTGCACTGCCATCATCCTTGTATTAAGCATCTTTGCGGCCGTTCCAAAACCAGACAACAAAACTACTGAAGCAGCACGCCGCAATAACGTGGGCGCGGCCTACATGAATCAGCAGCTTTTTGAGAAGGGACTTAAATCGTTTACTGAGGCCGCAGAGCTTGATCCACAACTGTCGATTGCGAACATTAACAAAGGCATCGCCCTCGTAAACACCGGCAAAGTGGACGAAGCAAAAAAAATTCTCGAAGAGGCAGCCAAAAGCAATCCTAAAGATCCACATGTCTGGTACAACCTCGGCCTGCTCTACAAAAACAACAGCGACT
>DASXKZ010000080.1:0-34981 GCA_036496525.1 Candidatus Angelobacter sp.
TAGTGGCCGTTCCGTCTGAACTCAAAGGATTTCGGGAAGCCGCAAACTCCAGCGTCCTGACCGTTGTAGTTCCCACGGCGACCACCCGCCGGTTCTCAGCCAGCGCCCGGTTGATCTGCGCGGCCGCAACCTCGGAGATCGAGTAGCTCTCGCGATGGAGCTTGTGGTCCTCTACTTTCTCCGCGTGTACAGGCTGAAAAGTCCCCAGGCCCACATGCAGAGTCAATTCGGCGATCTCAATTCCTCGTTCGCGTATGTGGGCCAGGATCTTCGGCGTAAAGTGCAGGCCGGCGGTGGGCGCGGCGACGCTGCCGGTGGTTTCCGCGCGGGCATAGACCGTCTGGTAGCGTTCGCGGTCTTCCTGCCGGTCTTCGCGCGCGATATAGGGCGGCAGCGGGACGTGTCCAAGCTTCTCCAGGACGGCAAAAAAATCCGGCACGGGATCAAAGTGGAGAATGCGCTCGCCGAATTCCCCTCGGGCAATCACTTCGGCAGTCAATTCCGCGGCTTCTGAAGCCGCCGGTCGACGATCCTTAGGCCCAGATGCCGGCGGCGTCTTGTTGTCCCTGGCAGCCACCTGGGCGGAATCCGCCGCAGAAAAGAAAATCTTTTCTCCTACGTCGATCTTCTTGCCCGGACGCACCAGCGCCTGCCACTCCAGCGGACCCAACTGGCTGGTAAGCATGACTTCCACGCGGCCATGCAGAAAATCGCGCGAAGCTGGATTTCTGGAACTGAGCGGTTGAGCGTGACGACCGGCGCGGCGTCCATAAAGACGCGCGGGAAAGACGCGGCTGCTGTTGACGACCAGCAGGTCTCCGGAACGCAGCAGTTTGGGAAAGTCAGTAAATTTCCGGTCTTCAAACTTGCCGGTGAAACGCGAGAGATGCAGCATACGCGAGTTGCTGCGCTCGGCCAGAGGCTCCTGCGCAATCAGCTCTTCCGGGAGATGAAAATCAAAGTCGGAAACCAGCACCCGGCGATTATAGGACTTGCCGTGCCGGCGAAGCATATGCCGTTGGCGTCGGCGCGTAAAGACATTTTTTAGGCCCACACAAAGCAAATCTCACGATAGATGGAATCCGACTGACACCGATACAAATTCAAGATCGTCCTTTGAGCTTTTTGATCCGTGTAAATCAGTGTGATCAGCGTTATCCAGCGGCGAGGTTTGGGGTTTTTGTGTCGTCCTGCAACATAAAAAGGCGGCCCGCTGGAGGCCGCCTTCATTCAAAAAAATCTGTTGCGTCTTAAAGCACCTGTACGTTCTCTGCTTGCCACCCTTTAGGGCCTTTGACGACGTTGAAAGAAACTGGCTGGCCTTCTTTCAGGCTGCGAAAACCATTGGACTGAATCGCGGAAAAGTGGACAAATACGTCCTCACCGTTTTCCCTGGAAATAAAGCCGTAGCCTTTTGCGTCATTGAACCACTTTACTGTTCCTTGTTCCATGTGTAGCACGCATTCCTTGTTTCTGAAATTTGGTTTCTGAAATTTGCGCCTTTCCGAGGGGTAGTGCAGGCAGGTTGCAGGGGGTGCTTTGCTGCTGTACAACGCTTCTGAAACAACGCGAGGGGTATTATACCCTCGAAAATCCTGAGTTGTCTCTACTAATTAAGACCCGGCTTAGAAACACATAACCAACGATATGATACCTTGGCATAGAGACCTAAATGATTGTAGGGACTGGAGTTGACATCAGTGAGGTAGACCGGATCCAGGCCGCCGTGAAGCGCTTTGGCGACCGTTTTTTGCGGCGGGTGTTCACTCCCGCGGAGGTCCGGTACTGTATGGGCAAGCCCAACGCCTCTGAGCGCCTGGCGGCCCGCTTTGCCGCCAAGGAGGCCGGAATGAAGGCCATCGGCACCGGACTGCGCCACGGCGTTACCTGGCACGATGTTGAGGTATTGCGGCTGCCCGGCCAGCGGCCAGTTTTGCAATTTCATGGCAAGGCAGCGGAGTTTGCCGCGCGACTCGGCTGCAAGCGCACCCATCTCTCTCTGTCCCACACCAAGGAGCAGGCGATCGCGTATGTGATTTTGGAAGGCGAGTAGTTAGCTCCATCCCAGTCATTGCTGCATTAGCGTCGCGAGTCGGGCGGCACCAGGTTGTTTGCACGATAGTAGACCACAAGCTGGCCGTAGTGCTCGCCGCTGTGTTCAATGGCGAACGTCCACATGGTGGAATTGTGGGCCATCCGGTTACCAAAAAATTTCGATGTTTTGTCCAGCCCCGCGTCACCCTGCTCTTGGATCACCTTCGCTCCGTCTGCAACTGCCTCCTGCACAAACTTGACGACGTCCGCCTTGGTCTTAAATTGCTCACGCGTAGGATTGTCGCCCTCGCCAAAGTCAGGCCCGACGTTTGTTCCGGAAATCCTGCGTAGCACAACGAAATCCAGTGCGGCCGCGTGAAGAAGGTTCAGGGCAAAGGTGCGCTGGTCCTTCTGCACTTTGAAATCGTATTTGTCCTCAGGAAAATCCTTTGCCATTGCGACAAGTTTGTTTCCAATATCGTTCCACCTTTCCAACATCTCATCGGATCGAGACCGCGCCGGACCGGGAGTTTGATTCTGCGTTTGGGCCTGGCCGTGCAAACTCGCTCCTATGGCAAGCAGAGTAACCGCAAATAGCGCAAGCGCAGACCGTTTAGAAGATCGTTTCATTGTGATTGCTCCTTTTTGTGATTCCGCTTTTAGAAATTCCGTCAGGAGTTAGACGTAGCGCTACTCCCAAAGTTTGAGCAAATTTCGTCAGCAGTCTACAGCAACCAAAAACTAGGCAAACTTCGAGCCTTATGAGAACCTGAATCGAGATGGCCCAATCCACCTTCGCTGCTGACCTTCAAATTGCCCCAACCGAAACTCCGTTACGTTCCACGATGCTGGCCGTCGCCCTGGTCAGCCTTGCCAGCCTCCTGCTGGAACTGGCCCTTACGCGGCTGTTCAGCGTGGTGCTCTTCTATCATTTTGCTTTTTTTGCCATTTCAGTGGCGTTGCTGGGCCTGGGATCGGGCGGCGTATTCGCCCACATTCGGCAGGAGTGGTTGGCACGATTCAGCATGCGCACGCTTGGATCCTGGCTCTGTCTGCTCAACTCAGTCTTCATTCTGTGCTCGGTTGAAGTGGTGCTGCATACCCCGGTTTCGCTTGAAGTCACGGGCCGGAATTTTGGCAAGCTGACGATTATCTATCTGGCGGCAGCAGTGCCTTTCTTTTTGACCGGGCTGTTATTTTCCGTGCTCTTTGCGCGGTCGTCCGGCCACATCTCGCAGCTTTACGGCGCTGATCTTGCCGGAGGTGCAACCGCCTGCCTCGCCATAGTGCCACTGCTGAATTTTATTGGCGCGCCCAATGCTCTGCTGCTGGCTTCGGCCTGCATGGCTGTGGCTGCCGCCTTGTGGGCAGACCAGCTCAAGTTGCGCCGTGCCGCTTACGCTTTGGCCGCGCTGTTCGCTCTGCTGATTGCCGCCAACTATTCCGGCAAGATCATTGACGTGATCTATGCCAAGGGCGTCTATCGCGATCCCAAATGGATTGAGTATTCGCGCTGGAATGCTATCTCTCGTATTGAGGTCAGTACACAGCTTGGCGGACGCTATGTTGTAATTGACGCTGACGCCACCACAGCCATCATGAACGTTGATCCGGCGCGCTGGGAGCAGAATGCTTCCGCAACGCCAATGTACACGGGCTTGCCGGAGACATCAGGATTCAACTGGAAAAAAAGCCTGATGTCAGCCGCGCCGTCCGTGGCCAACGTGCTGCGCCCGCGTGGCGACTTCGCCATTATCGGTCCCGGCGGCGGCGTGGACGTGATGCGTGCCGTCGCCAATGGCAGCCCCAGCGTCACAGGAATCGAGATCAATCCCACGATCGCCAACAACGTGATGCGCAGCCGCTACGCCGATTACTCTTTTCATCTCTATGACCAGCCGCAGGTCCACATTCACGTGCAGGATGGCCGGTCGTATATTCGCAGCTCGCACGAAAAGTATGACGTGGTGCAGATGACGCTCGTGGATACCTGGGCCTCCACCGCTGCCGGCGCTTTTGCCCTGAGTGAAAACAATCTTTATACCGTTGAAGCCTTCCGCGAATACTTTGATCACTTGAAGCCCGACGGCATGATTGCCATTACGCGCTGGGAGTTCAAGCAACCGCGTGAGGCGTTGCGCGTGGTCTCGCAGGGGATTGAGGCTTTGCACCGGATTGGAGTAGCCGATCCGCGACAGCACTTTGTGATCGTCGCAGATGGAGGGCTGAATGAAGATGGCCGTCCGGTGCTGGTGCTGGCCAAGAAATCGCCGTTCAGCGCGGCTGAGTATGCTGCCGTGGCGGCGCACGTGCGTGAAAATCCCAATTTATTCTGGCTGAACCCGACTTCCGAATACGCCGGCTTGCAACCGTTGCCGCCGGCGGCTTCGGCCTTTGAAAGTCTGATCCAATCCAATGATCCTTTGCGATTTGCCCAGAGCTACGCTTACAACGTTTCGCCGGTGAGTGATAGCGCTCCGTTTTTCTTTTTCACCTTGAAGACCCGTCACGTAATTGAAAACATCCTCGCGGGAACAGGGCGAGGCATGGACTGGCGCATCAATCTGGGAGTTGTGGTACTGGGAATGTTGCTGATTATCTCGATTATCGCTGTGCTGGCGTTCCTGATTTTGCCCTTGGCGCTGCATCGTCATCGACAGAACGCGCCCAAGACCGGAATCGTTGCTCTGCTTTACTTCATCGCCGTGGGATTCGGATTCATTCTGGTGGAAATCGCTCTCATCCAGCGCTTTGTTCTTTTTCTTGGCCATCCCACCTATGCGCTGACGGTGGTTGTCTTTCTGCTTCTGCTTTCCAGCGGCATTGGCAGTGTAGCGGCACGGCGCAGGATCAGCAGCGGCAGCAAAATCCTTCCGCTGCTGGGAATCATTTCAGCTCTTATTGCCATCGATGTTGCCCTACTGCCATGGCTGCTCTCAGCAGCCATTGGACTGCCGTTTGTTATCAAGTTGCTTCTCAGCGGCATAGTCCTGGCGCCTCTCGGATTCCTGATGGGCATGCCTTTCCCCACCGGTCTGCGTCTGGTAAAGACGGTGGAATGGGCCTGGGCGCTCAACGCCGCAGCCAGCGTCCTGGGCTCAGTCATGGCCATGATCATCGCCATTCACTTTGGCCTGACTGTCACTCTGCTCTGTGCCGCAGCAGCTTACCTGCTCGCGGGCCTCTGTTCGCGAACCTGGAGAAGCGCTACGATCATTCCTTAAAACTTTCAGCTGTTGGGCACGGACTGGTGTCCGCTAAATCCCGGGAACTTACTGAAAACTGCCTAGTTCTAGGGACTTACAAAGCCATCTGCTATTATTTTCGCGTAGTCACTCACACGCCATTGCCAAGTCAAAAGCAGCTTAGGTGGTCTGAACTAAAGGTCGGGATAACCGTAATTATCGGTTCAGTGACCTTGGCCCTGCTTGTCTTTCTGATCAGCGGGACGGGTGGCCTTTTTACCAAGAAAATTACCCTTATTACATACTTTGACAATGCAGAGGGCATACGTCCGGGGCAGCCAGTGGATTTGCAGGGAGTGGCCATTGGCAATGTGAAGTCCGTCAAGGTTGTTCCAGGACGTCCGCTCAGTCCTGTGCAAGTGGTGATGCGTGTGAACACAGAGTTTCAACGATTCATTCACACAGATTCCAAAGCGACAATTGAAACTGCCGGGGTGCTTGGCGAATCGTTTGTTGACATTGACAGCAAAGACGCCAAGGGCCCGATCGTGAAAGATGGCACAGAGCTGCCTCCCGGCAACGCTCCTGGGATTCAGGACGTTGTGAAAACCAGCCAAACGTCGCTACAAAACATCGACATTCTTGTGAAACGGGCCGACTCAATCTTTGCCGAGATCCAAAACGGAAACGGCTCGCTGGGAAAATTTATTTACGATCCCGCGATGATCGACAAGGTCAATGCCATCCTGAACCAGCTGCAGGCGTTGCTGAATGATGTGAACAATGGCAAAGGCACAATCGGAAAACTCTTTGCCGATGAGAGCCTGTACCGCAAAGCTGACGCACTGGTAACCAAGGCCGATCAAACGATGGATGAGATCAACAAAGGCCATGGCAGCCTGGGCAAATTGGTAAAAGATGATGCTCTCTATAACAATGCCAATGAGGCGATCTCTACTGCCAAAAAGCTGCTAGCCGACCTCAATGCAGGTCGTGGACCCGCCGGAAAATTGCTGAAGGATGAAGAACTCTCCAAGAAGCTGGTAAATATCATCGATAAGCTGTCGACTATTTCAGACCGGCTGGAAGCCGGTGAAGGCAGCGCGGGCAAACTATTCAAAGACCCGTCTCTTTACAACAATACCGATCAAATGCTCATTGAGACGCGGAACTTGGTCAAGGCGATCCGTGAAAACCCCAAGAAATACCTGACGATCCGCTTCCGCGTGTTCTAGCCCAATTCAAAATCAAAAGAAAATAGCAAAAAACGCCCTGCAAGAACGCAGGGCTTTTTCATTCTGGTAGGGTTACGACAATTCCGGGGGTATATGAACGCAAGTAGAGCTGTATCCCTTTTTTCACTCACAGTCGCTATGATGCCTCATATTGCCAGTGGGCAACAATTCAGCAGAGTCGAAGTTGGCGCACAAACTTCGGTTCTCTTCCAAAATCGCATTTTCTCTCTCACTGACGTGGGTGTTGGAGGACGGTTTACCTATAACCTCACCTCCAGCATCGCCCTTGAATCGGAAGTTAACAGCTACTTTACGAACAGTACGCCAAGGAGCGTCCAGGATGGCGGCAGGGCGATTGTCGGCCTGCTCGGCCCCAAAGGGGGGATTCGGAGGGATAGATTCGGAATCTTCTTCAAAGCGCGAGCAGGCGTAATGAGTTTCAGCAACGTCTTTACCAGCAGTGCCAATTTAGAGAATCTGGAGACCAGCCGAAAAACGCACGCGGCGCTGGATCTGGGAGTGGCCACAGAATTTTATCCTTCAGCCCGCACTATTCTGAGATTCGATATTGGACGCATGCTGGTCCGTTATGGCGACTCGACAGAATTCAGATCTCCTGACGGTGGCTTGGTTGTGACTGCCGCCGGCCGTATCGTGGCGCCTTGGCACCTTGAGGTGGGAGCCGGGTATCGTCTGGGCAGCTTGCATGATGGACGCGAAACCTCGCCCGTGCCACAGCAATTTGCAGTGGGGGCGCAATACTCACTCTTTTCGTCCAACCGCGGATTTCAGGAGTTCGTTCGCG
The DNA here is from genome assembly GCA_036496525.1 of Candidatus Angelobacter sp. Classification (GTDB taxonomy): domain Bacteria; phylum Acidobacteriota; class Terriglobia; order Terriglobales; family Acidobacteriaceae; genus Angelobacter. The sequence goes on from DASXKZ010000080.1 coordinate 7,260, forward strand.
ATGAATCGGGCGGCGGTGGCTGGTTCACCTGGAATTTCAGCAAATACTTCGCTCTGGACGCAAGCTCCACGTTTTTCCCGCGCATGATCCATCTGGCCGATTTTCAGCAGGGCGGAAGGATGTTTCAAGTACTCGCCGGTGTGCGCGCCGGAGTCAGGAAAGGTCGATTCGGCATTTTTGGAAAACTCAGGCCAGGCATCCAGCGCTATACCGCAACTGAGGGGGATGCGGTGACCTTTAAAAACACGCCCTTCATTGATCTTGCACTGGATGCGGGTGGCGTCATTGAATTTTACGGAGCTCGCCACAGCGTGTTTCGTTTCGATGCTGGAAACACGAATATCCGCTACCGCAGCAGGGACATTGTCGTCCAGCAAGGAACCTTTCACGCACCCGCGTTTAACAACAATGCGATTCAGATGAGCATCGGATTCGGATTCAGGTTCTAATTGCGTTCTTAAACAACGCTGCTGATCAGCCCTGTGCTCTCAGCCTGCTCATGCGCGTGGTAGGACGAACGAACGAGGGGACCTGATTCCACGTGGCGGAATCCCATCTTCAACGCTTCAGTTTTCAAGAAGGAAAACTCTTCCGGCGTGTAATAGCGCGTCATTGGCAGATGGTCTTTCGATGGCCGCAGATATTGGCCCACGGTGAGGATATCGACTTTGCGCGCAGCCAGGTCGCGGAAAACTTCCAGCAGTTCATCCGTGGTCTCGCCGATCCCGACCATCACACCCGTTTTTGAAACCATGGTAGGAGCAAAACGCTTCACGTTGCTGAGAAGATCAAGCGTGCGTTCATAGCGGGCACCCGAGCGCACGGCGCGATAGAGACGCGGCACGGTTTCAGTGTTGTGGTTAAGGATTTCTGGCTTCGCGTCGATCACGACTTTCAGGCAGTCTTCACGGCCCTGAAAATCCGGGATGAGCACTTCTATCTGGCATCCGGGGGTCTGTTCGCGGACTCGGCGAATAGTCTCGGCAAATATTTTTGCCCCGCCCATGTTGTCGTCATCGCGATTCACGCTGGTTACCACGGCATGCTTCAATCCCAGGGTAGCCACAGCTTCAGCTACTCGGCGCGGCTCGTCCCAATCCAGCGGCTCAGGCTTGCCCTTTGGCACAGCGCAAAAACCGCAACGCCGGGTACACAAATTTCCCAGCAGCATGAACGTGGCCGTCTTGTGGTTCCAGCATTCGCCAATGTTGGGGCACTGCGCTGACTCGCAGACAGTGTGCAGATCCAGAGTTCGTGCCAGCCTTTTAAGATCGTGGTAATTATCGCCCATGGGAGCGCGGGCCTTCAGCCACTCAGGCTTCTTATGCGGACGCCGCGGCGCAAGGTCAATCTGGACGAGTTCTACGGAGCTGGCCATCAGGGTATTAGATGTGAATCTCTATTGTACGATGCGGCGTGTAACGAGTGCATTCAGACACTCAAGTAATGCTGCCCAGACACCCGTTTTTGGTTACCATGGGCCGGAGCTGCATTCGCATTCTAGATAGATTCAGCGAAGGAACCAGAAAATGCGTGATATCTCAAATTGGCAGGACTACCGCGCCCGGGGCTGGAGTTCTCGCCCGCGACAGCTCTATGACATGATCCAACAGTTCATGCACTGGGCTCCTGCTCTCTCCGGCGGTCTTGCCTTCGGCGCCAGTTTTGTTCAGTCAGTCCCTCTCAGGTTGACGACGGCCGGGTTGGCTGTTTTTTTGTTTCTATTTGTGGCGGCAGACGTAACACGCTCTCTGTGGGAACCCGATCGTGGCCCTTCAAATCCTCTGTCTCGATCGCGAAACGCGTCGATCAGTCCGATGCAGGTAGTTGTAGCCGGGTTCCTTGCACTTCTTTATACGTTTCTATTGTTGGGTGCGTTAAGACCGCTCATCCTGACCCTGAGAATGCCAGGCCTATGGACGATGGCGTTTACCATCCCCAGCATATTCCTTGTCTCCTGCCTTATAGCCTGGCGCAATTCGCGGTTGTGGTATTGCGAAGCCACGGAGTATGAAGAACTGCTCACTGAGAACCAGAACGAACTGGCTGAAATAGAGAAGTTGGAAAAAATGCGCCTGCCAAGCTCCTTCTGGGAACATCCGAAGCTTTAGGGCAGAAACATTTCGTGCTTCCTACAGCGTATGCAGGTATGCCATCACTTCCTGCAACTCCTGCTGGTCAAGCTGGCCGCCGAATGGAGGCATCATGCCTCGGCCGCGAACAATGCTTTGCATCACGTGTTCGTCAGTCGCGGTGAGGCCGCTGGGCAGGTAGGGCTTTTGGTACAGCTTTTTCAATCCGGGTCCTTTGTTCCCGCTGGAGGAATACGCGGGATGGCAATTGACACAATAAATATTGAAGACCTTGCGTCCGTGGGACTGCTCTGCGTTCAGTCCCAATTCGGCATCGGTCATCTTGGCGGGATCTTTGCCGCAGCCGGACAGCAGTCCGGCCACTGCCATCATCAGAAGAATGGACGCTATTCGCCTCAAGTGACTATTATGTCTGTAGCGTAGCGTTTTGAAAACCCCTGGAGAAGTTACTGCAGGAAAGTCCATGCCGGTTGAAATCAAGCGCGCTTATGACAAGCCTTCACTCTCTGACGGCCAGCGTGTGCTGGTGGACCGCCTCTGGCCGCGCGGCATCAAAAAAGAGAACGCCCGCATTGACCATTGGCTCAAAGAGCTGGCCCCTTCTGATGGCCTGCGCAAGTGGTTCCACTCCAGCGCAAATTGGGCCATCTTCAAGAAACGCTACTTCAAGGAACTGAACACGCCTGAAGCTTCCGCCGATCTGGAAAAGCTGTATGGACTTTTGTTCGAATACGAGCACGTGACGCTGGTCTATGCTTCAAAGGATTCCGAACGCAACAACGCGGTGGCGCTCAAAGAGCTTCTTGACGGAATGAAGAAGCCGCCTTCCAGCAGCGGTCCCGCCAGGGCCATGGCGGTACCGCGACGCATGGCCAAGAGACGCTCAAGCTGATGATTCTGCGTCCGCTTGATCCCATGCCCGCCACCAGCGCTGATTTCTTACCGGCTTGGAGCGTAGTGGAACAATCGCAGCGCCAGATTGCCGGCGATTGCTGGATGATTACACAGCCTTCTCACGCCGCGCTGTCCGGCGAGTTCGCGGCGCGCATGGCGGGCATAAACCTGCCCAACCTGGACGCTCCGGTCATTCGCGCCATCGCGCTGCACGATGCCGGCTGGGGTATGCCTGACGCGCAGGCAATCATGCAGAGCCGGTCTGTAGGCCAGGGCGCACCAAAATCGTTTGTTGCCTGCGGCGTAGGCGAGTTTGTAAACGCCTGGGAGAAATCGATTGACGTAGCAGCTTCTGCCAGTGCAACCGGCGGATACATGGTGAGCCGCCATTTTGAGCGGATCGCTAAAGCAAACTCCCCTAAATCCTCCAAGGGCGACAGCCAGACCGTGGAAAGTTTTCTCCAGAATGAATCCGCAAGGCAAGCCAAGCTAGTCGCAAAGCAGGAACGCACGCCTGAAGAATTGGAAGCTCTGACTGACGTTTTACAATTCTGTGATCTGCTCTCGCTCTATGTCTGCTGCGGCGCGCGGCAAAACGTAGAGTTCCCTGAATACTTTGGAATAAAAGCGCGGCTTACCGTGGAAGCAAACAGCTACAGGATCGATCCAATCTTGATTGAGCCAGGAACGGGATTTGTTGTAGCGGCCTTGCGGCATCCGGCGACGAAGGAAGCCTCAGGAAAGCAGATTGAGATCAGGATCGGATAGCTTTCTATGTCCGAGCGCAGCGAGGAATCCCTATCAGCTCAAATACATTTCAGGTTATATCGAGTTAAGCTCGCGTTCTGGATGTTACTTCATGTCCCCATGGTCATGGTGCTCATGCTCTAGTCCCGGCTTGTCCTTAAGGTGGCGCTCCACTGACCAGATTTCATCCGGCGTTTTCTCCCAGGGATACATATGCACCATCCAGCCAAAAACATGGGGCATGAATGTGCCTCCGGCGGCTTCGCAAGCTTCTTCTGTTGAAATCGACCCGTTCAGGCCGAATCTGGCGTCTTTACGCAAGGCTTCAATCTCGTGCCCTTGAGGCGGCTTGCACATATTCACATGCTGGTGCCATTGCGTCATGCTGAGAGGAATTCGCTCGTCAAGCTGCTGCTCGCTGAAGCGCACTGGAGCGGTGTACATAGCGCCGATCAGCTTGTAGTCGTCTCCATGTTTTTCATATAGCAGTGACGTTGGCTTGGTGGGATCAAAGCGAAACGCTTCACCGATAGCATTTTGATAATTGGTAAAGTGGTACATCTTTTGCGGGACGTTGGGGAGAAAGATTCTGAAGCCTTCATCCAGCGCGACTTTGTAGTCGCGATATTTCTCCAGTGCGGGCCGGGCCTGCTCCACAACCTGCTCCGCCTTGGCTGCGTCGCCCGCCTGGACAGCTCGCAGCTCCGTCATGTGCATGTGCGCAGCCATGTGCTGGTGCCCTTCATGGTTGTGGCCATGCCCCATGGCTTCAGTGGTGGCATTCAACTCAACCTGGCCGGCGGGCGCTTGTTGCCCCTGACCGTGATCATGCTCCTGGGCAAAAAGAAAAAGCGCTGCAAGACCGAGCGCTGCGGAAATCAGATATTTCTTCATGGCCATTTTCCCCGTGCAACCAACTAGCAAACCCGAAACAAACGCAAAAGTTACCTTCGGGCGCCAAGAAAGAACTTCACGGCCCCCTGCGGGTTAGTATGGGCCGGGAGGAAAGACCAATGCAACGATTTTGTCATCGTATTGTAATTGCGGCACTTACAGGGCTGATGTTCATACCGCTTGGGGTGCAGGCGCAGGACCAAAGCCAGACTGCAAGCCCGCAGGGGCAGGGACGCCGAGCCGCTGCGCAACGCCAGCGCCAGCACATGGCCATGCTGGCCGAAAAACTTGGCCTTACTGACGCGCAAAAAGCGCAGTTCCAGCAGATCAGCAGAGATATGTGGCAGCAGGGTAGAGCTATCCGGCAAAACAGCTCACTCACAGACGATCAGAAAAAACAAAAGATGCAGGAGCTTCGCAAAGAATCACACAAGCAGATGTTCAGCGTCCTGACGCCGGAGCAAAAAGAAAAACTGAAGCAGATGCGTGAGGAGCACAAGAAGGAACAGGAGAAGGACAAAGCTTCCGGCGATCAGGCATCAGCCAAAAAGAAACCCGTCTCAGCCAGCGACGATGACGACCCATTTGCCGGTATGACCAGCGATGATGACGATGGTCCGGGAAATGGCGGTAGTGTTCTGTAACGCACGATTAAGGAGTATGCACCGGTTCTTCGTGCTCGAATAGCGGCTTCCAGGATTCGTCGAGAGAGACCCACTGGTCAAATTCCTGCCAGCTGGATTTCATCTCTGGAACATGGAGCAGGCCGTGGCCGTCGGAGCAAACCAGCTCCGTTCCCCACCAATCCAGCAACAGATAGCTCGGCGTCCCTACGGATGCCTCATTGCCCAGCCGTCGCAGACAGAAGCGGCAGCGGCGGCCCTGGTCGTGCAGTGACCAGGAAAGCGCCACCATCGCCGTGACAAGGAAAAGCCAGGTAGCAAAAGGTCCGACGAGAGGATGAACCGATCCGGTAAGGATGATCGAGGCGCGTCCTGTGAATTCCAGTGAACCGACAAAGCACAGCGCCAGCAGCAGCAGGGTTTTCAATGAGAAGAATCCCCACCAGCGCAGGGCGTGCCGCCAGCTTAACTTCAGCTTGCGCGTCTTGGCGCCGCCCAGCCGGCTGCTGCCCAGTGCGATTCCGCCGAACAATGACAATACAGTGAAGAACAGGTAGAGCTTTACACCCTGGCGCGCGCGCGACACAAACGATTCCAGCTGCGGCTTTGAATATTCATTGAGCTGCGCAAAGTGGCGAAACTCCTCCTGCGCCTGCGCTAACGTTACATGCGGGGCCATGCGCAGAACCGCGCCGGTACGATCAGCAAAATTGTTGGTGGCTTTACCCCAACTGGGGAGCATCCATACAGACACATCAGGGAAGGTAAATACAAAACTCTCAGGAAGCACACCGATCACGATGCTCGGGCGGTCGTCCACGGAGATTGTCTTGCCCACAATGTTGCGGTCGGAGTCGAATTGCGCCTCCCATAGGCGATGGGTAATCACGACGCAGCCCGCGCACGTCGTTTCATCCGCCGCGGTAAAGAGCCGGCCCATCGCAGTCTTGTTGCCTAGCAGCTCAAAAAAGTTTGGCGAAACACGGGCGCTAAAGTCATTGACATGATCATGCGTGGACCTGATAGAGGTAGGATGCCAGGAGTACGCAGCAACCATTTCTGCTGTTTGGGTCTCCTTTGCCCATTTTGCAGCTTCACGAAACAGATTTGCTTCATCGTATTTCACAAAACTGCCATGCATCGAGAGATAGGCCAGACGATCGGGCTGCTGGAACGGCAGCGGCTTGAATCCTGAGCGGATGGTGGGCGCAAATCCGGTAACCAATATAAGACCGATCACCGCAAACAGGATTGCGCCCAGGCAGAAGCGCGCCGAGCGCGGCTCTTCGTCTAGCACGCGCGTAACTTTCTTGTGATCGAAGCGATGGAATGCGGCATCAGGAAATGCGCCCCAGCAGTGCCGGGTGAGTTCCATGGTTGTGCGGGAGTTCAGCCGTCCGGACTCAGCCAAAAAGTGGAGCCAATGCCAAATCTCTCCATACCACTCCTGATACCACGCGGCGCGCTGCGCTTTGGGAACCAGCAGGCTTGCGCTGCGCAGCAGGAACTTACATTGCCATATCAGAAGCCGGATTTGAGGATTGGGCTCCACAACATTTTCCTTATCGGCGCGTTACCTTCTCTTCCGGGGCCAGCCTGGCCAGCAGCGGATAGCGCTCCACGGCGTTCATCAGCGCGTCTTTGCCCTGGCGCGTAAGTTTGTAGTAGCGGCGCGGCGGACGGTCCTGGCGCAGCGCGATCTTGCTGTCTTCCCAGTCGCCGCTCACCAGCGATTCTTTTTCCAGGCGGCGCAGCGCCGGGTAGATCGTCCCGCTGGGCAAACCTGTAACGTCCATGATGTCAAAACCGTAAACATAGCCTGACCGGATGGTTTGCAGGATCAGCGCCGATGTGTGTGAAATTCTTGCCGCAGTTTCCATATTCGGAATGCAACCTATGTAGTATTCTTTATATGTAGTATTCTCTTATAGCACGCCTTACACCCTGATTTTACCGGAATCCCTCGGGTCCGCACAGGAATATTTGTCGCCATTTCTGGGAACTCATGGGCAGCAAACGGTGTCTTTCCCTGAATGGCGTTGATGAGGCGATCTTATGCTTGAAGCAATCGGTCTCACAAAGTGTTACGCCAGCATTCCCGCCGTGAGCCAGGTGAGCTTTACTGTCCGACCCGGAGAAATCCTGGGCTACCTGGGGCCAAACGGCTCAGGCAAAAGCACTACGGTAAAGATGATTACCGGCCTGATGGAACCCACCCGCGGCAAAGTGCTGTTCCATGGCAGCAATATCAAGGACGACCTGCCGGGCTACAAGAAGGTCCTGGGATACGTGCCTGAGGAGGCCCTGCTCTACCCCTACATGACAGGTTGGGAATACCTGGAGTTCATCGGGATTCTGCGCGGCATGGACCAAAAGCAGCTTCGCAAACGAGCGGACGCGCTGCTGGAACTGTTCCTGCTGTTTCCTTTTCGCCACGCCACCATAGCATCCTATTCCAAAGGCATGCGACAACGCATTCTGCTGATCGCCGCGCTCATGCACGATCCTGAAATTCTGGTGTTCGATGAGCCGCTCTCCGGCCTTGACGTGACCTCAGCCATGATCTTCAGAAAAGTGGTGAAGTCACTGAGTGAGCAGGGCAAGATCATTTTGTATTGCTCGCACGTGCTTGAGGTGGTGGAAAAACTTTGCTCCCACCTGCTGATCCTGAGCAAAGGGACCGTGGCGGCGCATGGGTCAATCAACGAGGTGAGCAGGATGACCGGGCTTGCCACTCTGGAGGATTCCTTCTCTCATCTGGTCAAAGAGCAGGATGCTGAACAGATTGCCCATGACATTGTGGAAGTGATGGCCGCGCCGTGATTACCACTGCGCGCGAAGCCCTACACAAGCGCTGGACGCGGCTGCTGGAGCGCCCATTCTGTCGGCTGGCGGCGCACTTTGGCATGAAGCTTTTTTCCGGTAGCGGAGAAGGCGGGCTTGAACTCGGGGTCGGCACGGTATTGGCATTGCTGGCCGCGCCTGGGGCTTTTATTTCCATTATGCTGCTGGACAAGTACTCCAGCTTGCTGCGGTTTCTCCGCGGGAACCACAACTTTGATCCTTACGCCACTTCCGTTCCCGACCAGTATTTCTTTCTCACATTTTCCATGGCCATCACCGGAATTGTGACAGTCCTTAAGTGGGACAATATCTTTCCTGATCGCCGGGATTACATGAACCTTGCGCCGCTGCCGATCGCAACCCGCCAGATATTTCTCGCCAATGTCACGGCCATAGTTTTCATTGCCGTGGCTTTTGCCGTGGACGTGAATGCCGTCTCTTCATTGTTTTTTCCCATGGTGGTAACCATGGAAGAGCCAAAGTTCGCCGCGTATGTTCAATTTGCGCGGGCACATTTTGCCGGAGTCCTGCTGGCCAGCCTGTTTGTTTCATTTGCGCTATTCGCGCTTATTGGCACGCTAATGGTGTTGCTGCCGGATAGCATATTTCGCCGGATCTCAATCTACGTCCGCGTGCTGATGGTAATTCTGCTGCTGGGCCTCCTGTGCTCGACTTTTGCCGTCGCGCCTTTGCTGAGCACGCTTCATTCCGGCGCTCCTTCTTTATTGCGATGGCTGCCGCCAGTCTGGTTTCTAGGCTTGTCGCGCACAATTATGGGCAAGGCCGATGCGGCGTTAGCGCAGATGGGGACAATTGGCCTTTGGGCCGTGATTGCCGTGGCTATTCTTGCACCGCTGGTTTATGTGCTGAGCTATTACCGCTACTTCATACGCATCCCGGAAACGCTGGACACCACGCTAAGAAGCCGCGCGCCCCGAATTCTGTTTCCCATGCGACTGATGGACTGGTTTGTTTTGCGCTCAGCCTACGAGCGCGCTACTTATCGCTTTGCCATGAAAACTCTGCTGCGAAATGATCGACACTCTCTGATCTTCGGCGGCTTTGCGAGCCTGGGTATTGTGATCGCTTCGCAAACGCTGCTTTCCACCGTGAATCAAAAACCGGGCGCAGCGCCAAGCGCGGCAATGATTTCAGTGCCTTTTACTCTGGCATATTTTTTGATCTGCGGGCTGCGTTTTGTCTTTGACTTGCCCGCGGAACTGCGGGCCAACTGGGTGCATCGAGCGATTCTGGACTCTGAACAACAAGCGCCTGCCGACTCAGCCAGAAAAGTGATTCTGACGTTTGTCCTGCCCTGGATTCTTATTGTCTGTCTGCCTTTGTATCTATATTCCTGGGGCTGGACAGTGGGCATTGCGCTGATAGCAGTCTTAATTGCCGGATCTTACCTGCTTGCAGACGTTCTGCTGCGCCGGTTCACAAAAATACCGTTCGCCTGCGCTTACCCGCCGTGGAAACAGAGCGCCACCGTGATTGTGTTGTTTTATGTTCTGGGCTTGTGGGCATTTGCTTCACTCCTGCCCGGGCTGGAACATGCATTGCTGCTCAAGAGCGTCTGGTATCTCTGGGTGCTTGTGCTCATCCTTAAGACCGCCCGGCTGATTTTGCGCAGGTTGCGCGATGACGATCCCAGGTCTCGCATATTGGTCTTTGAAGAAGCGCCGGATATGCCGTTTGAGCTGCTGAACCTTTCTGGTCACTGAGCAGAATATCGAATCCCTGAAACGATAGAGGATGTCCGGTCACTAGCCGGACAAGGATTAGATCGAAAACCTGCTGCGCCAGACTGCGCCTGTAAGGAGTGCTATGTCAAAGTTGCGTCCACTCATCGCCGTTACATTGTGTCTTTGCCTTTTCAGCTCAACTTCCCAGGCATGGTTTGGGTTTGGCCACATGGCTGTGGCCTATGTGGCGTATCAAAAGCTTACACCGGAAAAGCGGACACGCGTTGCGCAGCTTCTCAAGAAGAACCCTTATTACAAGACAAAGTGGAAAGCCATGATTCCGGCAGGGACACCCGCCGACCAACAGGACATGATGTATTTCATGATCGCAGCCACATGGCCGGACCAGATCAAAGAAAAAGACTCAGGCTATATCTCTGATGGTCCCGGCGGCGGAAACCTGCCGCCAACCGGCGCCGAAGCATCGCAGAACATTGGCTACACCGACAAGAACATGCACAAATACTGGCATTTTGTGGATACGCCATTCACGCAGGATGAAACAAAGCCGTTGCCGGCGATCCCGCACCCGAATGCCGGCAGTGAGATAGCCGTTTTGCGGCAAGCGCTGAGTTCCAGCGAGTCTGACAAACTTAAATCCTACGACCTGGTGTGGCTCCTGCACCTGGTGGGTGACATCCACCAGCCGTTGCATTCATCCACGCGTGTTGGCGCGACAGATCTTCAGGGCGACAATGGCGGCAATAACGTCAAACTATCTGATCCCAGCAAGGAGTTGCACGCTTTCTGGGACGGCTTGCCCGGCGATAGCTCGAACGTGACCGACGTAATTGCTTATGGAAAGACGTTGACGCCCGCCGACCCTTTGCTCGCCCAGAAATCATCTGAGGCCGACTGGATCAACGAGAGCTTTAATATCGCAGAGATAATGGTTTATTCCGGCCCCATCAAAACTGGTGATGGACCGTTTCTCATTACACAGGCATACAAGGACAATGCCCAAAAAATCGCGAATAAAAGAGTGGAACTGGCAGGCGAGCGACTGGCGAACCTTATTAATGCCGAACTCAAGTAGTGCTTGCTAGCCGTTCATGTGCAGCTTGTCGCGCTTGCGGCGGTCTGTGCGGGCAAATTCAATGATTTCTGCGATCATGTCCGCATAGGAGCGTCCGGACTTTTTCGCAGCCATAAAAAATTCTGAATTGCTGGAAAGCCACGGATTAGGATTCGCCTCAATCACATAAACCTTTCCTTTGTCTGTGAGGCGCATGTCGATTCGCCCGTAATCGCGCAGCTTGAGAATGCGATACGTTGTGAGCGCCGTGCTGGAGAGCAGTTCCTGTGTCTCTTCGTCCAGGTCTTCCACCGGCGCAGACTTGGTGAGCTTGTAAGCTTCGCTGTCTTTCTCCCACTTTACTTCCATGCCGGCCACCTTGGGCATGCCTTCAGGAAGCTTTGATAGGTCAAGCTCCACTAGCGGCAGCACTTCAGGGTTCTGATTGCCCAGAATGCCGGCATAAATTTCGCGGCCTTCAATGTATTCTTCAATCAGCGCGGGCGAATTGAATTCTTCCTGGACGTAGTGGATTCGCTCCATCAGTTCCTTTACGCTGCCTACCACCGCGCCCTGGTCGATGCCCAGCGATCCATCTTCAGCTTCCGGCTTTACGATCAATGGAAAAGAAATTTCCTGTGAATGGTCCAGCTTGCCCTGATAGCAGGTGGCAAAGTACGGGGTGCGGATGTTGTAAAACTGAAACAGCTTTTTGGCCAGGCCTTTGTCCTGCGCCAGATAAAGACCTTGCGGGCCTGCGCCGGTGTAAGGCCGTCCCAGCAAATCCAGAAACGCGGCCACGTGCATTTCCATGGTGTCATCGCCCGCATATGACTCCACAATGTTAAAGAACAGGTCGGTCTCCTGCTTGGCCAACGCCAGCAGAGATTTATCTTCTCCATCCAGCATCATGTAGCTCGGTTCATGGCCGAGCTTTTCCAGCGCTTCAAAGATTTCTTCTCGGTCGTGCTTCTCTATCTTCTTGCGCCGCTTCTTGGCGCCGCGCTTTTTCTTTTTCGGTTCTGGAGCGACTTCTTCTTCCTCATCTCCCCAGCTCTCGTAAAGCACCGTGATTTTCAATTTACTGTCCATAGTGGTTCCCATGAAGATTGTCTAGCTGGCCTACAATCCTTGCATCGATTGCCACGCACTATGTTTGCACAAATTTTCCGCGCGTCACGTAGTTCATGGCCAACGCCGTTGCGTAAACCGTTAGTTCCGTCAGGCACTCTCGTTCCTGTTTGATATTCACTCGCAAATCCATTTCACCCACGCGTGTTTCAATGGACTCCACCAGCTTCTTAATGAGCGATCGCGGCACGCCGCTCCAGTAAGTAAGTTTATCGACCAGCGATTTATGGTTCTCACGCAGAAGTTCCGCCGCAGGACGCACGCCTTTCTTCCGCCTACGGCCGGCATTGAAAATATCTTGAAGATCAGTATCAAGCGGCAGATCTCCCGGCGAAGGCTGCTCGCTGAGTACAGCTTCATAGAAATCTCCGACTGTGGTGTCCATTTCTTCCACAGTGATGTCGGTGCGTCCGCGGGGACGCACGGGATCGAGGCTGCCAAGTTTTCTGAAAGTGCGGTCAACGTACCGCAGCTTCTCCAGCGCAGGCCATCCTTTATACTTTTGCCGCCAGCGCGAGCCCGGTGTGAGCCACACCGCAAAGGTTTCGGCAAAGTCCTCATCAGGATGCTTTTGCGCGTACCAGCCCTCCATGTGGCGGACAAAGCTGCGGGAAAAAGGAATTGGCCGGTAAGCGTCGCGATAAGGCTTGCGATAGGGCCCAAAAAGGTGCTTCCATTCAGGAGTCTTGTGCAGGGCGTAAGCGTAATTAATGGCGTGCCCGGCCTCATGGCGCAGGTACATCATAATCTGGCGGGAATCTTCCAGATCATTCATCTCTTTTTCCAGGCGCGCGAGCTTGGGATCGGCTAGGTAAAAAGGAATGCCAATGATCGGCTCGCCTGAAGGACATCCCCACTCGTCAGTGAGATAGCAAGCCGGACGAAATTTCTTAAGACCTTTGCGGTCAAGTTCGCGGTAGAGCTGCTGTACAAAGCGCTCCAGCGGCGATCCTTCCAGCTTCAGCCCCAGATCGCGTATGGGCTTGCCCAGAATTTCCTGGACTTCCGGCGGTGCTTTTTCAAAGGCGGCGCGCAAGCAGACTCCGCGAGAAGATTAGCACATGCCTTATTTCTGGAGCAGTTACTAGCGGCATACCCCGAATGCGTGCGCGACCTGATTCAACACCTTTGAAACACAGAGGAACGGAGGACGCAGAGGGTTTACATCGAATTGTCACCTTTGCGCTGCTGCAATCGCCTTCCGATACTTGTTGTTCAGTACGCACTTGATTCCCTCGCGTAAATGGACAACATTGAAGTTCAGAAGCAATCCCAGAGGCTTATTCGCTAGCCGCAGATAGGTAAGTAGCTGGGCTTTATGAATCGGAAGCAGGGTCTCCACGCACTTAAGTTCGACAATAAGAGTGTCTTCCACCAGAAGATCGATCCGATAGCCTGACTCCAAATGCAGGCCATCGTAAATAACAGGAAGAGCTGCTTGGGCCCGAACCGCAAGCCCTGCTTTCTTTAGCTCATGAAGTAAGCAGGTCTGGTACACGCTCTCCAAAACGCCGGGGCCGATGGCGGTATGTATTTTAAGAGCGGCCCGCAATGATCCGACCAGATATTTCATTCAATTCCATTCTCTGCGTCCTCCGTTCTTCTCAATTGCGGGGGGTACTCTACGCCAATGAATTTTGCAAGGCGACCAGCTTGAGCATAAATCAAGCAAGCACCCATAACAGCGTTCCTTACTGATTAATGGCCGAATTAATCTCTGCTATTTGGTTTCAAATCTTTTTCACTCCTCTGTGTCCTCTGTTCCTCTGTGTTTCAAAAGTTTTACACTATTGTCTTGAGAATGTCGAAGTCGCGATTGCTCTCGGCAGCACGAATAAAGCACAATGGTCTCTAAATGCGCTCATCCACATCTCTTGCTCTGTTTCTGCTGGCCTGCTTTTATCCAGCGTTTTCTCAGACCACCATCACCGATCCCGGCGCCAAGCAGATGTGCGCTGCGGTGAAGGACGTTGAGCTTCCTGCGGCAGACCGCCCTACTCCGGCGGAAGAAAAGGCATTGGCAAAGTGCGTATCAGCCGATCTCTATTTCGGCTTTGGCAAGACCGCCGATCCGGTAAAAGCGCGAAAGTGTGCGTATGCGGAGATAGACCGAAATGACAAGACATTGATCGGCGGAAAAGCCATCCTGATGATGATCTACGCGAATGGCAATGGCGCGACACGCAACTTTGACGCGGCTATCAAGCTCGCTTGCTCGCTCGGCGGAGGGCCTGGAGATGATGCAGGCCGGGTCTACCAGCTTGATCGGCTGAAGAAGCAAAACTGGGCGGGCAACAATTTCAGCGTATGCGACCACAGCAGCGCCCGGGAAATGTATGAGCAGTGCGCGATCTTGAGCGAACGCTTCGACAAGATTGAGCGCGACCAGAAGTTTAATGAGCTCACTGCGGCGTGGAAACCGACGGACAAAAAAGCCTTCCACACTTTTATGGAAGAAGCCAATAAGTTCTATGAGATCCAGGCAAAAAATGGCGTGAACCTGGAAGGAACGTTTGAAATTCAGGAAGAGGTATTCTTCAAGAACAATCTGCTCTCTTCCCTGCAAGCGTTTGAGCGTGGCGAACTGCCAAACTATACAGCCGAGGAGTTTCAGAAGGCAGAAGCGGCAGAGCAAGCCGCGTACCTGCGTACGCAGAACGGCCCTGACACGAAATGGGGGACAATCACGCGCGAGAGCGTCCGCAAGAGCCAGGACGAATGGCTGCATTATCGCAATGCGTGGATTGCCTTTGCCCGGCAAAAATATCCAGGTGTTTCCGAGCAGAGCTGGAAAGCCTGGCTGGACACTGACCGCACGGGAATGTTCAGCAGGTTTTTACACTAGGCGCTCAGGCCGCGCTGGGGCTGGCATCATCGTCATTATCAAAAAAGCTGCGATCGCCAGTTCCGCGGTTCCCTGAAAAGAGATTCCTCAATAACGCTTTGGCGGAAGCAAGGAGCGATCTGCGCGACGCGCCGGATGCGCCAGCGGCCTTTTCATTTTCATTGTTGCTCTTGCCTTCCCATTCATAACGCGAGCTGCGCACTTTCTGCGCTTTGGCTGCGGGGCCCTGGGCGGCATGAACGGGGACGTTCGGTGTTTCATTCTTTGGTTCGTTCATCAACTAATTTCCTGGCTCCTTCACACAATCGTTTTCGGAATTTTTGATGAGGCATGAGAGCTGAATAGTTGCTTTGGCGAGTAACTTACTGAAAACACATGGATTGATTAGTTGATTCCTTGTTTGGGGCAGAAACTGCATTTGTTTACACAACTTAATAACCAATGTGCAGCATCCAATCTGAGTTGGTTCGGGTTCCCGTTCATGAGCAATACCAAGCGGAAATTGCGCCTAGTCAAATCGCAGACCAATATGTCAAAGAAAACGGAGCAATTTCGCTGCGGCGATAAAATACTGGAAAGCGGCATCTACCGTGTTTACCACGGAAACCATCGCCTGCCTCATGAAGTTACCCTGTTGCGCGACCAGCTCTTTCCCAAGTGCGTTAAGTGCGACAATTCGGTTTATTTTGAATTGGTTCGCAGCGCGCCGGATATCACTTTGGCCCCCTTCAAGGTTGCGCTGTACGCCCTGCCTGAAAACGACGAAGAAGAAGATTTCACCGTCGCGCTATAAGTCCTTACTCACCGCATCCTGCAAGTCTTAAGCAAAAAGAAAAAATACTGCGGCTGCCGCTTGACCTCTGACATCTATTCATAAAAAATCACTTCCTTGATCTGGCTTTCAATTCAATTGAGGAGCGACCATGGCGGCAACATCTCAGCCGGCAAATGATTCCAGCCGGGAACTTCTGCGTCATACCCTGGCAACGCTGGCCTACCGTGCAGGAAAGACGTTGCGCGATGCGCCGGAAAGTTTTGCCACGTTCAGCACCGGCGAGAAAGGCCGTACGCCCGCCCACATCCTGGCCCACATGGGGGATCTTTTTGACTGGGCGCTTTCCATTGCGCAAGGAAAGCAGGCATGGCATGACTCCGAGCCTCTGCCGTGGCCGGAGGAAGTAAAGCGATTTTTCAAAACCCTTGAGACCTTTGACGGCTATCTGGCGTCTGATGCCCCGCTCGCTGCTCCGCCGGAAAAGCTATTTCAAGGCCCAGTTGCAGACGCGCTGACGCACACGGGCCAACTGGCAATGTTGCGACGAATGGCCGGCTGCCCAATGCGCGGCGAGAATTACTATCGCGCGGAAATTGTTGCCGGACGAGTGGGTGAAGATCAGGCAGCGCCGTTACGGGAGTTTTGAGCTGACACAACTTTGTTCTTCCAGCCCGCCGGCAGCAAGGCTATAGTCAATCTCACTCCCATGAAGAATTTTCTGGCAGCTTTTTTGCTGGCTTTGCTGATGTCCGTGCCTGCTGCGGCCCAGACTGAGCGCATCAGCTCATTTGATTCCCGTATAACGGTAAACGCTGATGGCAGCATGCAGGTGGTTGAAACGATTGTGGTTGAATCTGCCGGCATCGACATTGTTCACGGTATTTATCGCGATTTTCCTGTCCATTACAGAGACCGCGCCCGCAACCACTATTTCGTGCTCTTTGATATCGTCAGGGTGCGCCGCGATGGCAATTCAGAGCCTTACCACACTGAGGATAAGGGCGATATGGTTCGCGTGTACTTTGGCAGTTCCAGTTATGACCTGCCGCCCGGCACCCACACCTACCAATTTACTTATCGCGTCAATCGCGAACTTGGGTTCTTCCGCGATCATGACGAACTCTACTGGAACGTCACCGGCAACGCGTGGAAGTTTCCCATTGACGTGGCCACCGCCACGATATTGCTGCCGCCAAATGTGCGTAATCTGGTGACGAGCCTTGGAGGCTATACAGGTTATGAAGCTGAAAAAGGCCAGGCATACACAGCTAGGCGCGACGAGGAGAGTACTCCCACATTTCGCGCCGAAAATCTCGCTCCACAGCAGGGACTTTCCATTGTTGTTACATGGCCTAAGGGTCTGATTGCCGAGCCCACGGCAGAACAAAAACGCGCATGGTTCATCGCTGACAACAAATCTCTCATCTTCGGACTCGCCGGCTGGATCGTGGTCCTGCTTTATTACGTAATGATCTGGGGCATGGTGGGCAGAGATCCTGTGCGCGGGACCATTGTTCCGCTGTACGAGCCGCCGGACAACATGTCACCCGCAGCCATGCGCTTTCTTGAGCGAATGGGCTTTGACGAAAAAGCTTTTACCGCCGCAATCATGGGCCTGGCGGCAAAGGGCTATCTCACGATTGAGCAGGATGAATCAAAAACTTACAAACTGGCGCGCAGGAAAAACGCGACCGAGAAAGACAGCAATCTTTCCTCAGACGAACAGAGTTTGGCACGAATCCTGTTTGAAGATGGCAGCCCGCTGGTACTTAAAAATAAAAATCATGCAGTGCTGGCGCGTGCCCAGAAGGCCGTGGAAACAAACCTGCACACCACAATTGAAACAGGCGCTTTCCGCACCAACGCACGCTATCTGTGGCCAGGAATTATTTTGTCAGTGCTTACTATTGTGGCGGTGGTCTTGATGACCGGCGGTTCAATGCTGCCAGTCGCGCTCTTTATGTCCGTCTGGCTCACGGGATGGAGCTTTGGCGTTTACATGTTGGTGAGCAGCGTGATCCGCGCATGGAAAAGCGCAAGGACTGAAGGTGTGCTCGGATTCGGACAGGCCGGGTTTCTTACACTCTTCAGCATCCCGTTCGTGGTTGGCGAATGCCTTGGGCTAGGCATGTTGATTTGGGCCTGTGGTTTTGCTGCCACCGGCCTCATTGCGGCCTGCATCGGCATCAACGTGCTTTTCCATCACCTACTGAAGGCGCCGACATTAGCCGGACGCGCGCTGATGGACCGCGTAGAGGGATTCAAGATGTTTTTGACAGCCGTGGATGCGGACAGGCTGCAAACCATAGCGCGCCCTGACAAGACGCCCCAACTTTTTGAGCGCTTTCTACCTTACGCTTTTGCGCTGGGGGTTGAGCATGCCTGGGCACAGCAGTTCTCTCAGGTACTGGCGCAAGCGGCAACGGCTGACGCGACCGGCAGCGGCGCAAGTTATTCGCCTTCATGGTACTCCGGCGCAGCCTTTGCGTCGTTCTCGGCATCGAGTTTTACATCAAGTTTCAGCAGCTCGTTTTCCAGTGCTATCTCATCTTCTTCCACGGCTCCAGGATCATCGTCCGGATCGGGTGGAGGCGGTTCGTCGGGCGGCGGGGGTGGTGGTGGCGGAGGAGGTGGCTGGTAAGTCACACAGTCACCAAAGAGCGCCAACACAAAGGATTAAGGCCTGTGATCGCGGTCACAGCCGGAAAACAGTCCTTCGCAGATACTTATGCCTTCGTGGAGGTTGCGATGAGATTCACCCGAGTTCTCTTAGGGGTATTCGCGCTGCTTCTGTCCGGAGCGGCAATCAACTCTTGTTCCCAGGAAAAAAGCTCTCCGACGCACGCCAGTTACACATACGCGCCCACCAGCGAGCAGACCATGCGTGGCTGGGTGGTTGAGACAAAAGATTTTCAGTGTCCCGTGACCGGCACAGTGGGTTCGCACATCACCGTGAAGAGCGAGACCGGAAGCATTGAGGTCCACCTGGCGCCCGCTTCATTCATGAAGCAGTATGAGATACATCCGCAAAGGCGACAACGTAACGGTGGTCGGCTCCAGGATTACATTTGAGGGCAAGAGCGCGCTGATTGCGAAGTCCGTAGCAATCGGGAATGAGACATATAACTTCCGCGACCAGTCAGGGAGACCTCTCTGGTAACGATATCTTCTGCTGTTTCCTGGGGGAGGAAATAGCATGGACAGAGGCCGGCTCAACTCGAGTCCGGCCTTTGGTTTTTGTGGCATGGTGAAAGCAAATGCTTCATCTGATGACGCGCTGCCGGTTTTGCGCTTGCCTGCCTTGATTCACTTCGCCGCGTAACTTCCGCGACATTTCTGCGTATCATTAGCGTCCAAGGCCGCCAATGATGGATTTCCATAGCCTCTACCAAAGCTATGCGCCGCAGGTGCATCGCTTTGTGCTGTTCCTTTGTGGCGATGCGGCCCTGGCGGACGACATTACTTCAGAGACGTTTGTGCGCGCATGGACCGCGCGCGGCAAAATCAGGGAAGCCACGGTCAAAGCCTATCTGTTTACGATTGCGCGCAATCTGTACCGCGACCATCTGCGCCGCAACAATCGATTGACCGAGTTGGAAGAGTCCATGCCGGACCCCTCTGTAGGTCTGGCCACGCGGACAGAACACAAGGCGGAGCTTTCGGCAGTTCTGGCGGAGCTGCGCCAACTCTCTGAAGTGGACCGCGCAGCGTTGCTGATGCGCGTGCAGGAAGAAATGCCATATGAAGAAATCGCCGAAACCTTAAACCTGCCGGTAACCACGGTGAAAGTAAAAGTTCATCGCGCGCGATTAAAGCTGATGCGCGCAAGAGACATATTCCAGGAGGTGCGCCCATGAAACTGGAGCGCGAAGTCATTATCGATCTGTTGCCGGCCTATTTTTCCGGCGAGGCCAGTGCGGCCACACGCAGGCTGGTGGAAGAGTTTTTTCGAGAGAACCCGGATTTTGAAAAATCTGCCCTGTCAGCCATGGGCCCGCTGGAAGGCCTGAAGGTCGCTCCGCCCAAGCCTGACCCGGAAAAAGAGAAACTCGCGCTGGAGCAGGCGCGCCTGGTGACCGAAACGCGGACCTCATTCTTCTGGCTGGCTGTGATCACCACGCTGATGCTGTTTCTCTTCAGAATTCAAAACGGCAAGATCATCTGGATTGTCTGGAGCAAAACCGGCTCGAGCTCCGGCATTCGTGGGCCGCTATTCCTAGCGATGACATCTTTCTTCTGGCTCTTCTATGCCTATGCCCGCACGCGCACCAGTCCACTGCCGGCGCATACAAAGTTCCTGTGGATGGCCACGTTTTATAGCTTATTGGCCGGTGTGTTCAAGATTGAAAATCACAAGATTGTCTGGCTGCTTTTTACCGGTGATCCCAGCGCCGGGATCTTCCTGCTGGCGTTTGCCGTGGCTCTCTGGTGCATCTACTTCATCCATCGCTGGCAGTTCAAGCGAGCGAACAGGTGAGCATGTCTCGATCCTCAACAGCCGCGAGGCCGGTGGCCGCCGAGCGGCAAATAACAAGGCAACAAAGCGATCGCAAATAAAATCGCGGCCTAAGCGGTTTGGAGCGAAGCGATATGAATTATGGATTGGTGGTAATTTCCCCGATGTTTGCCACCGTATCGCCTTTCTTCATGGAAGGAACTCCGCAGATGTAAAGCACTACTCCAGCGGCGGGCGCGTGCGCCTCATAAATCGTCTTGCCGAAATAATCTGTGACGTAGCCGATCTTCATTCCCGCTTCAACGTATGTTCCTCGCTGCACCAACGGATAAAAAATTCCCGGCTGGTCGCTGGCTACAGTATCAACCTTGCCCAGCCAGACGGGATGTTCCACCATCGCTGGCGTTCCCGGCAGCATTTTTAAATAACGCATGAGGTTCAACGTTCCGTTGGCCAGCAGAGCAACGTCATCAGTCTGAACGGTACCGGAATATCCGGCTTCCACGGCGATGGCCGGCTTGCCGCGCGTGTTGGCGGTATTATCCAGATAGCGCGACGCTGCAGGATCCTTGGGGCGGTCACTCCATACGATGACGTGGTCCAGGCCGAAAGCCAGCACCATGTCTCGCGTGATGGCGTCATGCTTGGCGTCGCCCGATTTCGGCCAATACGAGTAAGGCCGCAAATTTTCATCGATATCGCCGCCGTGGTAATCCACCAGATAATCGCAGCGCTCGACAACTTGTTTTGTGATCGCGTAAGAGACGCGCTCTGTCTGCGTGCCATCCGGCTTGCCGGGATAGAAACGGTTCATGCTCTTGCCATCCACCGGGTTCACGTGCGGCACTTTTTGCTCAAAAGACGCAATATTGATCAGCGGCAGAATAATGACGGTGCCGGAAACCTGAGAAGGGTCGAGCATCTGAATCACTTTCTCCAGGGCGATGATGGAGGCGTATTCAGTTCCATGCGCGCCGGAAACCAGCGCAAGCACCGGGCCGGGCTTTGCGCCCCGCACGACGACAACGGGAATCGATGTTGCCGCGTCAACGCCAGCGGCGATTTCCAAAGTGCCGGTGGCCTTTTGTCCAGGAGCGGCTGTGGCCGTGCCTACAGTAAAGCTGTTTTGCGCGAGCATGGCGGCGGAGCAGAGAACAGTCAGAGACAACAAATGAACGATGCGAGTGAGTTTCATGGCGGGAGCAGTATAAGCCAGTGATGACCGGGTGCGCCGGAGAAATCGTGCTAGTATAGGCGCGTTTCGTTCGCATCCAAACGCTATTGAGCTGCCCTGGAGGAACTTCAATGAAGGGTTCCATGATGGATTACCCGCTCACCCTCCAGTCCATTCTGGAGCGCATTCCAAAAGTCTATCCGGCGGTGGAAATCGTTTCCCGCATGCCGGATGGCGGCTTGCAGCGGTACGGCTACCTGGATTTTTATCGGCGCACTAAGGCGCTGGCGGAAGCTCTGCATCGCGCGGGACTTCAACCGGGCGATCGTGTGGCAACGCTTTGCTGGAACCATAGCGCTCATCTGGAAGCTTACTTTGGTGTCCCCAGCGCGGGCGGCGTGGTGCACACGCTGAATTTGCGACTCCATCCGCAAGAGCTGGCTTTTATTGTGAACCATGCGCAGGACCGTTTTCTGATTGTGGATGACGTGCTGCTGCCGCTCTTCGAACAGTTCAAAGATAAAGTAAAGCCGGAACGCGTGTTTGTCGTGAGGCAGCAGAGCCAGCCGCTGCCGCCGGGCCTGGAAGATTACGAAGAGCTGTTGTCATCAGCCAAAGGCGGCTATGAATTCCCTCACGCCGATGAAGACGATGCCGCCGCAATGTGCTTTACCTCCGGAACAACCGGCAACTCGAAAGGCGTGCTTTATTCGCATCGGGCGCTCATTCTGCATGCGTTGGCTTTTTCTCTGCCGGACGCTTTCTGCGTTTCTCAGCATGACGTTTGTATGGCGCTGGCGCCTATGTTCCACGCCAACGCTCATGGGCTGCCGCATGTGGCAATCATGCTTGGCTGCAAGCTGGTAATGCCCGGACGGCAGCTTGATGCAGCGTCAATCCTTGATTTGTTCAGCTCAGAACAGGTCACATTGGCAACCGCTGTCCCCACGGTATGGGCGGGAATTCTTGAAGCTCTGGAAAAAGCGGCGCTGGAAAAAAACCCTGCGCGTTGGAAGATAGCGCCGAAATTTCGCGGCTTTGTGGGCGGCACGGCAGTGCCGGAAGCGCTGGTGCGCAAGCTGGATGCGCGCGGTCTGCCGCTGATTCAGGTCTGGGGTATGACGGAAACAACGCCAGTGGCAGTCTGTTCTACGCTGAAATCACACATGCTGGAATGGACAGAGGATGAGCGCTATCGTGTTCGCGTCCGCCAGGGACGCGCGCTGCCGTTTATGGAGGTGCGCGTAGTAAATGATAACGGCGAAGCGCCGTGGGACGGCACGACACTTGGTGAGTTACATGTAAAAGGGGCGTGGGCTGCGGCCAGCTATTTCAATGCTCCCGGCACCGAAGATCGCTGGACTGCCGACGGCTGGCTGCGTACCGGTGACATTGCCACCATTGATGCAGAAGGCTACGTGCAGATTGCCGACCGCGCCAAGGACCTGATTAAGTCCGGGGGAGAGTGGATCAGCTCGGTCGATCTGGAGAATGCTTTGGTCGCGCATCCGGCAGTGCGGGAAGCCGGAGTGATTGCAGTGCCGCATCCTAAATGGGACGAACGTCCTGTAGCTGCGGTGGTGCTGCGCACAGGCGCAATGGCAACGCCCGACGAGTTGCGCGAGTTTCTAGCATCACGCTTTGCTAAATGGCAACTGCCGGACGCTTTCGTCTTTCTTGACGAACTGCCGCATACCTCGACCGGCAAGCTATCCAAGCTGGAGCTGCGCAAACGGTTTGCGGAGTGGCAGTGGGACAAGCCTGGATCGTTTTAGCTGTACGTCGAGATTTTTTCCAACCGCACTGGCACTCCCGGTCTGGGCTGCAACGTCACTGACGGTTCTGGCCGCACTTTAGCAGGATCAATCGCCAGCGTGATGCGAAAGCGTTGCAAGATCAAGGTGAGCGCGACCAGAAGTTCCGTCATAGCGAAGTTCAAGCCGATGCATGTACGCGGTCCTGCGCCGAATGGCAAATAGGCATAGCGGGGACGGGCAGCAGAATTTTCTGGCGCGAAGCGTTCGGGCCGAAAGACATCCGGGTCCTGCCACCACTTGGGATGGCGTTGCGTGATGTAAGGAAAGATCAGGATTTCTGATCCGGCGGTAACGCGATAGTCGCCAATCTTGTCTTCATTCACTGCCGTGCGCGCCAGAGTCCACACTGGAGGATACAGTCGCATGCTTTCTTCCAGCACCATGCGCGAGTAGCGAAGCTTCATCAGATCCTCATAGGCAGGAGGGCGGCCATTGAGGAATGCCGCTTCAGCTGTCATGCGCTCCACTACTTCCGGTCGCGTGCCGATCAGGTAACAGGTCCAAGCCAGCGCCAGCGTGGTGGTTTCGTGTCCGGCGGTGAGCAAAGTGATGACTTCATCGCGCAGCTGCTTGTCAGACATTGCAGCGCCACGCTCATCGCGCGCTTCCATCAACATCGTGAGCAGGTCAGAGATTGGTTCGGGCCGACGGCGACGCGCGGCAATGATGCGGTCAATGATGCCATGAATGTTGGCCAGCGCAGCGCGATATTCGCGATTGCGCCGTGTGGGAATGCTCAACGGTGGCGGAAAGATCGACCAGGCGCGGTCCACGGAATAGTCGCGGCCAATATCGAGCGTGCGGCGGATGGATTCGGCATCGGCTTCAAGGTTGGTAGTGAACAGCACCTGCGCGGCAATATTCAAAGTGAGCCGCATGAAGTGCGGAACTACGTCGAGGGGCTGATCGTCTTTGGCAGCGGTTTCCCATCTCCGCAACATTGACAAGGTATTTTCCGCCATGGCGCCGACGAACGACGCCACTTGCTGTCCCTGGAATGACGGTTGCGTCATCTTGCGCTGCCGCTGCCAAAGCGCACCTTCACTCGTGAGCAGGCCTTCACCCAGAGAGAGTTTAAGAATCCTGTAACCTCGGCCTTTGCGGTAGTTGGCAACATTGCTTTGCAACACCTGCTGAATGTGGTCAGGATGGCTCAGCTGGTGCGTCACCCACACTCCGCGATAACGGACCACGTCACCATAGGTAAGAGCAGCGCGAAAGAAGCCGCCAAGCGGGTCTTTGCGAAATTGCGGCAAGTCCAGGAAGAACTGCAGAGTATGAGGACCGGGCGCGTTCAACTGGCGTGAACGATTCAACACTTCTGATTCTACCTGAGTGAGGAAAGCACCGGGGCCACGTCCTAACGGCAATGACCGCTTCCATATAAAAAAGAAAAATCTAATGTTGCGTGGGATTAGACGGCTACGACCCCAAAAAGTCAGCAAGAAAATCCCCAATAAATATGCGGCTTAAAGCTACTGTTCACTTGCGAACAGTGCGATGCCGAAAGCGAACACCCGCTGGAACCGGCCCGGCAATCCTGCCATCACATCTCTGCTTAGATTCAATCATTTACGTGACACGCTACGTTTGGCATGGCATGTGCGATTAGTAATGGCAGGAATCGCGCAGCACAAAACGGCTGGGATTCCCAAATTGAAACCTCAAGCTTTCAGGAGCTCATATGTTTGACGGCAAAAATAATCGTCTTCTTGATAGTTTTTCATTCCGACTGGCGCTGACGGCTGCCATTTTCGCTGCATGGACCGGCGCCGGATATTTATTGCTTTCCCTGGCGTAAATACTGATGTGGTTCGCCTTCAGCAACCTGGACGAAGATTTGGTATTTGTAGCGGCCGGGGGTTCACATTTATAGCAGAGCGTTCGGACACGATTGCCGGACGAGTCACCACATGGTGCATTGAATAAAAATGGTCAACAATGACGCCAGTTGATTCATTCACAAACCCGGCCATGTAGTTTTTTAAGAAGTTGAGGGCGCCGGTGCAACGTTAGAGTTATGGCAGGATGTCGCGCAGTGTCCGGTCTCATAGCTTTCACGCGACGATTGCACGGGCGCCCACAACGGAAATGGTGATCAGAGGCACCATTCAATTTCGTTGACCCGGCTTTCTTTCCTCTTCATCCCAATCACATTCAGCTTGCCCCCACGGAATGGTACATCCATGTGCGCGGAAATATAGCTTCCACCGCATGGCGTGGTCGCGACGAGACTACAATGGGCCATGTCTGCGGAATGGATATTCAAGGCTGCATTTCTTGCATTATTTGTGGGCGCGATAGCAATCCGCGTTCGCTACCAGCATCTGGCGGGGACGTATGAGAAAGGCGTGGCCACCCATATGGAGAGCCACCTTGCCCATGAAGCCTGCTCGCTTCTGATCATCCGCCCGCTGCTGGGGTTTCCATGGTACGCCATTGTTCTGTGCTGGTTCTTTGCGCCGCAATGGGTCCGCTGGTCTTTTATTTCAATGCCAGGGTGGTTGCGGATGGGCGGATTGTTGCCGGCTATGCTGGGACTATTGCTGTTGTGGCGCAGCCATGCAGCCCTGGGAAAGAACTTCAGGCCAACGCTTGAGATTTCTCCGCGGCAGGAACTGGTGACCAGCGGGCCATATGCGTTTGTACGACATCCACTCTATGCGGCTTTCCTCATCATGCTTGCTTCCACCGGGCTGCTGTCGGCGAATTGGTTTATCGGCGTGGTCGGAGTGCTGCTGATTGCGTCCATCACCATTGTGAGGATTCCAGCGGAGGAAGAGCTGTTGGAGGGACGTTTTGGGGAGCGCTACCGTGAGTACAGGCGGCACACTCCTGCTCTGCTGCCGTTGCGAGGTCCGGTGGCGGCGCGTGCGGCAAATGGTTAGGCATTTGTCATTTTAATCTGGGAACCAATTGGACAAGAGATGAGGGCACGATCGCACAGGACGAACTAGTGCGACGACATGGACTGATTCAGCCAGCGCGAAGCTTTAAAAATGATGTCAAAAAAGGTTTAAGCCACCTGGGCCCGGGCAAAGCCCTTGTTGCGGCGAACGTACTCGCGATCTGGAGAAAGAACCTTCGTGCCTGATTGGGCCGCAAGACGCTGCAGAGCCAATGACTTTGCAGCTATCACATCCTGAACAGGGCAAGCCAGCAGAGCAGCACACTCGCGCAGGCTATAGCCTTCCAGCACGGCCATTACGAATACAAACCTTTCAAACGGCTCCCAGGACGCCACGATAGCGGCAATGCTCTCAACGTCATTCCCATTTTGCCAAGGCGCTTCAGCCGTTTCCGGGATTGCACCGTGGCGGGCAGGCGTGGGTGCAATGGCCTTGATAGCGCTCTGAATAATGGCCCGCTTGCTCCAGGCGCGCGCCCATTGCCGGAAAACAGGGTTGCCGTGGATGCTATCTTCCAGACCGGCAACAAAGCATTGTTCGGCTTTTGCGTGGTCCGCAGTCAGCAAAAAGGCCAGACGATGCAGCCCAACCATGTCTTCGTTGAAAATCCGCTGAAAATCTTTGCAGCTGGCGTATTCGGTGGCCCGTTCAATGGTTTTCTGTTTGTTTCTACTGCCGAACATCAAAAACTCCCTCATCCTGATCAACGTACGTAAAAAAGGTGCAGAACGGTTTTAATAGGAGCCCAGTCAATTAAACAGAGTGTTAGACACTACAGCCAGTGACAGGGGTGCAATAAATTTTTTTGCAGAGCAGCACAAAAATGCCTGGAACTTTTCCCGGGCGACTTGCTGTATGGGTGGTGACTGAAGCAAGCCCGAGCGTTTCACCAAATCGGTTAGAAGGACCCAAAAAAACTTTAGCAACTCTGGACGGAGCTGCTGAAAACCATTTGCACATATTGCATTCCCGCTTATTCGTAAATTCGGAGACTGAAGATGGATCGCTGGGGATCGACCATTGGCTGGCGCGCCGCGAGTGCGTTCCATCCCTATCCTTGCCCGAAGTTGGCCTGCCGGTGTCAAATTCTGCTCAGGAGACTACGAGACTACAATGGGCCATGCCTGCGGAGTGGATATTCAAGGTCGCATTTCTTGCATTATTTTCGGGCGCTGTAGCAATCCGCGTGCGCTACCAGCGCATGGCGGGAACATATGAGAAAGGCATGGTTGCCCATACGGAAAACCACCTTGTCCATGAAGCCCGCCCGCTTCTGATCATCCGCCCGTTGCTCGGGTTTCCGTGGTACGCCGTGGTTCTGTGCTGGTTCTTTGCTCCTCAATGGGTCCGCTGGTCTTTTATTGCAATGCCAGGATGGCTGCGGATGGGTGGTTTGCTGCTGGCTGCGCTGGGACTATTGCTATTGTGGCGCAGCCACGCGGCCATGGGGAAGAATTTCAGGCCAACGCTTGAGATTTCTCAGCAACAGGAGCTGGTCACCAGCGGGCCATACTCGTTTGTGCGACATCCACTCTATGCGGCTTTCCTGATGATGCTCGCTTCTACCGGGCTGCTATCAGCGAATTGGTTTATCGGTGTGGTCGGAGTCTTGCTGATTGCATCCATAACCGTCGTGAGAATTCCGGTGGAAGAAGCGCTGCTGGAAGAACGATTCGGGGAGCGCTACCGTGAGTACCGGCGGTGCACTCCTGCTCTGCTGCCGTTACGAAGTCAGAAGACGGCGAGAGCGGCAAATGGTT
>DASXKZ010000081.1:0-24179 GCA_036496525.1 Candidatus Angelobacter sp.
GCTGGATGAAGAGTTGACAGCGGGGTTGAGAGGACTGAGCCGGAAGCACAGGACAACGCTGTACATGACCGTGCTGGCGGGCTGGGCAGCGCTGCTGGCGCGGTTGTCGGGGCAGGACGATGTAGTGATAGGCACGCCGGCGGCCAATCGCAATCGAGTGGAGATCGAAGGGCTGATTGGATTTTTCGTCAACACGCTGGCTTTGCGACTGGGTGTTTCGGGGACAGCGACGGTAGGGGAACTGCTGGGGCGGGTCAAGGGACAAGTTTTGGCCGCGCAGGAGCATGAGGACATTCCGTTTGAGCAGGTGGTGGAGATCGTTCATCCGTCACGGAGTCTGGCGCACAACCCGGTGTTCCAGGTGGGATTCACCTGGCAGAACGTTCCTAAAGGAACGATCGATCTGCCTGGGCTGCAGGTCAGCCCCTTCACTACCGTCCCGCATGACGTATCGAAATTCGATTTGCAGCTGTCGTTACAGGAAGAAGGCAATCAGATTGTGGGCGGGGTGGAGTATGCGACGGCGCTGTACGAGCGATCGACAATCGAGCGATATTTAGGATACTTCCGCAAACTGTTGGGAGCCATGGTGGCCGACGATACGCAGGCCGTCGGCCGCCTCCCGCTGCTCGAGGCCTCCGAGCGTCATCGTGTTCTCTACGAATGGAACGAGACCCGGACCGAGTTCCCGTCTGACAAGTGCGTGCATGAGTTGTTCGAGGAGCAGGTGACAAGAACTCCCGCTGCTGTTGCAGTGGTCTTCGAGGAAGAAGAGCTGAATTATGCCGAGCTGAACGCCAGAGCGAACCAACTGGCGCATTACTTAAGAGAGTTGGGTGTGAGGCCGGATGACCGGGTAGCAATCTGCGCGGAGCGCGACCTGGAGATGATCATTGCGCTGGTGGCGGTGTTGAAGGCCGGAGGCGCGTATGTGCCGCTGGATCCGGCGTATCCGGCAGAGCGGCTGCGCTTCATGCTCGAAGACTCTGCGCCTGTCGTGCTGCTGACGTCAAGCCATCTGAAAAATTTATTCGTGGGCATCGGCGACAGCTTGCCGGTGCTTGATCTGACAGCGGCAACTCCACCGTGGCAGGAACGTCCTGAGACCAACCCAGCCCGGGATGCCATGGGACTGGACCCACAGCACCTTGCTTATGTGATCTACACTTCGGGATCGACAGGAACGCCGAAGGGTGTTCTGGTTACACACTTGAACGTGGTTCGTCTGGTGCGGAACACCAATTATGTTGATTTCACCCCGCCACAGACGATCGGACAATTGTCCAGCGTGGCCTTTGATGCAGCCACCTTTGAAGTGTGGGGTGCGCTTTTAAATGGCTGCCGCCTGGCAATGATTCCGAGATTCGATGTGCTGGCGCCGGAAACCCTGGCACGGCAATTACAGAATCTGCAGGTCTCTACCCTTTGCTTGACAACTCCACTCTTTAACGAATGCATACGCACACAGCCCAACATCTTTCATCGAATGGACCAGATTATCTTTGGTGGCGAGATATGCGATCCCCAAAGTATTCGGCAGGCGTTGAAAAAGCCTCCGCAGCGCGGACTGTTCCATCTTTATGGCCCAACGGAAATCACCACCTTTGCCTCTTACTTTCCCGTTGAAACAGTGCGGGAGAGAGGTACGGTTCCCATTGGTCGGCCGCTGGCGAACACGCGGATCTACATTCTGGATGCACACGGGGAGCCGGCACCGGTGGGAGTGACGGGAGAGCTGTATATCGGCGGAACTGGGGTAGCGCGGGGATACTTGAACTGTCCAGAGCTGACGGCGGAAAAGTTTCTCAAGGATCCATTCACGAAGGATGCGAACGGACGGATGTACCGGACGGGGGACCTTGGGCGGTGGCTGGCGGACGGCAACATTGAGTTTCTGGGGCGGAACGATTTTCAGGTGAAGATCCGCGGCTTCCGCATTGAGTTGGGAGAGATCGAAGCGCGGCTGAGGGAACAGGAGGGGGTGCAGGAAGCAGTGGTGTTGGTCCGTGAAGATACGGCGGGCGACAAGCGGCTGGTGGCTTACTACACAGCGAGAGAGCAAAGCAGTGTGGGAGCCGAAACGCTGCGAGCGCATGTAGCGACGAAGTTGCCGGAGTACATGGTGCCAGCGGCATACGTGGGGTTGGAATCGTGGCCGTTAACGCCGAACGGGAAATTAAATCGGAAGGCATTACCGGCTCCGGAAGGCGACGCTTATGTAGTGCGCCAATACGAGGCACCGCAAGGGGCGATCGAGGAGTTGCTGGCAGGCATCTGGGCGGAGTTGCTCAAGCTGGACCAAGTAGGCCGTCAGGATAACTTCTTTGCGCTGGGCGGACACTCGCTACTGGCGGTGACCTTAAGCGAACGAATGCGCCGCAACGGCTTTGCGGTTGACATACGGGCCGTGTTCGCCACAAGCACACTGGCCGAGCTGGCTACAACGATAGGCGGAGATGTCCGCAGGGTGGAGGTACCGCCCAATCTGATTCCAGTGGGCTGCCAAGCGATTACGCCAGAGATGCTAACGCTGGTGGAATTGGCTCAGGAGGAGATCGACGAGATCGCAAGAACTGTGCCCGGGGGTGCGGCCAACGTACAAGACATCTATCCGCTGGCTCCGCTGCAGGAGGGGATTCTGTTCCACCATTTGATGGGCGGCGTGGGTGATCCTTACATAGTGACCATGCAATTTGCCTTTGACAGCCGAACCCGGCTGGATCGCTATATTACGGCGTTGCAGTCGGTCATCGACCGGCACGACATTCTGCGTACTGCTGTAGTGTGGGAAGGATTACGGGAACGCGTGCAGGTAGTGTGGCGGCGGGCGGAGTTAGTGGTGGAAGAGATCGAACTGGACGGGGCGGGGGATGAGGCCAGGGAACAGTTGTATGCGCGCTGCAACCCGCGCCGCTTGCGCATCGATGTGCGGCAAGCGCCGATGCTGCGGCTCTACATCGGCTATGACTCGACCCAGGACCGCTGGCTGATGATGCAATTGCTACACCATCTGGCAGGTGATCACACGACTCTGGAGGTGATGTCCGGAGAGGTACAAGCTCATCTGCGGAAAGAAGAAGCTTCTTTGCCCGAGCCACTGCCCTTCCGCAACCTGATAGCGCAGGCGCGGCTGGGGGTAAGCCGGGAAGAACATGAAGCCTTTTTCCGGCAGATGCTGGGGGATGTGGAGGAACCGACAGCGCCCTTTGGGTTGCTGGATGTGCAGGGAGATGGGAGCGGGATTGAGGACGCGCATCTGGCGGTGGAGGAGGACGTGGCGCGGCGTTTACGCAGGCAGGGACGGAGACTGGGGGTCAGTGTGGCGAGTCTGTGTCATCTAGCGTGGGCGCAGGTGCTGGCCAAGGTTTCAGAACGGGAAGATGTGGTGTTCGGAACAGTGCTCTTTGGGCGCATGCAGGGTGGCCAAGGCGCGGATCGCGTAATGGGCTTGTTCATTAATACCCTGCCGGTGCGCATTCGAGCGGGGGAGGACGGAGTCGAAACCAGTGTGCGGCGCGTACACAGTCTCCTGTCGGACCTGCTGAGTCATGAACACGCCTCTTTAGCGTTGGTGCAGAGGTGCAGCCAGGTCAAGCCGCCTGCGCCGTTGTTCACGGCATTGCTGAACTATCGCCATACTCCAGCAGCGGCGCGTTCGCAAGAAAGCCGGCATGCCTGGGAGGGCATCGAAACGTTGCGGATAGAGGAGCGGACCAATTATCCCTTCACTCTTTCGGTAAGTGACTTTGGCGAAGGCTTCTCATTAGCCGGGCAAACTCTGGCTTCGATTGGACCGTTGCGGATTTGCAGATACATGCATACTGCGCTGGCCTCGCTGGCCGAAGCGCTGGAAACCTGTCCAGCAAAGGCGGTGCAAGCACTGGAAATATTGCCGCTCCCGGAGCGGAGACAACTGCTGTATGAGTGGAACGACACCAAGACATCGTTTCCCAGCGAGCAGTGCGTGCACAAGTTGTTCGAAGAGCAGGTGGAGCAGAAGCCGGAGGCAGTGGCGCTAGCGTTTGAGAACGAATTCCTCAGTTATGAGGCGCTGAACCGGCGTGCCAACCAACTGGCACATTATTTAAGAGAGCTGGGTGTGAGACCGGATGACCGGGTGGCGGTCTGCGCGGAGCGCAGTCTTGATATGGTGGTGGGACTGCTTGCGGTTCTCAAAGCCGGCGGAGCCTACGTGCCGCTTGATCCCGCGTTTCCGGCAGAGCGGCTGCGCTTCATGCTCGAAGATAGTGCACCGGTGGTCCTGCTGACGCAGACTCGACTCGAAAATTCCTTCATAAAATCCGACGCTGGCCGGCCAATCGTCTTGCTGGATGGTGAGGGCACAGGGTGGATGGCCTCGTACAGCGACCGCAACCCAAGGTCCGACGAAATCGGAGTCACCTCGCAAAATCTCGCCTGCATTATCTACACGTCCGGTTCCACCGGGACATCCAAGGGCGTCGCTGTGCAGCACAGCGGGATTGTGAATCTGGTTCACGACTGGATCACGCGTTTCGGAGACAGGGTGCGGCGGGATGCAATGCAAGCATCGCTGTGGACTAGCTTTGGTTTTGACGTTTCCATCTTCGAACTGTTTGCCGGCTTTTGTTTCACCGCAACCGTCAACATCGTACCTGAACAAATCAGAGGAGACTCACGAGCGCTGTTTGACTGGTTCATTGCTCACGATATTGCTTTCGGATATCTGCCTCCTTTTTTTATTCGCGATGCGCAGGATATGGACGCGTCCATCTCACCGCTTCCCCTGCAGCTTGTTTTGGTCGGAGTCGAACCATCAACAGAATCGGCACTGTATCAGCTGGAAAGCAATACGCCAGGCCTTCATGTTGTGAATGGTTACGGACCTGCTGAAACTACAGTATTCAGCACGACATATCCAGAGATTGAAAACAGGTTCCGCAATACTCCCATTGGCCGTCCGTTGGCGAACACGCGGATCTACATCCTGGACGCACATGGGGAACCCGTACCGGTGGGAGTGACGGGGGAACTGTATATCGGGGGAGCTGGGGTAACGCGCGGTTACTTGAACCGCCCTGAGCTGACGGCGGAAAGATTCGTAAAAGATCCGTTCTGCGAGGAAGCTGAAGCGCGGATGTACCGGACAGGAGATCTTGGCCGGCGGCTGGCGGATGGCAACATCGAGTTTCTGGGGCGGAACGATTTTCAGGTAAAGATCCGAGGGCACCGGATCGAGTTGGGTGAGATCGAGGCGCGGCTGAGCGAGTATGAGGGAGTACAGGAAGCAGTCGTGCTGGCACGTGAAGACAAGCCGGGCGACAAACGGCTGGTGGCTTACTACACAGCCAGAGAACAAAACAGTGTGGGAGCCCAGGCGCTGAGAGCGCATGTAGCTACGAAGTTACCGGAATACATGGTACCGGCGGCATATGTGCGGCTAGAGTCGCTGCCGCTGACACCGAACGGGAAATTGGACCGCAAGGCATTGCCGGCGCCGGAAGGCGACGCTTATGTCGTGCGCCAATACGAGGCGCCGCAAGGAGCGAACGAAGAGTTGCTTGCCGCCATCTGGGCAGAGTTGCTCAATCATGAGCGTGTGGGCCGCCACGATAATTTCTTTGAACTCGGCGGACACTCGCTGATTGCGGTGACGGTGGTGGAGCGGCTGGCACGGGCTGGAGTGAAGCCGGATGTGCGAGCGTTATTTACCACACCAACTTTGGCTGAGCTGGCCGCGAGTTTCAATACAAATGCGCCTGCATTCGAGATTCCCGCCAACCGCATTCCATCCACCCAAAAGAATGCTTCTTCTCCGAGCATCGTGGAGTTGAGCATATGAGTATTGGCGAGTTATTAGCAGCCCTTCGCGCGAAGGGCATACAGGTCCCCTATGTTTAGACCTTTTGCCGAATACTAACCAGACGCCGTCCCGCCTCGTGCAACGTTTCTTCACGCTTGCTGAAGTGAAACCGGGCAAACCTTGTAATGGATTGGTCAAAAAAAACAGAACCCGGCACTGCAGCTACACCGGCTTCTTCGATCAGCCAATTACAAAACTCAAAGTCATCCACAAAATCAAAAGAGCCAATATCCGCCAGGCAAAAGTAGGAACCTTGCGGTAAGATGTACGGCACTCCAAGCTCGTTGAGGTAGCCAGTAAAGATATCTCGGCGACGCTGATACTCAGAGGCCAACTGAGAGTAGTACTCATCCGGAAAACTCAGCGCACAAGTGGCCGCTTCCTGAAGCGGAGCAGGGGCTCCGACCGTCAAGAAATCATGGACCTTGCGGATGCCAGCGGTGGTTTCTTCTTCCGCGATCACGTATCCCAAACGCCACCCTGTAACCGAATATGTCTTTGAAAATGAACCGCAAGAGATAGTGCGTTTGAACATTTCGGGCATGGAAGCCACATAAGTGTGTCGATTTGGGGGATAAACGATATGCTCGTATACTTCATCAGTAATTACCCACGCATCAAATTCATGCGCCAGGTCACAGATAACACGCAATTCTTCAAGAGTGAAAACGCGCCCGGTGGGGTTGGATGGATTGCATAAAATCAAGGCCTTTGCTCCCGCCTGAAATGCTTTACGCAGCTCTTGCGGGTCAAATGTAAATTCAGGCGGATATAACTGGACGCACACTGAAACGGCGCCCGAAAGAGCTATATCAGCTCTATAGTTCTCATAGAATGGCGAAAACACGATGACTTTATCTCCGGGATCGCAAACTGTCAGCGTGGCTGCCATCATGGCCTCCGTTGCTCCGCACGTAATCGTGATATGCCTGTCAGGATCAAGGGCCAGACCCATGAATCTTTCCTGCTTGAATGCCAGGGCGGCCCGCAAACGGGGAGAACCCCATGTCAAAGCGTATTGATTGAATCCACTGTCCAAGGCAAGATGGGCAGCAGCAATCAGCTCGCGCGGTGGATCAAAGTCCGGGAAACCCTGGGCTAAATTGATTGCCTTTCGCTGCTCGGCAAACCGAGTCATTTCGCGGATCCGACATGCATTGAATGCTCCCAGACGGGAAGCAGTATTGGGCATACGCGTTCTCTTTTCCATGGTGGCCGTCAGCTAGGTGGTTCTTCAGGTTTCAAAACTTCAGGATCGGGCATCAAGCATTCTCCCGATTCGATTGCCAGATGCGGGAAGGGTTGAATGCTTGCGTCAGTGTAACCGTACTTGACCCACATGCCCGGACGATAGTCGCTTACGATTTCGATCTTGGCCAGCGATTTGACGCCCCTAAACTGATATCGATCAAAAAGCATCAGGCGCACAGGCTTTCCCCGCTCGGGCGACAATGGTTCTCCATTCATACGGGTTACGAGCATCGCTCGACCGTCCACCAGTTCACGGATACTACTGGTGTCCTCATATGCGCCTATGCTTGTGGCCCTTAAGAATTGAGCTTCGGGTGACGGCCTGACGAATTCGAGTAAATGGCGAACCTCTACTCCAAACCAGCGAGCGGACAGGCTCCAGCCATTGACACAGTAGAACCGGCGCTCGATCTCACTCGCCGAACCCATGTGTTCGAGTTCGGAGAGACTGATTTCCAAACGCTTCTCAACCTTCCCTTCCACCACCAATCGGTAGCTGGCGGTATCTAATTCAGGTATGGCGCAGCCTTTGTATTCGTGAAAGAAGGTAGGAATCTGCTTAGTTTGTGTCATGAAAATCCTCTTGGGCGCCGCTTGGCCGAGTGTGGTCGCTTACTAAGCGAATGCCCATAATGTTGTCTCTTACTTCCGGCGGCTGAGACCATCGCGCTGAAGCTCGAAGCCGGTCAGATCCCGTGGTCCACGCCCCTCCTTTCAATAGCCTCCGTCTTGATGGCCGAATCTCGGCCAATATTGCGGCTGAGCGTCGCGGGGGCGTGTCCACGTGAAAAAAGTCAAGACACCATTCGTAGAGATTGCCTGCCATTTGGCGGCAGCCGTAGGGAGAGTCACCGTCTGGGCAACCCTCTGCGGCGACAGTTTCAAATTTCACGGGCACGAAGTCGGGCGCGAAATGCGCCATGTTGCTATCGGGCTCTTGATGTCCCCATGGGTAGGGTCGGCCATCTTCGCCTCGGGCTGCCTTTTCCCATTCGGCTTCCCATGGCAATCGCGCTTTCGCCCAACAAGCATAGGCCATGGCTTCATAGAAAGATACTCCTGTCACTGGCCTATCTAAACCATTGAAAACAGGGTTGTCCCAGAACGCAGGAGTAGTGACATTGCGCTCTCGCAGCCATCGCAAACCATCCGCGTCCCAAAATTCAGGGCGTGAATACCCCCCATCATTAACAAACGCAAGAAACTCGCGGTTGGTGATTTTGCAACGCGTGATCCAGAAGGATGGTATGGAAAGCAATTGCGGAGGGCCTTCACCGGGCACTTCCGCTCCGATCCACGCAGGGCCTTCGGGAACGAATATCCAGCCGTTTCGAACTTCGTCCATGCTGTTCCTTTCAAGCCCGCTACCACACAGTCAGCGCAGGCAGGGCAGTGCTCCGGTTATGGAAGCCACTCTTTTCTTTACGCCATAGATGAGCATGGCATCTACATCGAGATCGCTCGCCAGGGATTCTGCCACCGATTCACAGTAGGCTTCGTATGACCGCATTCCTTGGGCACGCGACAAGAAGACCAGAGTTGTGCATCCGGCTGCGCGAGCTTGGCTGGCCATCTCTTGTAGAGACTGACCTTTGGTTGTCAAGACCGTGATTGGCACTTTTGTAAAACCGGGCAGAGATTCGCCATCGGCTGTCTTCAAATCCTTGCCGACAATCTCGGGATGGAGAGCAGTTAGTCCCGTCGCTAAGACGGCACAGCGATTACCTGTTGCTCCACGATCTAATTCCTGGGCCAAAACAATCGCTATCCGATGACTCTGGGCCAGTGGATCCACCAGGGTGGCGTCCACGACCCTCGCCGAAGCAGCATTCAAATCACTCATGGTTTTCTCTCCTTCCATTGTTCAACCGGTGAATGGAGTACGGCTGAAACCGGGGAGCCAGTTCTGCGAAGACGTTCCGCAGAAGCGTAGCTCCTTTAGCTGTCACGCCGCCAAAGAAGACCATATCTGGGCAGCCGAAGCTGAACAATTTAGCAAGTCCGTATTCGAGCCTGGCCGTCTCGGTTGTAATACAGGCCTCCGAATGTCCGCATGCACAATCTTTGGCCGCAGCGGCGTTGCTATTTGCAGAAACGATGTCGACGGGAAGGTGCGCGATTAGCGGTGACGGTGAGGCATGTGTCAAGATGCGCCAATGTTCCGGTATTGCGCCGGCTGATTTTGGCACTAATTCGGGTCGACATGCCAACTGCATCTCGTCCAGGGGCATGATCTGTTGAAACTGAAAAGGTAAACAACCCACGTTGCGAAAGAACATCTCATTCAAGTGAACGTAAACCGCACATGTCCAGAATAGGGCTAGTACGGCTTCTCCAGTTGCAGCCTCCGCGGACGTGAGCGAATGTTCAGGTGTCTCACATGGAATAATCAAAGCCTTATCTACGATTTCCATCCGTTCGTACCAGCGCTGTGCGGCCTGAATCATGTTGGTTCCCAGAGGACCAAGAGCGAAGCAGCGGATCTCTCGGATTGCTTTTGAACGAAGTGTCGCGCGCTGTTCATCGTCTGTTCGCGGGAGATCCGCGGTCGTAGAGAACGCTTTTAATATTGAGCCGGTTATGATCGATTGAACTGTCATGGCGGAGCACCTCCTTGACTCGCTTCCTGTCAATTCAGCGAAGAGCGGGGATTTATGACGCTCAACCTTATGGGGCCGAATAGGCGGATGTGGGCATCGAAATTTTGTTTCTTTGGTGGACTTCTAGTCAAGGACAAAAGAGGCTTGCTGAAATCGAAGAGCCCAAAATGGGAATAGGAATGCTAATACTCTTTAATCTTTCGCCAGTGTGGTCCATATTTCTGATGAGAAGCTCATTCCGATCAAAGGCCACCTCAACCTCTAAACGCGTGTCACCAATTCTTGTAAGCGTCCGATCTATCCCGAGAAGAATTGTTTCGATCCGTTGACGCTCTTCGGCAGCCTACATCAACCCCAATCCATTATGCTGGCGAGAAGCCGGATAGGGAACTTCGCATTCGATCCATTCTCGCGTTGCATTACT
Organism: Candidatus Angelobacter sp.; assembly: GCA_036496525.1. Taxonomy (GTDB): domain Bacteria; phylum Acidobacteriota; class Terriglobia; order Terriglobales; family Acidobacteriaceae; genus Angelobacter. The sequence goes on from DASXKZ010000081.1 coordinate 10,118, forward strand.
CTCTTCCGCTCAAGATATGAAGCGACTCCATACCTGGGCTGTCCTGGCTCAGCTCCCAGAACATTACGCCGCCAAGATGATGATGCCTGATATATTTCATTTTCTTGTGGAGCGCTTGTGGGCAGTCATAGCTCCAAAAAGTTGAATTGCTCCAAACAGTGCAGGTAACGGCTTTGGATGAATATTTCCGGTCGGCCTCAGACAGGTCTTTCAATTCGCGGTTGCTGCCGCCGGTCTGAGCGGGCGCGGTCGCTGGTTGATACAACCCGTGATTAACATCCTTTACGCCTTGCCATCCTTTTCCATAGAAAGGCACTCCGAAAATGATTTTTCCTGCCGGCACTCCAGCCTGCAAAAAGCCACGCACCGCATAGTCGCCGTACCGCTTATCGAGCGGTGCCTTGGAGGGATCAGCCCGATCATGAAATAGCGCGCTATGGAAGTTTGTGGTTGGCTCACTGTTCCAATGCAGGTCATAAGCCATGATGGAAACATAATCCAGATATTTGCTGACTTCCTTCAGCTCAAAATTCTTGTAGTACTCCTCTTCCGCGGGCAGCGCGGCGGTAAGAAGATAGCCGGGACGTAACTCGTCCAATTGACGCCGAAATTCTGCGGTCAGGGCTGTGAAATTTGTTTTGTCCTCAGGACTGCCCTGGTGAACGCCTCCCTCGACCGGATACTCCCAATCAATATCGATGCCGTCAAAAACGCCGGCTCCTTCAATACCCTCAGCAAAGTGGCCGGCTATGAAGGTTTGCACGCACGAACGAACGAAATCGCGCAGATGATCTGGCGTAGCCGCGCTGGTAAAGCCCTCTGATTGTCCCCAGCCGCCGAATGAGATGAGGATTTTCAGATTTGGATAGAGATGCTTCAGCTCCTGCAGCTGATGAAAAGTGCCGCGCAGTTGGTTCGGGCCCTGGGGATCGGCGCTGCCGTCCACACTGGAAGCGGAGTCATATTCATGGTCCAGCGCTACCTCACGATTCGCGATCTGGCACTGGTCATTCGCTACGTGGCCAAAAGCGTAATCTATCTGTGTGAGCAGATTTGCCGCTCCGCTTGTCACAATATTTTTAACGGGATATTTGCCGGACGCCGCGCCGCCTTCAGTGAAGTATCCAATCACCTGTCTCTGAGGGTGTTTGTCTTTCGCGTGGAGCACGGGACAAAAGGAGATTGATACGATCAGAACCGACATCAAACGTTGACCCAGAGTGCCGAGAAAAATTTTGTTTTGAGTGGAATTCATCAATTCGCCATCTCCCCGCCAATGATCGTGTGGACGACGTTTCCTTCCGGCGTAAGCACAACCAAATCCGCGCGCCTTCCCGGCGCCAGCAGTCCTCGTTGATCCGAAATACCCAGGCGCTGGGCGGGATTCAACGTTGCGAGCCTGATGGCCTGCTGGAGTTTCCATCCTGCGAAATTCATCACATTGCGGATAGCGCGATCAAGGGTCAGGACACTGCCTGCCAGTTTGCCCTGGTATTCGCAACGGCCATTACTAACCTGCACCTCAAGACCGCCCAGACTGTAGATTCCGTCGGGCATGTCCGTCGCGCTGATTGCGTCAGTAATCAGGATGGCCCGGTCCGCTCCCTTGGCGCGCAGGAACAGACTCAGCACGCTCGGATGGACGTGAATTCCGTCGGCAATGATGTCCGCGGTCAACTCGTCATTCTCCAGAACTGCGCCTAGAATGCCCGGATCGCGATGATCGAGCGCGCGCATGGCATTGAATGTATGCGTTGCGTGATCAGCCCCGGCTGCGATGCCCGACTGAGCTTCCTGATACGTAGCGTTCGAGTGTCCCAGGCTAGAGTGCACCCCTAGCGTTCGCGCATATTGAATCGTCTCCACCGCGCCTGGAAGCTCCGGCGCAATCGTCATCATGCGGATGTTCCCTGCGGCAGCCTGCCAGAAGCGCTCAAGCGCCTGCGGGGAAGGCGGCAGAAGATCCTGTGGAGGATGCACCCCTCGTTTTTCATGGCTGATGAAAGGCCCTTCAAGGTGAATGCCGAGAGGGACCGCGCGGCCCTGATTCTTATTTACCATGGCGATCAATTTCCCCAAGCCTCCTAAAGCCTTCAGGATTTTTTTCTCAGACGCAGTGACTGTAGTCGGCAGATACGCAGTTACGCCGTGCTGAACGAGTTGACGCTCAATCTGTGTCAGGGCGGAGTCATCAGCTTCCATGGCATCTCTGCCCGCGCCGCCGTGTATGTGGATATCAATGAATCCGGGCGCCAATATCAGGTCCGGAAAATTCAGAGGCTGGCCTGCTGGGACCTCTGCATCGCTGCGAGACCGTAAAGCCGTGATGTGCCCATCTTCCACCGTTACCACTGGCGATTCAATCCATTCAAGCGGGGTGACTAAGCGCGAGGCGGTAATGACTGTGGTCATGGAGGCGTGTCGACTCAATCCTGTTTACACGTTCTCCGCTGTGGCTGCAAGCACAAAGCGATCGTGAAAATTTCCCGCAGCGGCCTGACCGGGTTGGAACGGAGAAGCAGCGCCCCTTGCTTTCCATGAAATTGCCGTTTCCATTTTCCCACTTTGGAACTGGTAATTGAATCGATTAATTAAATTTTATTGAATCGTTTCATCAAAACGTGTACTGTGTTTGAGTTTTTTGCGCGCGCCTTCTGCCATGCGCCGCGCACAACTTAACCTCGTCGAGAAAACAAAATCGACCCGGCTCCAGCAGGCCGCTTTGCTGGAATACACCATGGCAAATGCATCCTGTCCAGCAGCTTGAGGCTGGAAGAAAGATTTAGGAGCTCCCGCCAATGAAAAAGCTTTCTGCCGTCATCCTGGGTGTGGCATTGGTCCTGTGCTTAACATCCGTCGCGTCATTCTCGCAAACCATCCCTAACTGGGCGCCCAACACCGCTTATGCAGTAGGCGCGCTTGTGATGTACCAGAACGTTGAATACAAATGTATTCAGGCCCACACTTCCCAGGTTGGCTGGGAGCCGCCTAACGTGCCGGCGCTTTGGACTCCGGTCAGCGGCGCGCCCACGCCAACTCCTACCCCCACACCTACAGCTACTCCAACGCCAACTCCCACTCCTCCTCCCGGCGGTGGAGGCACATGCGCTGCCGCATGGAATTCCACCCTTGCTTATTGCAATACCTCCACCACCACTTGCAATGGTGGAAACAAGGCCAGCAAGAACGGTTTGAACTTTACTGCGCAATTCTGGAACCAGGGTCAGGACCCGACCATTGCAGGCCACGCCGGCCCGGCAGGCTCCGGCGATCCGTGGTTTACCGGCGTCGCTTGCACCACGGGAGCGCCAACGCCTACTCCAACTCCCACTCCAACACCCAAAGCCACTCCCACACCAACTCCGCCACCGCCGGGCAGCGTGATCTTTGCTGCCTATAAAGACGTGACGCTCAACGCCGACTTCAATACCGGACTCCAGCGGTCGGCTGTAACGGGCACCGTGCAGCCGGTGACCAGCGCTATGCCGAACTCAACGCTGGTCTGGTCCTTTGCCACCGGTACTTGCGATGCGGAATCTTGGGCAGGCATTACGCCCGCGCAGGAAGCGACGAACGTTCAGGCCTTTGTCAACGCCGGGAAGAAATACATCATCAGCACTGGCGGCGCCAATGGATCGTTCGACTGCTCTAGCGGTCAAGGGCTGATCAACTTCATCAATAGGTATAAGTCGGCCAACCTGGTCGGGATCGATTACGACATTGAGCTTGGCCAGTCGCAAGCGCTCATTGATGATCTGATCAACGCCACCAAAGTAGCGATGGGAACGTTCCCCAACCTGCAATTCAGCTTTACCATTCAGTCGCTTGGCTCCGGCTCGGCCAATCCCATCACGGGAGGAAGCGCCGGCACAACGGTGGTGAATGAGATCAAACGTCTGGGGCTTACCGGCAACTACGTGGTCAACCTCATGACGTTTGACTACGGTTCCACCACTCCCAGCAACTGTGTGGTTGTAAATAACGCGTGCGATATGGGCCAGTCCGCGATCGCCGCGGCACAGGCGCTCAACGCCCAATCCGGCATACCTTTCACCCATATCGGACTCACGATGATGATCGGGAAGGCCGATACCCAGGACGAGATCACAAGCTTGCAGAACATCGATACGGTGAATGCCTTCGTGATCTCCAACCACCTGCCGACTTCGCGCTTCTGGGCATTCGATCGCGACACGCCCGGCGCCGGCGGTAGCAGTAGTAGTGGGACCACGAATCCAGCGCTCGCCTACACGCATGAATACATGAATAGCCTAGGCGTGCCATAAACAATAACGAACCTGTTGGCGTTCGCGGCATCAGCCGCGGACGCCATCTTTTATGCTCATGGCACAATAGGCTCTGTGAATTTCACAAATCGTCAACACGCTTCTCCTGCACGATGGGTGCCTACCCTCTACTTTGCCGAGGGGCTGCCTTTCTATACCGTGAGCCTGATGGCGCTGATTTTTTATCAGCGCGTGGGCGTCAGCAATGAAGTGATTGCGCTCAGCACCAGCCTGTTGGGCCTGCCGTGGTCGCTCAAGCCGCTGTGGAGCCCGTTCCTGGAGATGTATAAGACCAGGAAATTTTTTGTGGTGTGCTTTGAGTTTATCGGCGGACTAAGCCTCGGGTTGCTGGCGCTTTGTTTGCCGCTTCCGGGCTACTTTCGTTACTCGATTGCTTTGCTATCGATCGTAGGCTTCTGTTCCTCCTCCCACGATATTGTCGCCGACGGCCTTTACATCGCCAGTCTCACCGCCAAGCAACAATCAGCTTATGCCGGATGGCAAGGCGGCTTCTTTAACGTCGCACGGTTTTTCTCGCAAGGAGGGCTCATCATCCTTGCCGGATTTCTTGAAGCACGGATGCCGATCTTTCGTGCATGGATGATCATCTTTGGCAGTCTTGGCGTCATTCTTGTCTTGCTCGGCCTTTATCACGCGCGCATGCTGCCTGCCGGCGGCGAAGACCGGCGTTCCGGCAGCATAAAGGAAGTAGCAAGGACTTATTGGGATGTAGTCGTGCGCTTCTTTCAAAAGCCCAACATTATTCTGTTGCTGGTATTCATTTTTTTGTATCGCGCGGGTGAAGGACAACTGGTAAAAATCGGTCCTTTATTCCTTAAAGCCGCGCGTACTGACCACGGTCTGGGCCTGACCACCGCACAATTTGGGACGATTTACGGCACGCTGGGGACCGCGGCATTTATTGGCGGCACGGTGCTGGGAGGCTACTTTACTTCATGGCTCGGGCTGAAGCGGGCCATCGTTCCGCTAATTATCATCATGAATCTGCCGAACGTGGCTTATGTTTACTTGAGCACGGCCCTGCCTGCGAATTCTGCATTGATCGCAACCGCGCTCAGCGTGGAAATGTTCGGCTACGGCTTTGGATTTGTGGGCGTAATTCTGCTCATGATGCAGGAGATCGCGCCGGGAAAATATCAGGCTGCGCACTATGCATTTGCTAATTCACTCATGAATCTTGGGCTCATCGTGCCCGGCGCATTGAGCGGGTATATCCAGAAATGGATTGGCTACCAGAAATTTTTTATCTGGGTGCTCATCGCAGCAGTTCCTGCTTTGGTGATGGCCCGCTTTATTCCGATTGGCAACGCAAGCGCCGAGTCTCAACCCACGCCGACGAAAGCTCTGGCGAGTGAGCTATAGGATGCGAAGCGCAATTCCAAAAGATGCGATGACGCTGGAAAAAGCAATAGGACAGCAATTTCTGGTGACCTTTGAAGGCAAGGAAGCGCCGCCTGATCAATTTCTTGAAGTCCTGCGGCGTCACTTTGTCAGCGGCGTGGTCCTTTTCCGCCACAAGAACATGGGCAGTCTGGCTGAATTGCGTGGATTAACTCATGCTCTGCAACGCGCCGCGGCTGAATCAAGTCAGCCTCCGCTGTTGATTGCCGCAGACCAGGAAGGGGGCCAACTGATCGCGGTTGACCAGACTACGCCTTTTCCCGGCAACATGGCCCTTGGTGCTGCCGGCTCAGATAAGCTCGCCTATAAGGTTGGACGTGCCATCGGGAAAGAGCTTTCTGCCGTGGGCATCAACGTTGACTTTGCGCCGGTGTGTGACGTCAACAGCAACCCTCAAAATCCGGTCATCGGCACGCGCTCTTTTGGTGAAAACCCGAAATTGGTAGCACGCCTGAGCGCCGCGCTCATTCGCGGGCTGCAAAGCTCTGGTGTAGCCGCGACAGCCAAGCACTTTCCCGGCCACGGGGATACTTCCAGCGATTCGCATCATAACGCTCCCATTGTGACGCACTCTGCTAAACGGATTCGTTCCGTTGAGTTAGTTCCATTTCGCGCTGCCGTGAACCGCGGAGTTCGGCTGGTGATGACGGCGCATATCGTGATGCCTGCGTTCAACGGCGGATCGAATGAATTACCGGCCACACTCTCGCCGGAGATCCTGCGCGATCTGCTTCGCAAAAAGATGCACTTCAATGGCGTGATTGTCTCCGACGCTCTTGACATGCACGCTATGGAGCAGGGGCCCGGTTACGTGGCCGAAACCATGGCTGCCGTCGCTGCTGGAATCGATCTGCTTCTCTTCAATCACGATCTTTCCCGTGTGGAACCGGCCTGCGCCAATCTGGTGCAAGCCGCGCGGAGAGGGCTGCTTTCAGTCGATGAGATTCACGCTTCAGCGCGGCGCATCTTTGCGCTAAAAAATTGGATCAAACGCCAGCGGCAGGAATCCTTGGCCGTAGTTGGCTGCGACGAGCATCTTCGCCTCGCCCAGGAAGTGGCGCGCAAATCAATCACACTTGTACGGGATACCGCGCGTCAGTTGCCGCTACGTGTTGGCGCTGACGACAAAATTGCAGTTGCGTTGCCGCGTCCGGAGGACCTGACTCCCGCCGATACCTCATCTTATGTGAAGCCGGTGCTGGCGGATGCGCTTCGTCGCTATCATCCGCGAGTCGACGAGTTTTTCTTTGCCATGAGCCCGGCAGCGGAGGAGATTGGCGCGTTGTGCGAGCGGTTGGCCAAATATACCGTCGTGGTCCTGGGAACCATCAATGCTACTGTCCATCCTGCGCAGGCGGAGCTGGTGAAAAATCTCATGAAGAGGGGCACGCGCCTGATTACGGTTGCGCTGCGCATGCCTTATGATCTGGCGTCGTATCCAGCAGCATCCACTTACGTTTGCACATACAGCATCTTGCCGCCTGCCATGAAGGCCTTGGCAGAAGCGCTTTTTGGACGTATTGCTTTTAGCGGCAAGCTGCCGGTTACTATCCCCGGAAAGTTTACTAAAAAATGAAGGAACGCGAGATGTGTTGCAGACCAAATCACGGAACCGCTTGCGTCGATTCGCGAATTACCAACTCCGCTGGGAGCTTGCGATGAATGGCCGAGCCGCTGCGGTTCTCTGCGGCCGCGCTGATTCCCTCAATGAGAATGCTGACCGCGCTGGCGCCCATGGCTTCCATGGGCTGGCGAACCGTAGTGAGTGAAGGCACAAAGAGATGCGATGGATTGATGTCGTCAAAGCCGATGAGCGAACATTCTTGCGGCACTTTGATGCCTGCCTTGGCCAGAGCGCGCAAGGCGCCAAAGGCGGTCATATCGTCATAAGCCATCAGTGCGCTGAACGGGCGTTTTTGTTTTAACAGCTCTTCCGTGATACGGAAAGCATCATCGACTCCGGCATTCAGGTTGACCTGGTCCGGCAAATCAACAACCAGTTTGGGATCAAGCTCGAGCCGGGTGTCTTTGGCGAAGCGCTGCACCCCACGCCAACGGGCCTTGCTGCTGGCGAGTGCTCGTGGACCGCGTACAAAGGCAATCTTGCGGTGTCCGAGAGAGTAGAGATGTGACAGAGCGGAATATGCTCCGCCTTCATCGTCCACCGTTACTGAACTGGTGGCGTTTGACTCGAGCTCTCGTCCAATGATCACAGTTGGAGTTTTGCCGCGTTCAAGGTCCGCCAGCAGATTGATATCCAGATACAGCCAGTTGGCCAGCACCAGCAGGCCTTCCACACGGCGCTCCAGCATCATTTCCAGATATCGTTCAAAACGGGCGCGTTCGTTATGGGCGTCGGCAAGGATGGAGAGAAATGATTCCTGGTACAGCGATTTTTCGATCCCGCGCAGGATCAGCGTGCAATAGGGATCAGTGATATCGAACAAGATCACGCCGACGGTATGATTTCTCTTGCTGCGCAGCGACTGAGCAAAAATATTTGGGTGGTAACCGAGTTTCTTTGCCGCTCTGTGAATGCGCGCCTTGGTAGTAGGCGGAATGTAGCGGGCCAGTGGCGCATTGTTCAGAACAATGGAAACGGTGCTGGCGGCAAAGCCGCTCTCCCGGGCTACATCGCGGATGGTGACAGACACTTTCCTTAAGCCCTGTCTTTTCATTTTTCTCGTTTTCCTTGTAGCGGTCGGCACGCTGAGCTGGCCTTTGCTCCCTATTCTCGCACTGATTGTCCCGTAATGTTCAATAAAATCTAGACACAAAACATTACTTTTTCTAATTGTTTTATTGAAACGATTCGTTATAATTGCGTTCCGGCTGTGTTTTTCTGCGGGAGGTGGGCCATGCCGGCATTCTCCATTGGGGTCGACCTGGGAGGCACCAACCTGCGCGTTGCCGCCGTGGAAGAGAACGGCACGCAGCTTGAGGGTGTTAGCGTGCTCACCGAGATAAGCCGGGGCCGCGAAAAGGTTGTGGATGAGATCACCGACGCCGCCCGCTTCCTGACCAACAAGTATTCTCCTTCCCATAAATTCCTGGGATTGGGAATCGGCATTCCCGGCATTATCGATCTGCAGAGCGGCACCGTACATTCGGCTTCAAACCTCCCAGATTGGAATGGATATCCGGTACGCGACGATCTCGAAATGCGGCTGGGCACCTCGGTGATCCTGGAGAATGACGCAAACTGCGCCGCCGTGGGTGAAAAATGGCTAGGCGCAGGGCAGCATGTTGAAGACCTCTGCATGATTACGCTTGGCACCGGCGTTGGCGGCGGCTTTGTGGTAAATGGCCGGCCCTGGCATGGAGTTCTGGGGATGGCGGGCGAACTCGGACACATGACTGTGATTGCGGAAGGCCGCGCATGCGCATGCGGCAACCATGGTTGCCTGGAGCAATATGCTTCCGCCACGGCAATTCGTCGCGCTGCGATTGAGGCTGCGGATTCAGGCGAATCGTCCTGTTTGGTCGCAGCCAGGGAGCAAGATCAAGCATTGACTTCGCGGACCGTACATACGTGCGCGCAAGGCGGCGATCCCGCGGCCCGCCGCATCTTTACTGCTGCCGGCGCGGCCCTTGGGATTGCCCTGGCGAATCTGATCAATGCTTTTAACCTTCCCATGTATGTCATCGGCGGAGGCGTGTCCCGCGCCTGGGACCAGTTCTCCCCGGCCATGTTTCAGGAATTGACGGAGCGATCTATCGTCTTTCGCGCTGGAGAGCAGCAGAAGCAGAGCCATCGCGCAACAGAGGTCAGGCCTGCGCAATTGCAGGACCGCGCCGGATTGATCGGCGCCGCGCGTCTTCCCATGATCCTGCAGCCTGGTCGTTGTTGTTCCCTTGCAGTCTAGACTTTCTTTGGACTAGATCGACAGTGTTTCTCTGGGCGATTCGTCCCTCCTTTAGAAAGCATCTGTTGCCGAAGTTGCCAACCTGGAACGTCCAACGGCAAAAAAAGTTCATAGACCTATTGACACGCGCACCTGCATTTGTGACAATCTCGCCCGTGTTTATGAAATCGTTTCAATAAACACTGAATTAGTTCAATAAAGGTCAAGTGCTCTCAGGGTGTTTCTAGCCCCTGGACTTTCGGAGGTCACATGCCGCGTATGATGATTTCGCAATCAGGTCTCCACTCCAACGGCTGTCGAGTAGCAGGTGTTGGGCGAACCAACTTCCACAGGGCGCTTGCAGGCAGCGTCCTTTTATTGCTGGCGGCCCTGTTTCTCCTGTCCTCCCCCGCATGGACGCAGGAAGTGACGGCATCCATCGTGGGAACAGTCGTTGATCCCAGTGGTGCGGCAGTGAGCGGAGCAACCATAACCGCGAAAGACCTTGATCGAGGCACCGTTCTTACCACAACCACCAATGATTCCGGAGCATTCAATATTTCCGGCGTGCCTGTGGGTAAGTACCAGGTAAAGGCGGAAGCCAAGGGTTTTCAGAGTGTGATCCACCAGGCTTTCACCGTCACTCTGAACCAGACAGCCCGGCTGAATATCCAACTGCGAATCGGCCAGACCACTGAGACCGTTGAAGTCTCTGGCGTGGCGCCGCTGCTGCAAACGGACACTTCACTGCTTGGCAATCTGGTGGATTCGGTTACACTTTCATCGCTGCCGCTTTCAACCCACAACACCAACCAATTAACGCTGATATCAGCGCCGGGTGTGATTACGCCAAATCTGTTCGGCTTCCAGGCGGCGCAAAACAGTTTTGGTACGGGACGGCCCTACGTGAACGGCGCCCGCGAGCAGGAAAACAATTTTCTTCTTGACGGCATGGACAACAACCAGCCGGACAACAATGACGTGGGTTACGTGCCCGCGCCCGATGCTGTGCAGGAGTTCAATCTCATCACCGGCAGCGCCCCGGCCGACTTTGGTAATTACTTAGGCGGCGTGGTGAACGTGACCGTAAAGTCCGGGACCAACGACTTCCACGGTTCTTTGTATGAATATCTTCGCCGCGGTGGCTTGAACGCCAATAGCTGGCAAAACAATCATGCCTGCGCTCAGAACGCTGACGGCATAACGTTCAGTTGCGGAAGAAACCAGGCCGGCCAGCAGATCGCTCCCAGGGCAGCGCTGCACTATGATGATTTCGGCTTCACCTTTGGTGGGCCGATCATCCAGAACAAGCTGTTCTTTTTTTCGGATTTCGCGGAGTCGCTCTTTTCTCAACCGGCGACAGTCGGGCAGTTGAACCTGATTCCCAACGAGCAACGCACAGGCGATTTTTCCGCGTTTTGCCCGGAGGGGTTCTCTGGAGGCATCTGCAACAACCCGGCGCATCAGCTCTTTAATCCGGCATCCAGCGCAAACCCGGCAACGCGCACGGCGTTTCTCAATAACCAGATTCCCATCGGGAGCATGAATGCCGCGGCCCGCGCTATTGTTACCTCTCCGTTTTATCCTGGAGGCGCGGTTACGAATAACATTAGTCAGTTTAAGACCAACTCCTATCAGGGTGATCTTAAGATTGACTTTGTTCCATCCGCGAAAGACCATGTGATGGGCCGGTACTCGCAGCAGTTCGTCACCGCGCCGCTAAGCAACAGCGTGCAACTGCTGGGCGATTCCGACCGTACCTTCCCGCTAAAGAATTTTGTGGTGGATGAAACGCATACTTTTTCCGCGTCACTGCTCAACGACGCGCGCTTGGGATTCCAGTATTTCCCGGTGACGGAGGGATTCTCCAATCCAACCGGGCAGAATTTGGGTGCAGCGTTCGGCATCGCAGGTGTTACGACGAGTTTCCTGCCACAGATGACTTTCGCGAACACCAACGTCGGCCAAATCGGGAACGCCGACCTGGTCCAATCCTTTCATGACACCACATGGCAGTTTGAAGATACTGCTACGTGGACCCACGGACGGCATGTGATCCATGGCGGCTTCCAGGCCTACCACTACATCATGAATGATCTGTATCCGGGCAATGCCGGCCTGGCTGGGCAGTTTATCTTCAATGGGCAATACACCGGCAATAATGGAGCTTCCGCCGGCAATGCGGTTGCCGATTTTCTGCTCGGTCTTCCTCAGGATGTTCAGCAGGGGAACGGTGGCGGCGGAAACAAGTACCTGCGCAACAGTCTCTTTGGGATATTTGCCCAGGACAACTGGCGCGTCAAAAACAATCTTACGTTGAACCTTGGCCTTCGCTATGAGCTTACAACTGCGCGCCAGACCAACAACGGCCAGGATGTGAATTTCAATCTGATCACTGGTGTGCCGACCATTGGATCGGGATACAACACCTACACCGGAATCGGTAACTTCCAGCCACGCATTGGTCTCGCGTGGCAGCCGCAATGGAATTCCGTGTGGACAAGGAATACCGTGATTCGCGCTGCATACGGCATTTCCAGCTTCATGGAGGCCAACGGTGTTAACAACCTGCCATACCAGAATCCTCCATTCGTGGAAGCCCATGAACTCATCAATCCAGCCACGCAAGCTTTGCCGGCCAGCACGTTGAGCCAGGGATTCAGCGGGTTCCCTGCTGCAGCCTGCACGGTAGCGGCATTACAGGCGCTTTCTCCGGTCTGCTTGAGCGGCGCTACGCTCCACCTGACCAACCCGAACTTGCAGCCTGCGATTGACCAGCAGTGGAACCTCACCATCCAGCGGCAGCTGGGGTCGAGAACATCAGTCTCGGTCGGGTATGTGGGCAACAAGATCGATCACATGTCCGATATTTTTATCTTTAACCAGAAGGTTCTTAATCCTGACGGAACCACCTCACCTGGTCCCTTTGCTCAGCCCTTGCTCAACTGTTGCGGCGCGAACACACCAACGATACGCTTTAACGATTCCAGCGGCATACAGCGCTATAACGCCCTGCAACTCAGTGTGGAGCAACGTGCGTGGCAAGGTTTAACGTTCCGCACGAACTATACCTGGTCCAAGTGCATGACCAACAGCCTGGGCTACTTTGGCCCGTTCGGCGACGAAGAAGCGCTTCCCGGAACTACCAGCCAGACCGGCTTCGGGTTCTTCTTCCAGAATGCTTATAACGCAAAAGGCGACTATGGGCGCTGCATCTCCGATGCAGCCGGTCTCTTCAATGGGTATATGACTTATGACTTGCCCTTTGGAAAAGGCCGCCGTTTTGGCGGAGGCGCAGATTCGATAGTCAATGCGGTGATCGGCGGCTGGAGCATCGCATCAGACTTTACGCTGCATACCGGCTTTGCTCTTTATCCGCACGGCGCTGACAGTTCATTGACCGGCAGCTTTTCGCCTCGTCCTAACTGTGTCCCTGGCGTTTCGCAGTCCGGGAGCGGCCAGTTCACCAATCCTAATGATCCAACTACTCCCGGGGTGCTCGGCCCGCACTTCCTTAATCCTGATTCAGTTACAGATGGCACTCCCCATACATTTGGCACCTGCGCCGCGGGCGCGTTCCGCGGACCAGGATTGGCTACATCTGACCTGAGCATCGTCAAGTCATTCCAGATTTCGGAGAGGACGAACTTCCAGTTCCTGACTCAGTTCATCAACCTCACGAATACACCGATCCTTGGCGCTCCCAGCACAAGCACTGGCCCCACGTTTGGGGTCATCACGTCTTCCAACCCTGGCCGCCAGGTGCAGTTCGGCATGAAACTGATTTTCTGACGTCGTTCAAGGTGGTAACTTGCTCAACCCCGGCATTCTGTCTCATTGCAGAATGCCGGGCTGAATAAAGCCACTCAGCGCCGGTAGTGTGCGTCTAAATGACCCGGTGGCTGGACACCTATGCCTCGGATGTATCCCCTGAAAAACCGGAAACAAAGGGCGCATCCCGGAGCGAGGAGTGGAACGTGAATCAAGCACCGGCCAAAGCGAACGCCAAGTTCCCGCACTACATGATCCGGGAAATCTATGAGCAGCCCGATGCTGTTCGCCGGGTGCTCAGGGACCATATAGATAACGATGGCACAATCCGTCTGCCGGAGCTGCCTTTTACTTCAGACCAAATTCGGTCTTTCTCAAAAATTACAATCGCCGCCAGCGGTTCCAGCCGCCATGCCGGAATGGTGGGCGAATTCATGTTCGAGCGCATGGCGGCCATTGACGTAGAAGTTGATTTCGCCAGCCAATATTGTTATCGCGACCCGGTAGTTGCGCCTGAGGAACTCACGGTTTTTCTGTCTCAGTCCGGGACCACCATCGACACGATTACCGCATTGCAGGTCGCCCGGCGCAAGCATGCCATGTCGCTGGCCATCTGCAATGTTCCGGAAACTCCGCTGACCCAACTGGCGGATGCGACTTTCCTGACCCACGCCGGCGAGGAGGTGGCCATTGCCGCAACCAAGAGTTTCACTACGCAGTTGACGGCCCTTTTCCTGC
>DASXKZ010000082.1:0-6148 GCA_036496525.1 Candidatus Angelobacter sp.
ATGAAGCGGAAATCCGTGGTCATCGTCGCACATATATTGGCGCATTGCCGGGGCAGATCATGCAGGGACTGCGCCGCGCTGAGACCAACGATCCGGTCTTTGTTCTGGACGAAGTAGATAAACTTGGGCGCGATTTTCGCGGCGATCCGTCATCGGCGCTGCTGGAGACGCTGGATCCTGAGCAGAACTCCACGTTCCGCGACAACTATCTGGACGTGCCGTTTGACCTGTCGAAGGTGCTTTTCATCTGCACGGCCAACATGCTGGATACGATTCCGGAGCCGTTGCGCGATCGTATGGAAATTATCGAGCTTCAGGGTTACACCGAAGACGATAAGACGCACATCGCCGAGCGCTATCTGGTTCCGAAGCAGATCGAAGAAAACGGCCTGACGAAAGAGCAGATTGAAATTCCGGAAGATGCCGTTCGTTTCATCAGCCGGCATTACACGCGTGAAGCTGGCGTGCGCAACCTGGAACGCAACATCGGCACGATGTGCCGCAAGCAGGCGCGCCGCATTGCGGAAGGCAAAGACGAGAAGCTGCTGGTGACGCCAGAGATCGTCCAGGAATTTCTGGGCGGGATCAAGATACGCATCGATACGGAAATTGCAGAGCGCACCAAACGTCCCGGTGTGGCCGTTGGATTGGCCTGGACGCCGGCCGGCGGCGACATTCTCTTCATCGAGGCAAACAAGATGAAGGGCAAGGGTGGCCCGCCATTATTGACAGGCCAACTCGGGCAGGTGATGCAGGAGTCCGTTACCGTGGCGCATAGCTGGGTGCGATCGAACGCGGAGAAGCTGGGCGTCGCAGAAGAGTTTTTCAAGGACCACGATATCCATATTCACGTGCCCGCGGGCGCCATTCCCAAAGATGGTCCCTCAGCAGGAGTGACCATGGCGACTGCGCTGGTTTCGCTCTTGAAAGATACGCCAGTGCGACCGCTGACCGGGATGACAGGTGAGTTGACGCTGAGCGGGAATGTTTTGCCGATCGGCGGAGTGAAGGAAAAATTCCTGGCGGCGAAGCGGGCGGGTGTGAAAGATATACTCTTCCCTGCGGACAATCGCATGAACGTGGAAGAGGACCTTACTCCGGAACAGCTTGAGGGCGTGAACCTGCACTTCTGTAGCACGATTGAAGAGGTTTTGGAGGTTGCGCTTCCTGGTTCGCGCCTGGAAGAGCGGCAGGACGCGGAAACGCGTGAGCGGGTTCTGAGCAACGCTTAAAGGCAATCGCTTTTTTGGATCGAAGGGCAGGGAGAAATCCCCGCCCTTTCTTTTTTGGGAGAAGCTCCGCACTTGGTTCGGCGCTTTGCACATGCGAGAAGTTAAAAGTCATGGAAACGTCAGAAATACTTCACTGTGCCGTCAAGACGAAAATGCTTCGCGAAAGGTAATTTGATTACACGGGGCAAGGCCCGGAGACCCAGCCGAGCTGAGCTAGCATCCCGAAATCAAATAGTGAGGAAGGTTTTTACGATGAAGGTAATCACACGATTCGCGACACAACTCCAATGTTCCATGCTCGCGATCGCTCTTATCAGTATAGGTTCATCAAGCGCGTTGGCGAGAAATGGACACTTAAACACAGTGACACCACAGCCCAGCGAACTGACGCAGGACCAGAAAAATCTGGTCAAGGTTGTGCGGGAATCGACCGCGCGCTTCCAGGATGTGGAGGCAGCCAAGAAGGCGGGATACGCTCTTGTGTTCGGCTGCGTGACCGGGCCAGACGCCGGGGCAATGGGGCTACACTTTTTAAACGGCGCAATCCTGGACGAAGTAAACAAAACCGGTGTATTCGACGCCGCGCGTCCGCAGATCGTGCTCTATGAACCGACTGCAAACGGGGGCCTCCGCCTGACCGGCGCTGACTTTGTAGTTTTTGCCGCCCAGTGGGATGCGCTGCATCCGAATGATCCGCCGCAGCTTTTGGGACAGCGTTTTCATTTCTTCGAGACTCCCAATCGCTTTGGGCTGCCGGCGTTTTACACGCTGCATGTTTGGGCATGGAAGGACAATCCCAACGGCGCGTTCGTGAATTGGCACCCCAACGTTGCCTGCGAACAATTTGTCGGCCCAAGTACTAAGTAAGGCATAGGTCGTCAGATCAGGATGGCAGCCTTTTGATCCGTATTGGAAGGGCAGGGAAACACCCCCTGTCCTTTTTCTTTGCTGGCAATTTTTCTCTACCTAATCCCTCGTTTAAGGTGAGTTTCCGGCCAGCAGCAGCATAGCTATAAGCATCCAAACCAGCAGATACACACCATTCCCTGAAGGGCCCCATGTCGCAGAGCACAAATTCCGGATACAACTCTGCCTTTCCAGAGTGGCTGAAATGGCCGCCGCTGGCCTCGTTTAACCTCTTGCTCATTCTGGTTCTCGCGTTTGCTTCATCTTCTTGTGTCGCGCAAACTCAATCTGCTGGAAGCAGCCTCAGCGCTTACGCTGACGCTATCAAGCAATCAACTATTTCTGAGCGCGTTACCGCCATGGATCGATATCTCTCAATGGCCGGCGGGAGCAAGTTGAAAACTGACGCTCTGGAATTTCTTGTCTGGGACCATCTTCGTTTAGGGCATCAGTCACAGAGCACGCAGAGAGCAAAAGAATTGCTGGCCATTTCACCCGGCAATCCGATTGCTGTTGCGGTGCTCAACCAGGATATGTCGTCCGCTTCTCGCGATAAAAATGCAGCAGCGAACAAACTGGCACAGCTAAATTCAGCCATGAGCAGCATTGATCAGTTGAGCAAGCCTGAAGGCATGCTGGATAGAAACTTTCAGATGCTCAAGCAGCAAGTGGCCATCATGCTCAATGGCGCGGTTGGTTTGAGCTACCTGGCGATGGAAGATTATCCACAGGCGCGGATGGCTTTAGAACAAGCAGTCACCAGCGACCCAAACAATGCGCAGTGGGTATATGGCATGGGGCTGGCCCTGTTGAATGGAAAAAATCGCGATCAGTATCGCGGCTACTGGTATCTGGCGCGCGCGGCCAATTTGACGGGAGGAACGCCGCAGGGGCAGGAGATCACCAATTACGCATGGCGAGCCTATGTAAAAGACGGCGGAAAAGCCGCCGGCTGGCAGCGCTATCAGGCCAGCGCCGCGGCCCTGGACGCGCCGCCAAATCCAGACACAGGCAAACCTTCGTCTAACGCCGTTGTAGCGTCAGCCAATCCAAGTTCGCGGCCGGCGCGCAATTCTTCCGTGGCCACCAACAATCCAAGCCCGGCCAAGCGAACTGAGACGACCGAAGCTGCCAACAGGGAAAAGTCTTCCAAGAAAAAGACACCTTTTGGTTTTGAAGATACCTTGCATGAGCCGCCTTCGCATGAGACCGCTGCCGCGAATGCTCCGGCAAATCGGCCTAAAGTAATAGCGGCGCCTTCTGAAGCCGTGTCACTGGGTATTTTGATTGAGACATCGCTGCTGACCAGCCAGAACCGGCAGGCGATTATCGCTACGTTAAGGGACATTGTGAGAAATTTGCGGACGAACGATGAAGCCTGCATCTTGGTTTTCAGTGACCAGCTCGACTTTGAACAGGACCTCACTGCCGACGACAAGCTTTTGGAAGACGCGCTCAGCCAGATACGTCCCAAGCAAGGTAAGGCGCTGATCTCTGGAATTGCTTTTGCCGCCGGACATTTGAAGCGAATCGGCAGGAACAGTAACCGCGTTCTGCTCGTTATCTCCGACGGACGCAGTGAACGAACCACTTCAGACAGTCTCACCTTCCGCAGCCAGGTAGCCGGCGTGCGGATTGACTGCAT
The DNA here is from genome assembly GCA_036496525.1 of Candidatus Angelobacter sp. GTDB lineage: Bacteria > Acidobacteriota > Terriglobia > Terriglobales > Acidobacteriaceae > Angelobacter. Next base: position 3,784 of record DASXKZ010000082.1, read on the forward strand.
TGGAGTCAACGCGGATGGCGCTTCAGAGCGGGCGCTGCTGGAGCAGGTTGCAGCTTATTCCGGCGGAAAAGCGTCTTTCGCCTCAGATTCCGGCCAGTTCCGCACGGCCGCTTTGCAAATGACGCGAAACATGGGGATTGCCGTTCAGTAAGACGCGCCCGCAAAAGCGCGGTTGCATTTTTGCCTTGAGATAAAAATGGGACAAAAAAATTCCGGAGCAGTGCGTGAAACCACTCCGGATGAATCGTAAACTGTGCGTTAGCCTTAATGGCTTATACGTTGTTAGACGCCAAAAAGTTTCACGAGATAGGGCCATCTGCCCCAATAAACAAAACTTGATGTGACTTAACCCTGTAATAACACAACTTAAACCTGAGATTTTGAGTCTCCTTCCGGGACAAAAATGATAAAGATCCTTCGACTCCGCTGGCGCTTCGCTCAGGGTTTCGGCAGCGGGACTCCCGCTTCGCTCACGGCCCGCTTATCGCCTCAACTTGATGTGACTTAACCCTCTGATAACACCGGTCAAACCTGAGACTTTGAATAAAAACTATCGAGCCAGCCGGGCAGGGTTTCCGCTATTCTTATTTCATGCGTGTTAAGGTGCTGCTGTTCGGGCAACTCAAAGACATTGTTGGCAGGCAGGAGGAGTCTCTGGATCTGGAATCCGGCGCACCGCTTTCAGCGGTCATGGACCATTACTCCGTCCTCTATCCCAAGTTTCAGGGTTTGACCAAATCAATTGCCTGCTCCATCAATCAGGAATATGCGCAGGGATCGGCCGTGCTGAAAGAAGGCGATGAGGTTGGCCTGCTGCCCCCGGTAAGCGGCGGTAAATCCAAAGCTGCGGGACTCAAGTCCGCACACTGCGCCATTGTGCGCGAACCCATTGATATTCAGGCAATTAGAAAGAACCTGGAACGTCCGGAAGATGGATCGGCATTACTTTTTGACGGAATTGTGCGCAATAATACGCGCGGCCGGCGTACTTTGTATTTGGATTACGAAGCCTACGAAGCAATGGCGCTGAATGAGATGGAAAAACTGGCCCAGGCGGCTCTGGAACAATTTAAAGTCCGCGATGTTTGCCTTGTCCATCGGCTCGGCAGGCTGGAAATTGGGGAAACCAGTGTGCTCATAGGAGTTGCGTCTGCGCATCGCGTGGCCGCGTTTGAGGCTTGCCGGTGGCTCATTGATACGCTGAAAAAGACCGTACCAATCTGGAAAAAGGAGTACTTCGAAGATGGCGCTGTATGGGCCGATGGTGAGCCTTTTCCTGAAGAAATTCGAGTAAGTACATAACTCTTTACCGCCGTTTGCATCTAAGTGTTCCAGAATACCCGCTGATAACTATGAATCGAACTCGCGCCTTGTCGCCGTGGTTCAGTCTGGCTTGCCTGCTTCTCTGCCTGCTCGGCATGTGGGGCGTATACGCCGTAGCGCAAGACGCGCAAAAGGGAGACCGCATCCCGCCGGGATCACAATCACAAAAAGACGAATCTACCTACCGCGTGAACGTGCGGTTGGTGAACGTCTTCACTACCGTGACTGATTCGCGCGGCGCGCCAGTAGCCAACCTGACCAAAGACGATTTCCAACTGCTGGAAGACGGTATTCCGCAGACGATCAAAGTTTTTGAGAAGGAATCCGCTATTCCGTTGAGCATTGCGCTGGCTATTGATACCAGCCCCAGCACCCTGCGCGACTTTAAGCTTGAAACTTCTTCAGCACGCAGGTTCGTCCATTCCATCCTGCGGAATGAAGACCGTCTTTCGGTTTTTCAAGTGACCGAGAACATCGACCAGCTAACACACTTTACATCTGACCTGAAAGCCATTGAGCGGGGCATTGATGACCTGCGCACAGGACCAGGCACGTCCATTTACGACGCGATTTTTCTCTGCTCAGAATCGCTGCTGGATCGCGAAGGCCGCAAGGTGCTGGTGCTGATTACTGACGGTGGCGATACCACCAGCAAGGCCGATTATAACGGCGCTTTGCGGCGGGCCCAGCAGGCGGAAGCAATCGTTTATAGCATTATTGTTGTCCCAGTGGAGGCTGATGCAGGGCGCAACCTTGGCGGCGAACACGCGCTGATTCAGATTTCCAAGGATACCGGCGGAAAATATTATTATGCTGAAGGCCAGCAGCAACTGGATGAAGCCTTCCGCAAAATTAGCGATGAATTGCGCACGCAATATCTGCTGGCTTTTTATCCGACCCGAAAGATTTCAGATTCGCCTTTCCGCAGAATCCAGGTGCAACTTAACAAAAAAGACCCGGAAGGGCAGGCCTATCAGGTGCGGCATCGCGCAGGGTATTACACGGCGCCGGCAAGATAGAGCCAAAACTTGTCTTGTGAGGC
>DASXKZ010000083.1:0-12277 GCA_036496525.1 Candidatus Angelobacter sp.
TTTCGAATGAACACGAATAGCAAAATGATGTTGGGAAACCAAATTCTTTTTCTGACGATCCTCCGGCTACTGTAGCCGATAGGGTTCCCTCGCTTCTGGACTACGGAAAAACCTACGCTGCCAACTGTTCCGGCGAACTATCTTCTGCTGCCACCTCAATTGCAGGTGCATCAGTTGAAAGCAACGGCCAGCCTTTACGCAGCACAAATTCAAGCCACGTTCCGGCAGCCTGGGATGTAAGCACTGCTACCAGGACCAGCGTGGTGTAAAACGCAGCGCTGATAATCCCGGCTTCAAAAGCCACACTGGCCAGCACAATGCCAGGACCGCCACGCGCGTTGGTTGCCACAGCAAGGTTGGTAACATCCAGCCCGCGAAAACCGGCGAGGCGCGCACCAAGGGCTACCGCAACCAGCTTGAGAACGCATGCTCCGGCAAGAAAGGCCAGAAGCAGGGGGATGGAAAATGTTTTGTTAAAGATGAGCCGGTAGCCTACCAGCGCGAAGTAAACAGGGATGAAGAGCGCGAAAGAAAAGCTGGAGATGGTTTCCAGGGCGTCACCCAGGCGCTTGCGGGAGACGGCAAAACCGGCAAGAAATGCGGCGAAGACAAGATTCACATTTAGCAATCCGGCCACAGCGACGTAAGAAAACACGATCAGCAGAGTGAACGTCACCGGAGAATTGTTGGCCAGCATGTTAAAGCGCGATTTGGATATGCGCTTCATGGCGCGCGGCGCCAGCGTTAAGCCAAGAACGAAATAAATCAAAGTGACGACAATGTGAATCGCGATTGCCTGTTTTGGCGTGCCCGCTGAATTTGCCAGCGCTGTGGCTATGGCCAGCACCGCCCACAGCCCTATATCTTCCAGCACGGCCACACCCAGCACCAGGCGGGCAAACCGCGTGTGCAGAATCTTGAGATCAAAAAAGATCCGCGAGATGACCGGGATGGAGGTGACAGCAACGGCAATACCCATTACCAGTATCAGCGCGGTGCGGTTCTGCTTTTCTCCCATGAACCAGGCCAGCGGAATAAATGAAGCCAAAGCCAGCATGACGAAGAATGGAACCACCGTCCCGATGGAAGCAAGCCATGCAATCTGTTTGCGCTCGTGCTTCTGGAAGAGCGCTTTTGTCTCCGCGCCGGAGAGGAACATCAGCAGCAGCAGGCCCAATTGATAAAGCAGTTCCATCGCGGCTTTTTTCGGCTCCGTCGCATTATTTACCTGCAGCACATTGTTATAGAAGCCGAGCTTGCCCAGCACAAATGGCCCGAGCAAAATTCCGGCCAGAATTTCTCCAATCACGCGCGGCTGCCGCAGGCGCGCAAAGAGATAGCCCAGCAAATGGGCGACTGTCAGCAAGAGTGCAATGAAGAGAATGAGTGGGCCGATGGCGCTGGAAGGCATAAATTAGGAATCCCGAGCTGCTGTCAATTTAAGTCAGATGAAATCCAGGCGCGAGGCGTTGGCTTGGCCAAAGGAGACGATTGGCTTTTGTTACCATGGATATACATGGCCCAGAACGATAAAGTTCGCGTCCGCTTTGCCCCATCGCCTACCGGACACATTCATCTTGGAAATGTGCGCACTGCGCTGTTTAACTGGCTTTTTGCCCGCCAGAAGGGTGGAACATTCATTCTGCGGATTGAAGATACCGACCTGGAGCGCAGCGAGGCGCGATACGAGACGCAGCTCATGGAAGATCTGAAGTGGCTGGGCATCGATTGGGACGAAGGTCCGGATGTGGGCGGGCCTTATCCGCCATATCGCCAGTCAGACAAGATGGATGTCTATCGCAATTACGCCGAGCGGCTGATCAAAGAGGCCAAGGCTTATTACTGTTTTTGTACCGCCGAAGAACTGGAGCGCGACCGTCAGCAGGCGATGGCCGAACAGCGCCAGCCAAATTATTCCGGCAAATGCAGAAACATCGGTCCGGCTGAGGCGGAGCAACGTCTCGCAGCGGGCGAGCCTGCGGCAATCCGTTTGCGGATTCCTGAACGTCCTATCCGATTCCATGACATTGTGCGCGGCGACCTGGAGTTTTCAAACGAAGTAGTGAGCGATCCCATCATTGTCCGGTCCAGCGGCATGCCGACTTACAACTATGTGGTTGTGATTGACGATGCGGACATGAAGATCACGCACGTAGTCCGGGGCGATGATCACATTTCCAACACGCCGAAACAGGTCGCTGTGTATGAAGCGCTGGGGCTGCCGGTGCCGGAGTTTGCGCATCTCTCCACCATTCTGGGGCCAGACCGCGAGAGGTTGTCGAAGCGCCACGGTGCAACCTCGGTAGCAAGTTTCCGTGAGATGGGAGTCCTGCCGGAGGCGCTGATGAATTACCTGGCGCTGCTAGGCTGGGCGCCAAGCGGCGGTGATCGCGAGATCTTCTCTAAGGATGAATTGATCAAAGAATTCTCATTGGAGCGCGTGAATGCCGCGCCAGCGGTTTTCGATTTCACCAAGCTTTACTGGATCAATCGGCATTACATCAAGCAGAGCCCGCCGCAGCGCATTCATCAGATGGGCACGGAAGCGCTACAGCGCGCGGGGCTGCTGCCGGCCAGCGTAAACGGAAATATCAGCAGCTGGACGAATGGCCTGGTTGATCTGCTTGCGCCATACATTGATCAACTTGACCAGCTGCCGGAAAAAGCGAAGATCATCTTCAACCATGACGCCAAGTCCGCGCTGGCATTGCCGGAGAATGCAGAAGTGTTTGCCAGCGACAAAGCGAAAGCCGTGATGCAGGCGTTTGCCAAACGCGCGGCAAATGAGTCGCCTATGACGCCGGAGCGTTTTAAAGCGATCATGGACGAGATCAAAATTGAAACCGGCGCGAAGGGCAAAGACCTGTTCCATCCAGTGAGGATCATGCTGATCGGCTCGCACTCCGGGCCGGACTTCAACAAACTTATTCCGCTGATTGAGGACGGAAGCAGGCTGGAGTTGCCGGTGCACGTGAAGAGCGTGCGCGAACGGGTGGCGGAGTTTGCAGCGGCGCAAGATCTCGAATGAAAGATCAGGCATGAAACAGCACTTCCGTTTCGACTTCACGTTTCCGCGTAATTATGAAATCAGAATTTTGGAAGCTGCTCCTCCCGTCCATCCTGTTGAGAAGCTGTATCACTATCCTGTGGAACTTGAGGAAGGCGACCGCAGCGGCGCTTACGTGCGAATAACACCGAAGAGCGGGTCGGCTTGGGTGGGATTTTTTGCCTTGGGATTTGATTCCGACCAGGTAGTGAATCAAGTTTGCTCAACGCCTGATCCCGGACGATTCTGCGTGGTAGTCGGTGGTTACGCCTACGTGGTAAATACCTCTGATCCTGCTGACTGGCTGAGGATCGAACAGCGCCCGGTGGTGGACTTACGCGTACTTTCGCAGCAGGGAATAATGCTCTTTGTTGGCTTCACCTCGATTACCGCATTAGGCAGTTCAGGAATTGCCTGGACTACGGAGCGGCTAACGTGGGAAGGACTGACGATTACGGAAATTGAAGGAGACAAGCTGCATGGTCATGGCTGGGACGCATTGGCCGATAAGGAAGTTCCGTTCGAAGTAGATCTTCATACCGGTAAGCACAAAGGAGGAGCAAATCCTTCTGCTGCAAGTGGAAGATGAGAAGTTCGCTAGATATTGCCATCACAGTAGATACCTTGAGATTCCAGCGCCTAACAACGCTCTTTACAGCGTATTTATGTGACTACTATACTTCCTGAGAAGCTGCTGTAGGAGGCTGTATGAAATTAGTAGTGCGGTTTCTCCTCTATCTATTAGTTTCGGCGATTCTAGGTTGCGGTGGCGGTAGCACCACAATGACCAATTCCGGTGGGAAGTCGCCCACCCTGAACGGCAGCTATAGCTTTATCGCTCTTTCGAAGAACGCGGGAACCAATATCTTTACGTTTGGCGGGCCAATACAGACCGACACGAGCAGCCACGTCACAGGAAACTTTGGCGTTACTTCGGTTGGTTCCACGAATACATGTTTCCCTGCTGGGAGCGCGGGATCGTTCACTGGGACTCTAAGCCCGCAGGGGCAGCTTGCGCTGACCAGCGTTGCCATCAATGGCCAGACGATCAGCGTGACCGGTACCATGAGCACAGACGGCTTTAATGTCTTTAGTGGCAGGCCCAGTTATACGATTACGGGCGGCTGCCTTGGCGGAGACAACGGATCGCTCTTTGTTTCGACTTTGCTGTCGGGGTCATTCACAGGTTCATTCCTTGCGACCGGCGGCTTGATTGGTGTCACGGTGACCTTTGGGCCGCCCGGGCTGCCCCGTGCGGATACCAGCTTCCCATTGAGCGGCACAGCGACGTTCACCAACACCGCAGGATGCGGAGGGTTCACAACCGCCACATTGACCAACGGCAGTCAACCGGGGCTCAACGCAAGCTTTGACTTGGCTACCAATCTCGCGGGTAACACAATCAGTTTCAGCGGCGGAACCGATAGCCATGATTTCGGCGGCAGCTTTGCCATTACAGGCGGCCCTTGCAACGGCAGCAGCGGCCAGGTGACGCTTAAGAAGGCGTAGGCCGCAGCTCCCTCCCTATCGCTTGGCTACGGCCAGCGCCGGGCGCTTGAACAGAAACCTGCATGCTCCCGGTTGCATAGCCGCCATTCTCATGCTCATGGTTCCCTGAAAAGAGTCGGCTGTTTGCGGGGTATGTTCAAGTCCTTTGCCGGTGGCTGCAGGGCGGATGAGGAGCGTGCCTTCCGCATCTTTAGGAAACAGGTTAGACAAGCGCTCATAGCTCACCAGTTCCCAGCCCTCATCGCCAGCAGCATTCAGTGAATGGGAGACCAGACCTTCAACCGAACATTGGGTTGCATCCAGCTTTAGCGCCTTATATTCCCACTTGGGATGGTTCGTATAGTTTTCAGGCGTCGGTGAGGCTGGAACCTGCAATAGAGCGCGCGCAAGGACGAATGCGCCCAGTAATAGCGAACCGGCCAAGAAGCGTAGTACCATCATTTTTTTCCTTCATTCAAAATGTTTAGGATTGATCATACGGCTAGAACGAGTGTGAGAGGCCTTCTTGCGAGCCATGTTGTTGGCAGCCGCCCGGCAGGCAGGTTAACGGCTCCCCGCAGCGGCTCACGCCTGCAAAGCGCCTCACGTAAACAGATCCTTCGACTTCGCGCCTACGGCGCTGCGCTCAGGATTTCGGCAGGAAGCGCCTGTTCGGCTACGCCTCACTCACGCTTCCTAAACGCCTCAAGCTATAATTGAACATGGCGACAAACCCGCAGCCCGCTTCGCAAAAAGAGCTGAAGCTGCTTACGGCCAGGTTCCAGCAACTGCTGGCCAAAGTCGCCGAAAACCGCCCTACAGACGATCTGGAAATAATCCGCAAGGCCTACGATTTTTCTCTCAAACATCATCAGGGACAGACACGCGCTTCCGGCGAACCATACCTGATTCATCCGCTGGAAGTTTCGCTGGTGCTGGCGGACATGAAGCTGGATTCCACGGCCATCTCCGCCGGGCTGCTGCATGATGCCATTGAAGACACGCCGGTAACGCATGAAGATATCCGCCGCGAATTTGGCGATCAGGTAGTGCACATAGTTGAAGGCGTCACCAAGATTGACAAAATTGATCTGGCCAGCCGCGAAGAACGCCAGGCGGAAAACGTGCGCAAGATGGTGCTGGCCATGGTGGATGATATCCGGGTGGTGCTGATCAAACTGGCAGACCGCCTGCACAATATGCGCACGCTGAAGCACCTGCCGGAAGAGCGCCGGCAACAGGTAGCAAAAGAGACGCTGGAGATTTACGCGCCGCTGGCCCATCGGCTAGGCATGGGCAAAGTGCGCGGCGAGCTGGAAGATCTTTCATTCCGCTACGTCGATCCCATCGGCTATGACCAGGTGCGCACAGCCGTGGAACAGCGCCGCAAAGCCGGCGAAGCGTTTCTGGCAAAGCTGGTAAAGATACTGCAACAGAAACTCACGGAAAACGGCGTTGACGCCAAGGTGGAAAGCCGAATCAAGCGGCTCTACAGCATTCATCAGAAATTATTGCGACAGCGCATCACGGTGGACCAGGTTTATGACCTGCTGGCAGTGCGCATCATCACCAAGTCAGTGAAGGATTGTTACACGGTGTTAGGGGCGATCCACCAGATGTGGCGCCCCGTGCCGGGACGCATTAAAGATTTCATCGCCATGCCGCGGCCGAACCTTTATCAATCACTGCACACGACGGTGATTACGGAAGACGGCCACCAGTTTGAAGTGCAGATCCGCACGGAAGAGATGCACAAGATGGCGGAAGAAGGCATTGCCGCCCACTGGAAATACAAAGACGGAAGCCCGGTGAGCGCCAAGGACGAGCAACGGCTGGCATGGCTGCGTCAGGTCGTCGAGTGGCAGCAGGACGTAAAGGATCCCAATGAATTTCTTTCCACGCTGAAAGTCGATCTTTACCCGGAAGAGGTTTACTGCTTCACACCCATGGGCAAAGTGGTGATCCTGCCGCGCGACGCCAGCGCAATTGATTTTGCCTACGCCATTCACACCGAGGTGGGACATAGTTGCGTGGGCGCCAAAGTGAACGGGCGCATTGTTCCGCTGCGAAACAAGCTGCGCAACGGCGACGTGGTGGAGATTATGACCCAGCCGGGACACAATCCCAGCCGCGACTGGCTAGGCTTTGCCAAGTCCACACGCGCGCGCAACAAGATCCGCCACTGGTTGAACATCCATCAACGCGAGCGGGCCATTGAGATTGGCAAGAAGCTGCTGGAAAAGCAGGCACGCAAATATCGGCTGGCGTTGAAAGATTTCAACGACAAGACGATGGACACGATCGCCAAGGAATATGGCCTGGGCGGCGGACAGGACCTGCTGGCGGGCATCGGCTATGGGAAATATTCCGCGCGGCAAGTACTGGCCAAGCTTTCACCGGAAATTTCCGAGCAGACACCTGCTACGGAAGAATCGCCAAAAGCCGGCAGCACGCTGGGCACGGTGATCCGGCGCGTGTTTGGGCAGAGCGCGGACACAGGCGCAATCAAGGTAAAGGGCTACAACGATCTGCTGGTGTATCGTGCTCGCTGTTGCAATCCGATTCGCGGTGAAGCGATTGTTGGCTACGTGACACGCGGCAAAGGCGTTGCGGTGCATGCGGTGAGCTGTCCAAATGTGAACAATTTGATGTATGAAGCTGACCGACGGATCGCAGTGGAGTGGGCCAAGCCGCTCAAGGTGGACAAGACTGATGGGCGCGGAACGTATCCGGTGAAGCTCACGGTTTTTTGCGACGACCGTCCGGCGATGCTGAAGCAGCTTACCGCCGTGATTTCTGACGACAATACAAATATCCGCAACATTGAAGCTCGCACGGCAGACAGCCAGGCCACGATCGACATCGTGATCGACATTGAAGACGTGAAGCACCTGGAGCGAGTGATCGGTGGGTTGAGAAAGATTCCGGGCATCCACGATGTGCAGAGATTGAACAAGGTATAGCGCTCAGCCTTCCGCCAAAAACAATTGATCGTACGGAAAGAGCACGAAGCTACGACTTTTTCGCAATGCGTTAGTCACACGCAGGCAATAAATCCATCTCTGGTTCTGCTACGCGTACAGATTCAGGCACATTTCCGCTCAGCAGCTCTTCAAAGAACCGCTCGACGCTCGCAAGGATCGCCGGTCCTGTATGCGCGTCATAACAGGCGCGACGCAGCGCGCTCCCGCCCGGGATTCCGTGCGTGAACCAGGCAACAAACTGCTTCATCTTGCCCGGCGAGCCGTGCATGGTTTCATCCACCAGCATTTTGAAATAAGTGCGGATCATCTGGTAGCGATCGGCTTCAATCGGCTGGTCATAGCGGCCGGTTTCCGCATGCTGGCGAATCTGGCGGAAGATCCACGGATTCGAGGCAGCCGTGCGGCCGATCATCACTCCGTCACAGCCGGTCTGCGCCACCATGGCTATGGCATCTTCCGGCGTGCGGATATCGCCATTGCCCACCACGGGAATCTTTACCGCATCCTTTGCGGCGGCAATCCACTCCCAGCGCGCGTTGCCGCTGTAGCCTTGTTCGCGCGTGCGGGCATGCAGCGCCACGCCGTTAAGGCCGCAATCTTCTGCCATTTTAGCCAGAGGAACACAGACGATGTTCTCGTCATCCCAACCGAGGCGGAACTTCACGGTAAAAGGAATCTTCACCGCGGCACGGACCGACTCAAAAATTGTCTTGATGACTGGGAGGTCTTTCAACAGTCCTGAGCCGCCATTGCACTTGACCACACGCTTTGCCGGACAGCCCAGATTGAGATCGACCAGGTCAAATCCCGCGTCTTCCACAATTTTGGCCGACTCGGCCAGCGTATAAGGATCGCTGCCAAAAAGCTGCGCTGAGATCGGATGCTCGTCTTCGTAAAAAATCAGGTAGCGCTTGCGCTTAGATTCGCGCGTGCGAAAAAGCCCGTCAGCGGAGGTGAACTCCGTCATCAGCAGGCCGCAGGCGGACGTTTCTTTTTGGAAAACCGCTCGAAAGCCTGGGTTTGGGCCATCAGCCTTCTGCGCCTGATCCAGTTCCGAAGAGTTCAGCCCGTTGCCATCAGCGTCTTCCGGCGGTGCCATCACGTCTTGCGCGCTGCGCACAAAGCTGGCATTGCGTATAAAGCGGCGGAAAACTGTGTCCGTGACGCCGGCCATGGGAGCAAGAATCGTTGCGGGAGCAATGCTGACACTGCCGATCTGTAGAGAGTCCGGCACCTGCGCGCCTTGCGGAGCGACAGTGGCATTGGCCGGATTTTCCCAGAATTTCTTCATTTGTCTTTTATCCCGATCCCCTGAGCTTGTCGAAGGGGAGGGAACCCTATCTGCTTCGATACTGCCTCAGTTAAACAACGCAATCAAGTAACAATCGTCTCAAGCCTGAAACGCTTGTAGATCAAAGTGATCTCTCGCTACGCTCGAGACTTCGGGGAAACAACAAAGCCTCCGCCGTGGCGGAGGCTCCGTCAAAACTTGAGCCGCTATTGCTTAGCTTCTGCGGCCTTCGATGCTGCTGCTTTGCTGGCATCGGACTTCGCATATTTCCGGCGGAAGCGCTCCACGCGTCCGGCGGTGTCCACCAGCTTCTGCTTGCCGGTAAAGAACGGATGGCAATTCGAGCAGATTTCCAGGTTAATGGCGCCCTTATGCGTTGACCGGGTGGTAAATGTGTTTCCGCATGCGCAGTGCACGCGCACTTCTTCATACTTGGGATGGATCGCTGCCTTCATTGCCTCTGATACCTTTCGCGGTAAAGCCTTATTTTACCTGAAATTAGCTGACTTTGGCTAGGTATGCCGACCTGCTTTGATGAGACTCCTACCGCAAAAGATTCAACCCAGGAATCGAAGCGGTTCGCTCTAACATGGATCTGAAAATGGTGGTGGGTGAGGGTGCTGCCCCCTCCCGGCTCGCTAATCTGGCGATTCCCGGGGTTTATAAGACCCCGCTGCACGGCTGGTGCTACCCACCGTCGAGCGGAATCGTATTATGGGATCAAGTCTCACGAACCGATTCTATCACCCTAAGCACTTTGAGCTGCGCCAATGGCGTAAAATCGATTATTTAGCCTAGTCATTAAGCCCAGCTCAGGAGCCCTTGCCCATGATCCGCAGTGACATCCTTCAGAAGTTCCCTGACCTCTTTGGCGCCAAGAAAGTCAATGGCCGCGATGTCAATGTTCAGGAAACCATCACCACGCTCACCCGCGAGCTGCGGCCGGAGATCGCCGCCGCGTTGACCGCGCGCCGCCAGATTCTTGAATCCCCTGCGCCGGTACGTGAGAAATACGGCTGGCCCAGGTGGGAAGAGAAGTTTGAAGATCCCATTAAGGGCGGCACATGGACATATCGCCAGATCGTCCAGGGGCTCATAGACAACTTTCTTGGACGTGAAACCGAATGGCGCTGGCGCTTAAACGATGAAGTGCCGATCCCCAAAGACGCGCATCCCCTCAAGAATCCCGGCTTGGAGCTGACCGGCCCGTGGCATCCCTTAGATATGGCGTTCAACGCGCTCAACAGCCCGGCGCCCATGAACATGCCGGACTTTGAAGACGCGTCGCCCACGCACTTTCTGCCCGACGGTACGCCCACCAATGTCCCCGTGGGCGTGTTTGCCGCGTTACAGAATGCCAAAGAGATTTTTGCCGGCGCTTGGACAGGCAAGCCCTATGAGATAGTAAAGAAAGGCAAGACCCGCGCTTACAACATCACCAAGCCTCCAGCACAATGGCCTACGCGCTTCGGCCGTCCGCCGGGACTGCATATCAATTACGACCACGTTACGGTCGATGGCCGCCCCGCTCCAGCCACCATCGTCGTAGCCACTCTGTGGGCCTTCAATAATTACGATTCGCTCAAGAATGCAGGCAGCGGAGTCTACTTCTACATCCCCAAGCTGCAAACACCGAAAGAAGCGCTGATCGTGGAAAAGATTCTCTCGCGGCTGGAGCAGATGATCGGCATCGCTGCGGGCTCCATCAAGATCAAGATGCTTTATGAAGAAGGCAACGCCGGCCGCACGCTTCCGGCCATCGCATGGACGCTGCGCCGCCGCCTGCTTGGAACCAACGTGGGCCGCTGGGACTACCTGGGCAGCCTGATTGAAATGTGGAAGGACGATCCCAAAGGCGTCTATCCCGATCCGCAGTCCATCGGCATGGCCTCACCCAACATGATCGCCTACCAACGTTTCAACGCGCTCATGATGCTCATGGGCGGCATGAAGAATGGCGAACTGGAAAATGCAGCGCCTATCGGCGGCATGGCCGCTGTAATGATCTACCAGGCCGGCGATCCCTACGGTCGGTCGCGCTACAATCCACTGGCGTTGCGCGCCATGGTCATCGACAAGCTGCGCGAGCGGCTACTGGGACTGATCTTTGTGCCTGACGGGCCTTTTGCAGGTAACCAGCAACCCACGCTTGAAGACATTCTGGCCAAACGCGTGAAAGGCCATCTGTATGACGTTTACCGGCAGAGCTGGGTCGCCAGTCCGGAAAAAGATTACGTCGCCGCAGGCAATGCACCCTTGCAGGCCAAGGTGGAGCAGCTCCAGGCAATTCTTGACGCGCCAAAAGATACCGTCAGAGTAAAAGAGCAGTCAGTGCCCACCGCCACTAGCGGCTTGAGCGACGCTGAGCGCAGCGTGCTTGAATCTCGCGGGCTTCTGAATCTCCAGGGCAAGATCACGCCGCAGGTCATCACCAAAGAATCGCTCGATACGCCGGAAAAACTTCTCTCTGCCGAGCGCTGGGAAGCGATCTATGGTATTCCCAAGGGCGAGATCACCATTGAGCGGATCCAGCATGCGTTTTACATGGCCGCGAACTACGGCTTCCAGATCCTCAACGGCAACTTTGCCGCGGCCATTGACGATTACGAGCTCAAACTGCGCTTCATGAATGACCTGGCCACCTACCGCATTGACGTCTCATGGCTCTGGACGTTGCTGCGCCACCAGGCCGTCATCACCAAAGATGGCTACCTCAAGCGTCCGGCGATGACAGAAGATGGCGTTGAGCCGGCAGAAAACGCTGATCACGTGAAGGCAGGCACGCGCTTCAACAAAGACCTGTTCGATAAATTGTGGAAATATCACAATGAGTGGACGCAGGCATTCTTTGCCGAGCAGGACCGCCGCGGCGAGCGTGGCCGCTTTGATCGCGACAAAGCCACGCTGATCATGGAAATGCTGATGAAGCAGCTGCCTTCACCGCGATACATCCAGCACAGCGCGCGCGTGCTCTTTGTGGTGGGACAGGCAAACAAGGCCGACGGCAAGCAAATGCTGGAGGCGATCTTTGACCTGACGCGAGAAGAGGCCGTCAAACGCGTCCAGGCGGGCTCCTTGAGCCCGGCAGCGCTCGCGGCACACGATTACGTGTTCGATATCTTCCCTGAAGGCGGAAAGCAGATTGCGCCGTCAAAAGGAAACGCTGCAGATTAACTGGTGAACGCACGAGAAAATCACGGCGGTCTCTTTCTCGCGGGCCGCCGTTTTATTTCGAACCGATGGGTCGCCCGCTAACGGTGCACCGTCTGTGTAAATCCTGTGCACAAGTGGAATTTGCTGCTCGGTTAGTCCACGCGTCTCTTCACAAATAGTGATATTTTCTTAGCAGAGATATTCTTTCTGAATATGGCCACGCAACATCAATCGCAGCTCGCAGCGGCATGTCCCGTTTGCGACGGCACAGGCTGGAAGCAAGTCGAGATCCCCGGCAAAGCCAGCCGTATGACG
>DASXKZ010000084.1:0-3152 GCA_036496525.1 Candidatus Angelobacter sp.
CTATTAACGACCTTTTGGCGCCGGGTGTCGGTCTGCACCCGCAATTCGCCTCTGACGTTTATATAACCAACAAAGCCTATTCCTCTTATAACGGTCTGCTGGCGACTCTGCGGCATCGCATGTCGCACGGTTTGCAGTTTGACTTTCACTACACCTACTCTCATTCGATCGATAACATTTCCGCTCCAGCTAACAACGTCTTTGGTACTGCGAACGATGCCGGCGGCATCATCTGCGATATCACAGACCTGAAGAAATGCCGAGGCGACTCTGACTTCGATGTACGCCATATCATTACCGGAGACTACATCTATGAACTGCCATTCGGTCACGGAAAACAGTTCGGCAGCAACACGCCAGGATGGTTGAATCAGATCTTTGGTGGATGGCAGGTCGCCGGTACTTTTAACTGGCTGAGCGGTTTTGCTTATACGACAGTGTCCAACGCATTCCCCACCAGCTTCCTGCTCAACTCCCCCGCGACGTTTATCGGTACTCAATCCGACATCGCCGTAGGCGTTCATCAGGATGCCTCTGGAGCTTTCCAGATGTTCAAGGATCCATCCAGAGCGCTTGGTGCTTTCCGCGGTCCTCTTGGACTGGAAGGCGGAACTCGCAACAACCTGCGTGGTCCGGCTTTCACTCAGTTTGATATGGGACTTGCCAAGCACTTCCCGATTGGAGAGAAATATGTGGTTGAATTCCGTGCAGACGCTTTCAACGTCTTCAATCACGTGAACTTCGGATTGCCTGCGGCAGGTGGCGGCGGAACCGGTGGTACTGCTGACATCACTGCTCCAGGTTCGTTCGGTGTTATTACTTCAGCAGGAGCGCCACGCCAGATGCAATTTGCGCTGCGGTTGGACTTCTAAAAAACGTTCACAAACTAAAGGGCCGGTCAAAAGACCGGCCCTTAATTTTTTGTCCTTGATTCCTACTGTCCGAAAATCGGATAGTGCGAAGTAGCTGCCATGAAAAACAACATGGGAACCGAGAGATAAAAGTTAGCCCGCGAAGCCAAAAAAGCCTGCCGCGCCATCACCGCCGCGTTCGCTGGAGGCGTTCCCGCCAGCGTGCCTTTAATGATCCGCTTGTTGTTAGGCCAGATAATTCCCCAAACATTAAACAGCATGAAAATTCCAATTCCGCCGCCCACTCCAATCGAAAGCACATGGTTATCGTCGCGGCCAACCGGGGTATGCGTCACAAATATCCACCCAGCAGCAGAAACCAAAACAATCGTGACCACAACCAGCAGCCACGGATTCGGCATTTTCTTCACGAAGAAGTAAAAGACCCACCAGGCCGCAATCCATACCAGCAAAAACAACCCGATTGTTGCTCCGGCACTGCCGCCGTTCAGACGCGCATCCGCCGCCACGTAGACTTCCCCCCAATACCAGAAACCTACGAACACGGTAAGCAGAGCACTCCATCGGAAAAAGTTAAGCGCCGGCAGAGTCAGGTTCTCAAAAATCTTGGGTTTCGCGGCCGCATCCACTGTTTTCATGAACGGAACGTTCACTAGATTGAAAAAATAGAGCAGCCCAACCCACGTAATCCCCGCCAGATAGTGGACTAGCCGAAGCACAATCGCTTTAGTCTCAACTCCAGTATGGGTAGGCATAACCCACGCAGTTAAATCGAAAAGATGTTGCATTGATGGCCTCCGTACAGCGAGGGGAACTTACCGCACTTGCCGCCCAGATTGCAAATAAGGGGTGCGCGATGTGACCCCAGGGCTCCATCCTAAATCGCGTTTTGTGCGATTTAGAGCCTGCCCTGAGCGAAGCCGAAGGGTAGGGTATGAGGCGTAGAAATCTGATGTGAAAAATCAGGTTGTAAAAAGTAGTCCGTTGACCAGGTAACCCATTACCGGAACGAAAAATTCCACCCTCCCCTCAAAGCCAGTTGAAACTTCCCCGCGCACCCCGTATTGTATGAACAATCGCTTGAGGTACACCGGATTCCGGCGATGGAAGCTGCAAGCCGCTCGTCGAACTTCCCCATCGTCATTTTCTGGCCCATCCGGGGTTATGTGGTAAATCACATTCAAGGAGATCGGCGATGGACAACAAGCCGGCACAAAATATTCAGGATTCATTCCTCAATACAGCTCGTAAAGACAGACTCAATATCACCATCTATCTGGTAAGCGGCGTCAAACTGACGGGGCGCATCCGTTCGTTCGACAAGTATTCCGTCGTCCTCGAAACCAACAACCAGGAACAGCTGATCTTCAAACACGCCATCTCAACCATCGCCATGGGCAGAGTGATGCACGGCCACAGCGACCGCCCGGCTCCATCTCCGATAGCGGTAGCAGACGCCGCGGCAGCTTCAGGCACGGAAGGATAACGGCTTCAGGTTGGCTCGTCCAAACTCCACCTTAAAAAACACGCGTGAAACCCGCCAGGAGAAGGCGTTCCTGGTAGGCATTGAATACCGCACGCGTTCGCGCGTCAAAAAAAAATCTCTGACTGACGGGGCCCAGGCGGCACGCGACAGCAGCGTGTCGTCGAAAGCCCCGCCAGTCCCAGAGTTCACCGCCGAAGAATCGCTCGAAGAATTACGCACCTTGGCGATAAGCGCAGGCGCGGAAATCGCCGGAGAATTCCTGCAACACCGCGACCGTCCTGATCCCGCCACGTTAATCGGCAAAGGCAAGTTGGAAGAAATCGCCGGAGCCGCCGCGTCCGTTTCTGCCGACGTGATCCTGTTCGATCATGATCTGACCGCCTCGCAGCAGCGCAACATAGAAGAAGCAGTAAAGACGCAAGTCATCGATCGCACCCAGCTGATCCTGGATATCTTCGCTAAACACGCCAAAACCCGCGAAGGCCAGATGCAAGTTGAGTTGGCTCAGCTTGAATACATGCTGCCCAGACTAGCCGGACGCGGAATCGAAATGTCGCAGCTAGGCGGCGGCATCGGCACCAGAGGCCCTGGTGAAACCCAATTAGAAACTGACCGTCGCAAAATCTACCGCAGAATCCGTCACGTAAAACAGCAGTTGGAAAACGTAAGGAGAATCCGCGCCCAACAGCGCCAGAGAAGGGAATCGGCCCCGGTAGCCACGGTTGCGCTAGTCGGCTACACCAATGCCGGCAAATCCACGTTATTTAATGCTCTGACCAAAGCTGGAGTTCTCG
>DASXKZ010000085.1:0-32215 GCA_036496525.1 Candidatus Angelobacter sp.
CATCTGGGACTCGTAGAAATTCAGCGTCTGACGAAATTGAATGACTTGTTTGACACTCTCGTGGTTTTTGAGAATTTCCCCAGAGGAGCCCAAGTGGAGGCGGAACAGTCCGGTGGTTTGCGGTTCACGGTGATGGACCTCAATGATGCTGCACACTACCCTTTGACTGTGGTGGTTGCTCCGGGCCAACGGGTGGGTATGTATTTTACTTACCATCCGGACCACTTCAGTTCCAATCTGATAGAGACTTTGAGCCAGCGCTTTGTGCGCCTTCTTGCGGCCTATGCCGCCGCTCCTGATCAAGCTGTAAATTTCATCGATTTGCTGGATGCGCAGGAACGCCGGCAGATCGTGGGGGGGTTCAACCAGACATACACGGAATATCCTCGCGAAAGAACCATGATGGAGCTGTTCGCAGAGCAGGTCCAGCGCCGCGGGGAAGAAATTGCCGTGATCTGCGACCAAGAGAAAATCAGCTACATTGAACTGGATCGCCGCTCGAACCAGCTTGGACGTTACTTAAAGAATCTGGGCGTCGGCCCGGAAAAGCTGGTGGGCATCAGCGTGGAACGCTCCGTAGACATGGTGCTTGGGATGGTGGGCATTCTCAAAGCCGGAGGAGCGTATGTCCCTATCGATCCCGCCTATCCACCGGACCGGCTGCGCTTTATGGCGGAGGATTCCGATATTGGAGTTTTGCTGACACAAAAACGCCTGGCTCCTCGCATGCCGCAAATGAAAGCGCGTGTGGTCTGCCTTGATCGTGACTGGGATGAAATCGCGCAGCAAAGCAATCAGAGTTTTGAAACCCAGATATTGCCGGAAAATCTTGCGTATGTCGTTTATACGTCGGGCTCGACAGGACAGCCTAAAGCCGCAGCGGTAAGCCATCGCAGCATGATCCGGCTGATACGTGACACCAACTACATCCAATTTCAGGGCGACGAAGTGGTGGCCCAGACCGTCAACATGTCTTTTGATCCATCGACATTTGAGATATGGGGAGCACTGTTGCATGGGTGCCGGCTGGTAATCATCACCAATGAAGTACTGCTGGACGTAGAACGATTTGCCGCAGAGATCATAGACAAAGGCGTGCAGGTCATGTTCCTGGCAACCGCATTGTTCAATGAAGTGGGACGACTGAAACCCGCCATGTTCAATACGGTGAAGGACCTGCTTGTGGGAGGGGAAGCGATTTATCCCGTCACGGCGGCCGCAGTGCTTGAGCAGGGAGGACCGGAGCGGCTGGTGAATGCCTATGGGCCTGCCGAGTGCACCTCATTCAGCGCCTGGTATCACATACGAGAGGTGGCCAGGGACGCCGCAGGTGTGCCTATCGGTGAGCCGGTCGCAAATACCCAGCTTTATGTGCTCGATCGCAACAGGAACCTTGAGCCTGTGGGCATCATGGGCCAGCTGTATATAGGCGGTGAAGGACTGGCACGAGGATATTGGGGAAGACCGGAGTTAACAGCTGAGAGATTTATTCCCGATCCCTATGGCAGCCAGCCTGGAGGACGTCTTTATATCAGCGGCGATCTTGCCCGTTGGATGGAAGACGGCAATCTGGAATTCTTTGGCCGCCAGGACAATCAGATCAAGATACGCGGCTTCCGGGTAGAGTTGGGCGAAATTGAAGTGGCCCTGCTGCAGCATGGCAGAGTACGAAATTGTGCTGTGGTCATGAAGACCGTCGCCAGTGGCAAGCAATTGGTGGCCTACGTTTCCGGCGAAGCGAGTGCTGACGAGTTAAAGAATTATCTGAAAGGCAAGCTGCCTGAGTACATGGTGCCGGGTGTCTACGTGATGTTGCCGGAACTGCCGCTCAACACCAATGGAAAAGTAGATCGCAGAGCTCTTCCGGAGGTGGAAGACAGAGCGCTTCAGGAAATCCCAGAAGATGCCCCGGAAACAATGACTCCTGTCGAGGAATTACTTGCCGATCTTTGGAAGGAGGTGCTGGGAGTTGCACGCGTTTCAATGCGTTCCAACTTCTACGCACTGGGCGGACATTCCCTGCTCGCGCTCCGCGTCGTCTCCCGGATCAATGATTATTTCCAGACAGGGCTTTCGGTGCGGACGCTTCTTGAATATCCGGTGCTGATGGAATTTGCGCAGAAGCTGTGCTCCATTTCAGCGCGTCCCATCCAGGAAATGGAAAAAATAGCCAGGATTGGACTGATGGTTCGCAAGATGACACCTGAGGAACGTACAGCCGCCCTTTCTACAAGATGAACACCCTTTTGCGTCGAGGACTTCGTGGAAGAAACCATGAATAAATCCGGTGAGATGCTGTCGGACGCAGAGCGGCAGAAGATTTTGTATGAATGGAACCGGACAGAGACCGACTACGCCAAAGACAAATGTGTTCACCAGTTGTTTGAAGAGCAGGTGGCGAGAACTCCTCAGGCCACAGCCGTGGTGTGGGAAGACGCTTCCTGCACTTATGCCGAACTGAACCAGCGGGCGAACCGGTTGGCGCATCATCTGCGCCGTGTGGGAGTCCAATCCGGTCAGAGAGTAGCCATGTTCCTGCAACGCTCCATGGAACTGGTGATAGCAGAAGTGGCCATCCTCAAGTGTGGTGCTGCTTATGTGCCCATTGATCCTTCCTTTCCTGAAGAACGCAAGGCATGGCTCATCAGAGATAGCGAAGCCTATGTGGCGCTCGCCCTGGAAGACACAGAAGTGCCTAACGCGCCGGAGATGGTCAGGGTCAACCTGGATCAAAGCGTCCTATCCGAAGGACCGGAAGAGAACTTGGGCATAGCGGTAAACAGCGAAGCCATTGCCTATGTTATGTACACCTCGGGTTCGACCGGAATTCCCAAAGGGGTCATGGTGCCCCATTGCGGGATCCAGCGGCTGGTATTGAACAGTTGTTTTGCCACGTTCCAAACCACGGACCGTGTAGCCATGGCGTCCAATCCAGCCTTTGATGTCAACACTTTTGAACTGTGGGGGCCATTGCTGAATGGGGCGCAGGTTGTGGTTATTGGCCATGATGTGCTGCTGGATCCGGCCCGATTCGGACAAGCCTTGCGCCAACACCAAGTGAGCATTCTCTGGCTGACTGTTGGTCTGTTTAATCAGTACGCGGACCGCTTGATCGAGGAATGGGGACGCCTGCGATATCTGCTTGTGGGGGGCGACGCGTTGAATCCCGCAACGATTCGGCGGGTGTTACGGAGCAATCCGCCACAGCACCTGGTCAATGGCTACGGGCCCACGGAGACTACCACTTTTGCTGCCACGCACGAAATCCGGGAAGTGAGCAAAGGAGCACAGAGCATTCCCATAGGCCGGCCCATTCAGAATACGCGCCTGTACATACTCGATGACCAGAGGGAACCAGTGCCAATAGGTGTGACTGGAGAGTTGTACATCGGAGGTCCTGGAGTTGCTCTCGGCTATCTCAACCGGCCTGAACTCACGGCTGAGCGCTTCTTGCGTGACCCCTTTGTGAACGATGAACAAGCGCGCATGTACAAGACAGGTGACCTGGGCAAGTGGCTCCCAGACGGCACCATAGACTTTCTTGGGCGCAACGATCGTCAGGTTAAGATCCGCGGATTTCGTGTCGAACTGGGAGAGATTGAGTCGCGCTTGGGCGAGCATGCGGGAGTAGCAGAAGCCGTGGTGCTGGCGCGGGAAGACACCCCCGGAGACAAACGCCTGGTGGCCTACTTTGTCCCCGACAAAGATTATCGTGGCCCCGATCAGAACAAAAAGCGGGCGGACTTCAGTGCGGGTCAGGTATCGGAATGGGCAATGACCTTCGATGAATCCCACCACCAGACAGAGACAGTTAAAGGCTCGGCCTTCAATGTTGCCGGGTGGAACAGCAGCTACACGGGGCAGCCGATTCCAGCAGAGGAGATGCGGGTTTGGGTCGAGACCACGGTGCAACGGATTCTTTCCTTGGAACCGAAGCGGGTCTGGGAAATTGGCTGCGGCACAGGACTGCTGCTCTTTCGCATTGCACCCACCTGCGTCTACTACCGCGGAACCGACGTGTCACGAACAGGGTTGGATTTTCTGGAGCAGCAGATACACCACTCTGAGCTGAATTTGGCTGCAATAGAGCTGGATTGCAAAGCAGCGCATGAATTCGATGTTCTGAAGGAGCGCGAGAAATTTGATGCGGTCATTTTGAACTCAGTAGTCCAGTATTTTCCCGATGCCCAATATTTAATGACCGTGCTGACCGGGGCGATGGAATCGTTACGGCCAGGAGGGAAGATATTTATCGGGGACGTGCGCAGTTTTCCATTGCTGGAAACCTTCCATGCTTCGGTTGAATTCTTCCAGTCGCCGGATTCCCGCCTATGTCAGGAAGTCCTGGAGAGTGCGCAAAAGAACTTGAGGCAGGAGAGCGAGCTGGCTGTTTCCCCGGAATTCTTCACCAACTTGCCGCAACGCCTGCCGCAGATCAGCTGGGTGGAAATCAATTTGAAGCGGGGTTACGCGCGCAATGAACTCACAAACTTCCGCTATGATGTTGTGCTTCACGTGGGCAGTCCTGTCCCGCTCTTGGAGTGTGATTGGATTGATTGGAGCACCGAAAATTTGAGCCCGACGCGGCTGCGGGAGATCTTGGACCGGGACCACCCCGAAGTGTTGGGAGTGGCAGGCATTCCCAACGCTCGCGTCCAGCGCGATATCGTCGTCAGTCGAATTCTTCGTTCAGAAAATCGCCCGTCTACTGTAGTTGAACTGCGGCGGCAGTTAGACCGTGAACAGCAATGCGCGATCGAGTTGGAAGATATTTGGTCACTGGAAAAAGATTTGCCTTACCGCATCGAGGTTCGCTGGTCTCAAAGTGAGGTCGGACTTTGTGACGTGGTGTTCCGACGCTGTGAGGATGGTGAGAATGCGAAGGGAGGCGGAAGGGTCAGGTTTCCGGAAGAGGCTGAAATCCCAAGACGGCTGCAAACTTACTCTAACGATCCTTTGCAGCCCCGGCTGGCTGAAGGTCTGGTACCCGAGCTTCGAAGATGGCTTGAAGCAAAACTGCCGGAGTACATGGTGCCTGCGGTATATGTGCGCATGGACCAGATGCCACTGACGGCGAACGGAAAACTCGACCGCAAGGCATTGCCGGCTCCGGGGCTCGATGCATATGCGACGCAAGCGTATGAAGCTCCGCAGGGAGAAACCGAAAGAATGTTGGCGGAGGTATGGGCTGAGTTGCTTCAGGTTGAGCAAGTCGGACGTCGCGATAATTTTTTTACTTTGGGTGGGCACTCGCTTCTGGCGGCGCGAGTGGTAACGCGCATCCGGCAAAGGCTGGATGTGGCCATGACGGTCGGGGATTTGTTTGCGCAACCAGTACTGGCGGACCTGGCACACAGGCTGCAAGGCGCTGCGCGAGTCGAGTTGCCCGCGATTTTGCGTGGGGATCGAGGGCGGCGGTTGCCATTGTCGTTTGCGCAGCAACGCTTATGGTTTTTGGCGCAGATAGAGGAAGCTGGCCAGGCATATCACGTGCCAATAGGCCTGCATTTGAAAGGCGAGTTGGATGCTGGAGCGTTGCGGAGAGCGCTGGATCGAATCGTGGCGCGGCATGAGGCGTTGCGCACCACTTTCGTCTCCATCGAAGGAGAGCCCGGGCAGCACATTGCTTCCGCTGAAGACAGCCGGTTTCATCTCGTGGAGCACGATCTGAGCCGGCATCGGGATGCGAACGCGGAACTGAGTCGTCTTCTGGCCGAGGAGGCCAACGCATCTTTCGATTTGCAAGCGGGGCCGTTGATCCGTGGGCGATTAATCCGCCAGTCGGAGGATGAGCACACGTTGTTCATCAACATGCACCATATTGTCTCCGATGGGTGGTCCATGGGCGTTTTTTGTGATGAGTTGAGCAAATTGTATAGCGCCTTCCGGCGCGGCCAACCAGACCCATTGCCGGAGTTGGCTATCCAGTATGCGGACTATGCGATCTGGGAACGGCAGTGGCTGGAAGGAGACGTACTGGCGCAGCAGAGCGAGTACTGGAAAAAAGCTTTGCAGGGCGCGCCAGCGTTGCTTGAGTTGCCCACGGACCATGTGCGGCCTGCGCAGCAGGACTATAGGGGCGGAATTGAGGAACTGGTACTTGAGCAGGGATTGACGACGGAATTGAAAGAACTGAGCCGGCGTGAGGGAACAACCTTATATATGACGCTGCTGGCGGGCTGGGCAGCGTTGCTGTCGCGACTGTCCGGTCAGACAGAAGTGGTGATTGGCACGCCGGTGGCGAATCGCGAGCGAGCGGAGATTGAGGGACTGATTGGATTTTTTGTGAATACTCTGGCTCTGCGCGTGGATGTAAGTGGCGCCGTGACAGTAAAAGAATTGCTCAAACGCGTGAAGGAAGTGGCATTGGGAGCGCAACAGAATCACAACCTGCCGTTTGAGCGCGTAGTGGAGATAGTGAGACCGGAGCGCAGTCTGGCCCACCATCCACTGTTTCAGGCGAGCTTTGGATGGGAGAACGCGCCGGAGGGAACCATGATGCTTCCTGGAGTGGAAGCAAAGCTGCTGGAATCGATCCCTTATCATTCTGCAAAATTCGATGTGACACTCATTTTGCAGGAGGCAAATGGGACGATTGTCGGCGGGTTGGAATATGCCACCGCGCTGTTTGAGCCCGGCACCATCCAACGTTACCTTGGATATTTCCGCAGATTGCTTGAGGGAATGGTAGCGCAGGAACGGGAGATGGTGGATGGCCTGGGCATCCTCGGTGAGAGGGAGCGGGAGCAAGTTCTATACCAATGGAATGAGACTGGAGTTGCATATCCCTCGAACAAGTGCGTTCACGAACTGTTTGCGGAGCAGGTGGAAAAGACACCCGAAACGCCAGCGGTCGAGTTTGAAGGCCGGCAGTTGACGTATGTCGAACTGAACCGGCAAGCGAATCGGTTAGCGCATTATCTCCAGATATTAGGAGTAAAGCCGGAGGCGCGGGTGGCCATCTGCGTGGAGCGCGGTCTGGAGATGATTGTGGGACTTCTGGCCATACTCAAAGCAGGAGGCGCATATGTTCCATTGGATCCGGCCTATCCACAGGAACGTTTGCAGTACATGCTTGAGGATAGTGAACCGGTCGCCCTGCTGACACAAGCTCAAGTGAAGGAGCGGATAGGGCCGTTGCCTGCAGGCTTGCCCATTCTGGATTTGACGGATGCTGACTGGAACAGCCAACAGGAGAGCAACCCAATACACTTGGAACTCCTACCCGAGCATTTGGCCTATGTCCTGTATACATCAGGTTCCACCGGCAAGCCCAAAGGCGTCATGGTGAGTCACCAGAATCTAGTGAGCTCAACCTTCGCCAGAAAGCTGGCTTACGATAAGTTGGGACGTTTTTTGCTGCTTTCTTCCATTTCATTTGATAGTTCGGTGGCGGGTATCTTTGGAAGTCTTCTCTATGGCGGCACGTTAATCATCGCCCATGGCGATCTGGTTCACGACCCATTACGCCTGCTCCATGAAGTTCAACGTCTGCGAGTGGAAAGCTTGCTCTGCATTCCATCCTTATATAGGTATCTTTTGGAATACCCGGTTGATGGCGGTCAGAAGAAATATCTTTCCCGGGTCATTGTTGCCGGAGAGGTTTGCCCGCCTGACCTGGTGGCAAAATCGGCCCAGCACCAACCTCAAGTTGAACTATTTAACGAGTATGGTCCTACTGAAGGTACGGTGTGGGCGAGCATGCACCATTGCACTCACCCATTGAGCAGGCAATCAGTGCCGATCGGCCGGCCGATTGCGAATACCCGGGTATACGTCCTGGACGCGCGAGGAGAACCAGTTCCGATTGGAGTAGCAGGCGAGTTATACATTGGCGGAACGGGTGTAACCCGCGGATATTTGCATCGGCCGGAGCTGACGGCGGAGCGTTTTGTGCCTGATCCCTATGCGGGACAAGCGGGCGCTCGCATGTACAAAACAGGTGACATAGGAAGATGGCTAGCCAATGAGAAGCTGGAATTTGTGGGACGGAACGATGATCAAGTGAAGATCCGCGGATTCCGCATTGAGCTTGGAGAGATTGCCGCGCGGCTGCAGGAGCATCCCGAAGTAGAGGAAGCAGTAGTCATAGCGAGAGAGGACACAGTAGAGAAACGTTTGGTGGCGTACTATCGCCCTGCATCTCAGCATGTTTTCCATGATTCGGAATCTTTGCTCTCTGATATGCGCTCATTCTTGCGCGAACGCTTGCCGGAGTATATGGTACCGGCAGCGTATGTGCGGTTGGTGGCTTTGCCTCTGACACCGAATGGCAAGCTGGATCGTAAAGCATTACCGGCGCCCCAGGGAAATGCGTATGCAGTGCGCAGGTACGAACCGCCGCAGGGAAACCTTGAAACCACGTTGGCTGCCATTTGGGCTGAAATGCTCAAACTGGAACGAGTAGGCCGTCACGACGATTTCTTCGCCTTGGGTGGACAATCATTGCTCGCACTCCGGGTACTGTTCCGCGTAAATGACTGCTTCCAGACGGAACTTTCTGTCTCGACCCTGCTCGAGGATTCGGTGCTGATGGAGTTTGCCCAGAAGCTACGTTCCATTTCCGGACGTTCCGTGGAGGAACTGGAGAAAATAGCAAAGATCTGGCTTACGATACACAGGATGACTCCTGAAGAACTCAAAGCCGCACTTGCCGTGCATTGAACGCCGTTATGCACGAACTTGGGCGAAGTCGCCCCTGAATTTTCGCTACACTACTTGATTTGAATTGTTTTGAATTCGCGCCGGAGGACGAGGGATGTTTAGTCTCGCACAGAATTTTCGATTTGCGCTCCGCAGATTAAGAAAGAATCCCGGATTTACCGTGGTAGCTGTGCTTACGCTGGCTTTGGGGATTGGGGCGAACAGCGCGATGTTCAGCATCGTGAACGCCGTGCTGCTTCGTCCTCTTCCTTATCGTGATCCGCAGAGACTCATGTTGCTGGCTGAGCGTTGGCCGCAGTTTCCCAGGCTGTCCTTGTCCTATCTCAATTACAAGGATTGGCGCGACCAGAGCCACTCATTTGAAGCAATTGGAGCCGTGCGGAATAACGTAATGACCATGACGGGAGGCGCCGAAGCCGAACGACTGCCTTCACAAAATGTTACTGCCAATCTTTTTGATCTCTTAGGGATCAAACCGGAATTCGGGCGCACATTCTCTGACGCGGAAGATAAGCCGGGCGCGCCCCCTGTGGCGGTTATCAGCCATAGTCTCTGGGAACGGCGGTTTTCATCTTCTCCCAGTGTTCTCAGCCAGACCATTACCCTGGACAATCAAAACTATTCAATTATCGGTGTGATGCCGCCGCGGTTTGAGATCCTTCAACAGGAGGCAGATGTCATCCTGCCGTTTGAGCCCTGGGCCAGAACGCTGCCGGATGATCGCAGCTGGCATCCCGGAATTCTGCCCATCGCCCGACTGAAGCCCGGTGTTTCTCTCGAGCAGGCCCGCTCGGAGATAGCCGTGATTGCCAAGCGGCTGGAGGAACAATATCCCGACACCAACACCAATGTCACATCGCTAGTAGATCCCATGCTGGAGCAGATTGTGCAGAACGTTCACACAGCGCTCTGGGTCTTGATCGGCGCAGTGGGAGTTGTGCTCCTGATAGCCTGTGCCAATGTCGCCAATCTTCTGCTGGTCCGCGCGACTGGCCGGCGGCGCGAGATGGCAGTCTGCATCGCGCTTGGAGCCCGGCCGTTCGATATTATTCGCCAGCTATTGGCAGAAAGCATTCTGGTGGCAGTTGCCGGTGGCGCTTTGGGGCTTGCGCTGGCTTGGGCCGCAGTCCCTCTTTTAGTGCGGCTGGCGGGAAGCAGCCTGCCCCGCAGTAATAGCGTTTCCATTGATCTGGGAGTTCTGGGCTTCACGGCGCTGATTGCATTTGTTGCCGGCATTCTGTTCGGCCTGGCCCCTGCGCGGCACACATGGAACATTGATCTGCGTGAAACCCTGAATGAGACGAATCGCGGCGGGGCCGTGCGCGCCGTTTTGCGCACACGCGCAGTACTGGTTGTCTCTGAGATCGCTTTAGCGATGTTGCTGCTGGTGGGGGCTGGTCTGCTATTCAAGAGCTTTGAACGGCTGTCCCGAATTTCTCCGGGCTTCTCTACCGACCACATCTTAGTTGCGAACATCGTCCGTTCGCCCACCGCGTACAGTGACCGGAACGTACGTTTGGACTTTTTTGACCGGCTGTTCGAGCAGATTTCAGCCCTGCCCGGTGTGCGTTCGGTTGGTGCTGCATCGTTTCTTCCCGTAACCGGCGCCGGACCGGCTCTCCACTTTAATATTCAGGGCCGTCCTCCCCGCTCTCCCCAGGAATACACGATTGCCAGCTATCGTGCGGTCAGCGTGGGTTACTTGAAAACGCTGGGACTGCCCCTCATCAATGGCCGATGGATCGAAGATCGCGACCGCGAAGGAGCGCCCGCAGTAGTGGTAGTCAATTCCAGCTTTGCGCGAACGTATTTTCCCAACCAATCGCCACTCGGACAGCACCTGCAGGTTGGCGCCATGCCTAATCCTGATCCCAGGGTGCCATGGATGGAGATTGTGGGGATTGTTGCCGATGTGAAGCAATCGCTGGCCAGTGAATCCTCTACAGAAATGTACGTGCCTTTTCGCCAAGCGGACCAGGTGCTTCCAGTCTTGACGATGTCCCTGGTCGTGCGCACCGCCGGAGACCCCATGGCGCAAACAAATTCCATTCGCTCCGTGGTTCATAATATCGACCCGAATCAGCCGGTTACTGCAATCCGCAGCATGGAAGAAAATGTAGCGCAGTCCGTCTCCGCGCCAAGATTTCGCACTGTTCTGTTATCTGTTTTTGCCGGCATCGCGCTGGTGCTTGCGGCAGTTGGCATTTTTGGAGTCATGGCATACTCGGTCGCTCAGCGTACTCGGGAACTCGGACTGCGAATAGCATTGGGAGCCTCACGCGGGCGGGTCTTGCAATTGGTACTGGCCCACGGTGTGCGGCTGACCTTGGTGGGTGTAGGAATTGGACTTGTGGTCACGTTTCTACTCACTCGCTATGTCTCCAGCTTGCTATTCAACGTTCCTCCCTATGATCCCATGACGTTGGTCGGCGTGGTGGCGGCATTAATTGTTATTTCACTCTGCGCCTGTTACCTTCCCGCACGGCGTGCCACTTTAGTCGATCCGATTGTGGCCCTGAGAGAAGAATAAGAAGGGGCGCAATAGACTTCGTGGATGCAACCATCTTGATCGTCGGCAGCGGGTCTTTGGCGCGAGCCATTTCTTATTCATTGGCTCTATTGCTTTCCCGGCCTTATCGGGTGATTGTTTGCGCCCGATCCAGAAGCCAATTGAATGAGATTGTGTATGTCTCGCGCGCAAAAGCCGCAAGCATAAAATCCCCGGTTACTTTCGACTCCGTAGAATTTGAAGCCGAATCAGGTGATGCCGGCAGGCTGCTTTCGTCGATTCAACCTGACGTAGTAGTAAATTGCGCGTCCTATTACTCTCCCTGGGAGGGTATTCACCAGCCTTCATCATGGACGCAGCTACTCCGTAGTGCAGGATTTGGTTTTACATTGCCATTGCAGGCAGCTTTCGCAATCAAGTTTGCCAAAGCTGTGGCTGGGCATTCACGGACAGCACTTTTTATCAATGGCTGTTACCCTGACGCAGTCAATCCGCTGTTGCGAGCCCTGGATCTTCCAGTCTTTTGCGGCATCGGGAATATTGCCCTTTTAGCGGCAACGTTGCGAGCTTCCCTCGGCCTTACACCTCAGCAGCGCTTGCAGGTCATGGCTCATCACTTGCATTTATACACACCAAAGCCCGGAGTGGACGAAGCACAGGCCTGGGTTGATGGAAAGCGGTGCCAGAATGTGAGCAGTTTGCTGGTAAGCCAACGAACAAGCAGTGGTTTGGAAGTCAATAAAGTGATTGGATGTACGGGTGCTGTGTTGCTGCGCGACATCCTTGAAGGGCAGGATGTCGAGACCCACGTACCCGGCCCATTTGGACTTCCCGGAGGATATCCGGTACGAGTAGCGGGCACACGCATGGAGTTGAATTTACCGGCAGATCTTCCAGAACAGAAGGCAATTGCGTGGAATGAAAAGGTCGCAGTCGCGGACGGCGTGAAAATACATCCCCGTGGATATGTGGAGTTCGGAGAACTGGCGAAGCATGTCTTGAAGCAATATCTGCCCAATATAGCCGAGGGGTTTCACGCCGACGAGATAAATAAAATTACGCGATCAATGCTGGAACTGCGGGCGAGGCTGACCGGGGAGAAGGTTCAGTCACATGCGCCCGAGGCTCAAAATGTCGAGACGGCGCAGAAAAACTTATCCTGAGCCAATGTGTAGCTGTTGCTGTAGCTAGAGGAATGATAGTTGAACACGATCGCAAATAATCCATGGTTCGCCTACGTTAAGCCGCGTCCAACGGCACAATTGCGTTTGTTTTGTCTACCATTTGCAGGTGGTAGCGCAGCCATCTTCCGCAATTGGGCGAATGCTTTGCCGGCTTTCGTGGAAGTATGCCCGATACAGCTCCCGGGGCGAGGTGGGCGCCTGCTAGAATCACCCTTCACCTCGATGCAATCGCTTGTAGATGCTCTAGAGCCATCTATCTCTGCAAATCTGGATAAACCGTTTGCGTTTTTTGGGCACAGCATGGGCGCGACTATTAGTTTTGAGCTTATACATAAGTTACGCTCCGAAAGGGGTCTGGAACCTGTTCACTTCTTCGTCTCCGGGAGACAAGCTCCGCAGATACCTGAGCTTGATCCGATCACGTTCAATCTTCCCAGGCTTGAATTTATTCAGGAACTTCGCCGGTTGGAAGGAACTCCTCCTGAGATATTGGACAACCATGAATTACTGGAGCTGCTTCTGCCCGTGCTACGCGGTGATTTTGAGCTCATACAAACCTATGAATATGTTGCCAGACCTCGCTTGAAGTGCCCGATAACAGCGCTGGGCGGGATTGCAGATAAGGATGTTAGCCGCGAGCAGGTTGAGGCCTGGCGTGAACAGTCATCTGGACCATTTCGAATGTGCTTGTTTCCCGGAAATCATTTCTTCCTGCAAACGGAAGAGAAGTCAGTGCTGCAAACCATCGTGGAGCAGCTACGTGGCCTCTTTTCGATCTGAGTGTTGCCGCAGTCCTTCGCAAATAATTCCAACGGATTCTAAGCTTCGCATCGGCTTGGAGTTGTAAGGTAGCATTCAATCGTCATACCAGCCTCGATCAAGTGAGAATCTTTAGACCCGGCACCAGGATCAGTGAATTCGTGTCCGTGCCATGCACGGAAACAGTTTCACCGCTTTGGGTGAAGCAATAAACCTTGCCCGAGATGGGACCTGTGACCGTAAGCCGGCCGGTGCCGGTGTATTGGAATTCGACATCCATGAGACTTTCCATCTGGCTCGCTTCCGGCGGGGCAACTACTGGATTCGGGGCGGGGGATTCTGGGGGCGCTGTCATCTGGCGGCTTCCTGGCGCCAGATGCAAGGACGTTGGCGCTGGATTGGGGGCGGCTGGCCGCGGCTTAACAGGCCGGACAAATGGTTGCGGCGTCAGTTTGGGTGCAAGAGGAAGCGGTGCCGGGACTTGAGTCTGTGTTCTTGCCAGTTTTTCGGCAGCGCGTTTCTTTCCACAGCATGCCATAGTTTCTAACTCTCCTTTCGCGGATCGGCCGGCAGCGGTTCCTCGTGCCAGACGGCCGGCAGCGGCGCATTGGGCAGCGCCAGTGGGTCGGAGGCGTCCTGCATCAGGCCGCTATGTGATTCTTCCAGTTCTGTGCGCTCCGCGGAGATTCGTTCCAGGAGTATTGCTCCCGCGGAAAAAGCCGGCCAGAGCAGGCCGCGCTCCAGCCACGTATGTCCCATGAACCCAGCCAGTGGCGCGGCAATCCACAAGCTTAAACAGTAGAAACAATCAAGCAAGCTGCCGAAGACTGTGTTTCCAGCCAACCGTCGCAGTCGCACAATCACGTCCCAAGGCCCATCTTCGCCCCAGAGCAGATGCGTGACGCGCCACACCGCAAGGATGCTGATGACCAGCGCAACAGGCGAAATCGTAATCAGCATCTCCCCTCACCGGCTTTCAAACTGCACGCGTTGTAATTCATACTTTCTCACCAACCGTTGCAGGGTACGGCGGTTCGTACCGGCTTCGCGGGCAGCACGGCTCAGGTTGCCTTGATGTGCGAGCAGCAGGTTCACGATCTCGGCTCGCTCAAATTTATCGATGACCTGGTTCTTGATTTCGCGCAGAGATCGGGCCATGGGCTTGGCGACGGCCGATGTGGAAGCGAAGTCAGTTGGAAGTTCAAGGTCCGCAGCGTCAATCACCGGACCAGCCGACATGACAACGGCCCGCTGAATCACGCCTTCAAGTTCGCGCACGTTTCCGGGCCAGCTGTAATTCTGCAACTTCTGCACGCCTACCAGCGTCAAGGTCTTTGTTCCCAGCCCTTCATGAGCGGCAATCTTCATGAGAAAATGTCCGACAAACAGAGGGACATCATCGGAACGTTCGCGCAGAGGCGGAATAGAGAGATGCAGGATATTGAGGCGGTGGAAGAGATCTTCGCGAAAACGGTGCACTTGCATCAAGTCACGCAAATTCGTATTGGTGGCAGCGATGACGCGAACATCGGCCGTCAACGTGGTACTTGAGCCGAGAGGACGGTATTCGCGGTCCTGAAGAAAACGCAGCAACTTGACCTGGGCGGAAAGGCTGAGCGCGTCAATTTCATCCAGAAACAGTGTGCCGCCCTCCGCAACCGAAAGCAGGCCGCCGTGGCTGGTATGGGCATCTGTATAAGCCCCGCGCGTATGTCCGAAGAGTTCGTTTTCCAGCAGATGATCAGGCAGGCCGCCGCAATTTACCGGGATAAACGGATGTCCCTTGCGTGGACTGCTGTAATGGATAGCCCGGGCAAAAAGTTCTTTACCAGTGCCGGTCTCTCCGGTAAGCAGCACCGTCATCATCGAGCGCGCGATTTGCGGTAGTTTGGCAAGCAGACGCAGAAACGGTTCGCTCTCACCCACCAGAAAATCCAGATGCAGCCGGGAATTCGGCAGAGGCGATACTTCGTCGTCCGCTTTGGTATGAAGCATCAAGCGGCGGGAGCGCACCACGATATCCGTCTCACGAACGGGGCACTCCACAAAGTCGTCAAGACCTTCAGCAAAGCATTCCAGGAGCTGGCTAGTGGTATTGCGTGAGCCGCAGAGCACCCCCAAAATTGGTACTTGTTTCCAGTTGACCCGCAATGAACGCAGACTATCAAGCAGACGTTCAATGCCCAGAGTACGCAGGATTACCAGGTGAGGTGGCTTGCTGGCTTGCTTTGTCGTAGTCGCGGACAAGCATTCGCTTTCAAGCCATCTACCCATTGTGCCAGGCAGTAATCCGCAAGTGCCTCTAGAGCAGGCGCTCTGGTCCACATCGATGAACAAAACGCGTTTGCGCTTCATCCCCACCTTACCTGATTTCCTTGTAGCGATGGACGTGATGCTAGCGGATTTCCCTTGTGGGAAACGCAAGAAAATTTGTTAATAAAAGATGCCCAGGTGCGCGCATCCCTTGCGACAAGCCTGCCGCACCCTATAACTCAGCGCCAAAGTGGTGTTTCCGCGAGAGTTGTCCTGCTCCCCTGCGGTGTAGTTGCCGCACCATGCTGCCGTGGCTCCGTCCCCTTAAGAAATCAGAAATTAAAAAAACCGCTGATGGCGGGTAGATAGCAGCGTTCAATGGCCCACGCAGCAGATGGAACGCTGATTGCTTGAGTGATCAATCGATGCCCGAACCGCATGACCTATCGAAAACGGTCAGGCGGGCGATTCACGAGATTGTGCAATACATGACGCGTCACCCGGAAGCTCGGGACACGCTGTCGGGTATTCGCGATTGGTGGTTGCCTCCGGGCAGCAGCTACACGTCAGTGGAATTGCATGAAGCGTTGGACACACTGACAGCATGGGGCTGGCTGGTGAAGTATGCGCTGGTGGGAGAGACCGTGGTTTATGGGGTTGCGGAATCCGCGCTGGAGCAGGCCAATAAGTTTTTGAGAAAGACGACTGATCAAGAATCATGAGCGATTTCCGGGCCATCAGCGGAATAACAAAAAGCCTTTCCGCCTTCTTGAAGGCGCAAACGGGCGTGGATGTCGAGAACCAGAAGGCTCCATCGGATACGATCTCGGACTCCAATCCGCTTATTCACCTGTATCTCTACCGGGTGGAGTACAACCCTTTCTTCACCAATAGCGAGGAGATCGTGACATCGTCTTCCGTCCTGACTGGGCCGCCAGTAGGGTTGAACCTGTTTTATCTGGTCACGCCTTACGGACCCACGCAACTCGATATTCAGGTGACATTGGGCGAAATAATCAAGGTTTTCAATGACAGTCCCTTTATTCCTCCGGCAAATTACGATCCAAGCCTAACCAACGTGATTGAGGAGCTAAAGGTCATTCCACACATGCTCACGCTCGACCTGATGACTGAGCTGGCGCGGGTGTTCGGGCAGAGACATTACCGTTTGTCGATGACATACGAAGTTTGCGTGGCCCTGGTGGACAGTGCGATGACTCGCAATGTGACGCGCGTCGACGAACGCGTCGTCAAAGTGAGACAACTGCGATGAGCACAACGGTGGTCCAGGAGAAGCAGGTCATGGAGCGTGAAGGCATGGCTGAGAGTGTGGTCCCTTATGCCAACGGCATGGAACTGCTGCAACATCTCTGCCACCTTCTTGATGAGCGTTTGGCGGCGTTTGTAGAAGAAATGCCCGGGACACGGCAGCGGGTTGATTTCAATCTGAGCGGAATGGTCGTCTCCGACAACGAAGCGAAGCGATTGCTGGGACGGCCCGAGCCGACTACGTCCAGGTTTAGGTCCGGCAGCCTGTGGCAGGCGACTGCGACGCGGCGCGCCGGCAGCCATGCCCAAAGCACCAACCTGCCGCTGCAGATGGTGCAGGAGCGGTTTGCGCTGAGCCCGTTTGAAGTAGAGTGCATGCTGGCGTGCCTGGCTCCGGAACTGGAAGCGCGCTACCAGAAACTTTTTGGTTACCTGAATGATGATGTCACCCAGAAATATCCATCGGTGGATCTGCTGCTGCGCTTGCTGAGCATGCCGGATGAATCGGCCGCCTGCCGTTCGTTGCTTACACCGGCGTCACCACTGTTGCGCGATGGATTGCTGGTTTGGGTTGAAGACCAGGTTTCCGGCTCGCCACTCTCACGCAGTCTGAAAGTCGATCCAGCGGTCGTGCAGTTCTTATTTCAGGATTACAAGCTGGACGCGGAGCTGGAATCTGTCTGGCTGGAGCGGGATTATCCGGTGGAAGCCAATACCTTGTGGGCGGCGAACACCGATCCCGCGCGCAGCATAAGCTCCTATATCACGCGCTATCGGCAACAGGAAGCGATCACGCGCGAGCGGCTTGTGATTTCCGTGATCGGACGGAGTGGTTCAGGCCGCCGCCATGCCGTGGAATCAGCCTGCTGGCAGGCGGGCCTGGGAGTGATTGCTCTCGATTGCGCGCGTGTAATCAGGCATCCGCGTCTGGAGCAGGTGATCAGGCGGGCATTTCGCGACTCGCTGCTGCATGCCTCACCGCTGGTGCTGGGAAATTTTGAAGCCGTGCTGCAGAACGTGGAGCGAGGCCCGGAATTCCGAACGGCGCTGGAACGGCAGGTCGAAGAGCGCGGCTGGATTGTGTTTGTATTGCGTGAAGAGCAGGAATCGGGAGGGAACTGGTTTCCGCGCCATCATCACATGGCCATCCACATTCCCGAACTGTCGAATGAAGGGCGCAAAAACTTTTGGCTGGCGCTTCTGTCGGAATCCGCTCCGCTGTCCACTGCGGAAGCTGATGAAATCGCCGAAGCTCTGGCGACAAAGTTTCGCCTTTCGGCAGGGCAGATCGCTATAGCTTTCCGGCGCTGCACCCTCGTGCTACGCGGCAAAGATGTGGACACCGCCGCATGGCGTGCGCAACTGCATGCAGAAGGAGCGCAAGTATCTTCGCCGCGCCTGGGCGCGCTGGCCAAAAAGATCAAGCCGCTCTACCACTGGCCGCAGCTGGTTCTTCCGGCCAAGAAAAAAGAGCTGGTGCGCGATGTGGTGCGCCACGTACAGCAGCGCCGCCGGGTGATGGAAGAGTGGAACTTCAACTCACTCATGAGCCGGGGCAGAGGGCTGACGGTTTTATTTTCAGGGCCGCCTGGAACCGGCAAGACCATGGCAGCAGAGGTGATTGCCAATTCTCTGCAGATGGACCTTTATCGCATTGATCTGGCGAGCGTGGTGAGCA
This sequence comes from Candidatus Angelobacter sp., assembly GCA_036496525.1. Classification (GTDB taxonomy): domain Bacteria; phylum Acidobacteriota; class Terriglobia; order Terriglobales; family Acidobacteriaceae; genus Angelobacter. The sequence goes on from DASXKZ010000085.1 coordinate 18,317, forward strand.
AATACATTGGCGAAACGGAAAAGAACCTCTCGCGCATCTTCCGTGAAGCTGAACACTCTGACGCCATTTTGTTTTTTGACGAGGCCGATGCTCTCTTCGGCAAGCGCTCAGAAGTAAAAGACGCGCATGACCGCTACGCCAATATTGAAATCAATTACCTGCTGCAGCAGATTGAAAACTTTGAGGGCGTAGTGGTCCTGGCTACCAACCTTCGCCAACACCTGGATGAGGCGTTTCTGCGTCGCATGCAGGTGGTGGTTGAGTTCCCTATGCCGGCCTATGAGGACCGCATTCGCATCTGGGAGCAGAGTTTTCCTGAAAAAGCGCCGCTGGAAGCGGATGTGGATTTTGACTTTCTGGCACGGCAATTTGAATTGGCCGGAGGACACATTACCAACATTGTTTTGTGGGCAGCGCTTTTGGCTTCAGAAGAAGGTTCACCCATTGGCATGCGGCACTGTGTGCGTGCCACGCGCCGTGAGCTGGAAAAGATTGGACGTCGCTGCATGAAGGAAGAGTTTGGAATTTATTCCCGGCTGCTGGAGCCGGTGAGCGAGCAGGAAATGAAAAGCAAGACCAGGGCGTCCTGAACGTAAAGAGGAGAAAAGCAACGATGGCATGCCGAATTCAAAACCTGGGAAAGCACAGGCTGGCTGTGGACCTGCGCGGCGGCGGTGTGATGTATGTGCAACCTAACGAGATTTCTCCACCGGTGCGCGAGGAGCTGCTGTACGACAACATCCACCTGGCGGGTTGGGAAGCGCGCGGGCTGGCGCGCCGCATCAACGCGAAAATGGCGGACGTGCTGACGTATGAAGCAAAGGTAGCGGGCCGTCCCGCGCCTGCTGAGGAAAAACCAAAAGCAGCGGAGAAGCGGTCCAAGCCAGCTGATGCAAAGGCCTCTGACGATGATGACGGCAATGAAGCTGGAGACGACGAGGAAGAAAAGGTCGAGAAAAAGCCGCGTAAATCTGCGAAGTAATGCAGTTTGAGACAAGTTTGAAGTTCAGGAACTGAAGCAGTGATGGGATCTGGGGATTTAAAAGTTGGCGAATCTGAAATAGTCCTCCCGAGAAGGCTCACGAACAGAGCAGGAGCGGGACCGAGAAAAACCGGCAATAACTTAACGAGATTGTGAACAGGAGAAAATATGGCAGAGTACCTTCATCCGGGAGTATTTGTTGAAGAAAAATCGAGCGGAGTCCGCCCCATTGAAGGCGTTGGGACTTCGACAGCTGCCTTTATCGGCGTGACCGCAAAAGGCGTCCCCAATAAGGCGACGTTCATCACCAGTTGGGCCCAATTCGTCAGGGCGTTCGGTGACCTGATCCCGAGCAGCTACCTGCCTTATGCTGTGTCACAGTTCTTTAATAACGGCGGGAAGCGCTGCTATGTTGTCCGCGCGCTGAATGTGATAAGTTCCGTGGCCGCTGGCCGCGACCTGAATGATCAGGAAACAACGGCTCCCCGTCCTACGTTGCGCGTTACCGCCAAAGGCGCGGGTGCATGGGGTACCGGCCTGCTCGTGACCGTGCAGAACGCCACCAACAATCCCACCACGGAATTCAAGCTGGTGGTTGCCCTGGACGATCCCACGAACGTGGTAGAGCTGTTTGACAGTCTCTCCATGGATCCGGACTCTGCCGATTATGTGGAGACGGCCATCAATGACGTTTCCGACTACATCACCGTAAAAGACCTGGGCGCAGCGGTGGCGCCAAACCTTGCACAGAAGGTTTCCACCAATCCGCTGGCTGATCCTGTTCCGTTTGCCGGTGGTGGTGAAGCTGTTACCCTGGAAACGCCAAACGGCACGATCAACACGGTGACGTTCACCGGACCCGTAGCGCTGGCCACGGTGGTGACACAACTCAATACAGCCTGGGCGGCGTTGAACGTTTCCGTATCACTCGATTCCACCAATCATCTTGTGGTGAAGAGTACTAGCGCCGGTTTTGACAAATACTTCATTCTGAGCGGGGCGGCAACAGCTGCGGGACGTCCACTGGCGGGTCTGGCTGGTTTTGCCGCGGGCACCGGCGCAGCCATTGGCGCAATCCTCAAGAGCGCTTCCCAAGCCACGTTTGATACCACAGGCGGCAACAACATTCTTACCATCAACATTCACGGGGATGCGCTGCCGAATATCACCCTGACCGCAAACGCTGCGCATACGGCAACCACCATTGCTTCTGAGATCAACACGGCGTTGAGCACGGGCCCCACCAACGCTCATGGCCTGCTTGTAGTCCGCACGGAAGGCAATCGCGTAGTCATTTCCAGCGTGAACAGAGGTTCTTCTGACAGTCATCTGGTCCTGAGCGGTACAGCAGCAGCCCAGTTGCAGTTCCAGACCATGGACCGTACTGCCGCAGCTGCGGATGGACTGGGACGCAATGAAGCGGCATTCGTGCAGAGCGGAGTGGGCCCCTTTGCGATTGCCAACAACTCAAATTTCACAATCACCATGAACAACGGAGCGCTGGCTGATCCGGCAGCGAACGTTGTGGTGACTGTGCCTTTGAATTCCGGCAATATTGCGAACCTGGCGCAGGCCACTGCGGCTGAAATTGTCACCGCCATCAATACAGCGGCTGGGGCCACCATCGCTGCCGTGGTTGCCAATCGCGTAGTGATCACTCAGCCGCGTAAGGGCAACTTCTATACATTGCAGGTGGCGGACGGGCTCAACTCCCCCAACATCCGCCTGAAGTTTGACGCTTCGCGAAGGTCCGGATATGCAGAGGGCGACGAAGCCTCACCATATCTGCGTCCCGCGTCAAACATTGACGGCCTGGGCGTGATCCAGCCGTGGCAATTGCTCGGCGGCGATGATGGCCCGCCGGTTTCCAATACCGATCTGATCGGCACGCCTGATCTCAAGACCGGACTGCATGCCCTGGATGATGTAACCGACGTGAACTTTGTGGCCATTCCCGGCGCAAGTGATGCAGGTGTCATTAGCCAGGCTGTTGGTTATTGCGGCATCCGCCGCGACTGTGTGATGATCGCTGACCCACCGGGCAAGACCACCAAAGACGCTCCAATTACTGATCCGTCCCACGTGGCTGATTTCCTCTCCAACAAAGTCACCACCAAGACCAGCTACGGCGCTTTCTATTACCCATGGATGCTGGTGGATGATCCGGTTGGAGCGGGCAAGAACCCCACACGCTTTGTACCGCCTTCAGGATTTGTTGCAGGTATGTACGCCCGCATTGACAACACGCGCGGCGTCTGGAAAGCGCCTGCCGGCACAGAAGCAAACGTGATCGGGCCGCTGGACCTGGAATATTCGGTCACCGATTCAGAGCAGGACATTCTCAATCCCATTGGCGTGAACTGCATCCGCAAATTCCCGGCTTCAGGAATCATTATCTGGGGTGCGCGCACCATGGGCACGCTCTCTGATCCGGAATGGCGATATGTTCCGGTACGGCGCTATGCGATTTATCTGGAGCAGAGCATTTATCGGGGCACACAGTGGGCAGTCTTTGAACCGAACGACCAGCGGCTCTGGGCCGCACTGAAGTCCAATATTGAAGATTTTCTGATGGGCGAATTTCGCCAGGGTGCGCTGGCAGGCACCACGCCGCAGCAGGCCTTTGCCGTGAAATGCGATGCCGATCTGAATCCTGATTCAGAAGTCAATGCGGGCCGGGTGAACATGGAAGTAAAGTTCGCTCCGTTGAAGCCGGCGGAGTTCGTGATCATCCGCATCAGCCAGAAAGTGCAGAGACCGGGATCGTAATTCATGGCCCGTGCTTCACAATTCGATCCCTACCGGACGTTTAAGTTTCGCGTCCGGTTTGGAGACACCACGGTAGCGGGCATTACCAAGGTATCGGCGCTTACCCGCACCGTAACTCCCAACGAGTTGAAAGAGGCCGGCGATCTTTTGTCGCCACGTAACAACCCGGGCGGGGTGCGGTACGAAGACGTGACACTGGAAAAGGGACTGAGCATCAACAATTCGTTTGAAGAGTGGGCCAACGCGGTGGTGCAGTTGCAGAACGATCCGGGTTCGGTCACAGGCTTCAAGCGCACGATCTTTATCGATGTGTTCGATCTGAAGGGAAATCCGACAGACCGGCAGAGCCAGCCGATTGCGAGTTACAAGCTGAACCGCTGCTGGATCACAAAGTACACGGCGCTTCCCGAACTGGACGCAAGCTCGGGCGGCGTTGGAATCCAAAGCGTCACCTTACGCCACGAAGGCTGGGAACGGGTGATTTAGACAACAGAAAGGAATTGCAATGGCGCCAAGAGCATCATCAGCAGATCCGTTTAGGAAGTTCAAATTTCGCATCAAGGTGGACCAGAAGGTAGTTGCCGGGCTCACCAAGTGCTCCGCGATTACCATCAGCGTCGCCAACCAGGACTTCCGCAGCGGCGATATCGACAGCTTTAAGCAGAAACTGCCCGGCCAGGTTTCATTCGAGCACATCACGCTTGAGCAGGGCATGACGAACAACCCGGTCTTTGAAAAATGGGCGACCGCCATGAGCAACTACCTGGGCAACAAAGGCAGCGATGCGGAAAAGACGCCGGACGATTTTCGCAAAGACATCGACATCGAGATTTACAACCTGAAGAACGAGATGGTGAAAGCCTATCGCGTTTACAACTGCTGGGTCTCGAAATATTCGGTGGGCGATCTGGATGCCAACTCCAACGATGTGCTGATCCACACGCTGGAACTGCAGAACGAAGGCATCCAGTTGCTGACGCCGATTGGGGGCGCCGCGGCGTAATCGCTTATGGCAGCAATCGCCTTGGAACCGGAACTCGCTACAGCAACGGCCGCGCCCGGTGAAGACTGGGGGGCCGGCGTGTTGGAACTGCCGGGCGGCGTGCTCGACAGGCGCGGCCAGTGTTTCAAAACCGTGAGAGTGCGCCCTTTGACCGGTCGTGACGAAGAACTGCTCGCTGACCGTCGTTATAGAAACGCCGCACAGCAGGTCTCGGAATTCCTGGCCCAAGTCCTGGTGGAAGTGCCGGGGCTGGACAAGCCGGTAAGCCGGGAGCTGGTGTCGGAAATGCTGATCGGCGACCGCGACTACCTGTTGTTGCGCTTGCGGCAAATTTCTCTCGGTGACCGGGTGGAACAGGTAATGCGATGTCCTGCGCCAGCCTGCGGGCAGAAAGCGGATGTGGAATTCCTCATCAGCGAGCTGCAGGTGCGGCGGGTGAAGGCAATTCAGCCCTTGTATGAAATTGAGCTTTCCGAGCCATTGCGCAAGGACGATCCGAAATCGGGACATGTGGCCTTGCGACTACCTACAGGGCATGATCTGGAGGCCATTCTGGATTGCAAAGACGTGAATCCGGCGATGGCCAACACCAGGCTGTTCGCGCGCATTGTAAAGAAACTGGGTCGCGAGCCGCTCAGTGAAGCCGCAGCGCGGGAGCTGTCTTTGCGGACCAGGCACGAGATCACCACTTTTCTGAACAAGATCACGCCCGGGCCAGAGTTGAAGATTGAGGTCCAATGCCCACATTGCCGGGCTGATATGAGCTATCCGTTCGACCTCTACGGTTTTTTTTTGCCGAATGGATGACAAGCGCCGAGGGACTTTGCGAAGAAGTGCACCACCTGGCCTTTCACTATCACTGGCCGGAACGGGAAATTCTGGAACTGCCGCGCACCAAGAGGCGGCGTTACCTGGCGATGTTGTCCAGCAAGCTGGAGCAATTACAGGGGAATAGCAGGTAAATGAGCCGGGAACGATCTTATTTTGAGCATAACGGAATGCCGCTGCATGCGGCTCCCAACCCAGGCCACGTGCGGCGCTTGCAGGAGCCATGGCTGGGTTCGTTCACTACGCATGTGTCGCCGACAGAACAGAAGACGTTGGGCACGGCGGGAGTGGCGATGCCGAATTTTGCCGAAGAAGTGACCGGTATGAACGACGAAGCCGAAGGCGGTGCACCGCAATCGTTGAGCCAGGCACCGAGGTCCACGGAGGAGAAATCCACCGCTGCAATCCAATTGGGAGCGGACCCACTGCCGCCGCACGGTATCTCGGCAGCCACAGCGAACGCGCACTTGGGTGCGCCAGATGATCCTGTCAACCCGCCCATCGAACGGTCTATTTTGCCGGTGATTCATCCAGGCCTGCTCCAATCCAAGCCGGCAAGCGGCACGGAAACCAAATCGGCAGTTGGGATGGAGGTGGATACACCGAATCGGGTCACCGAGAGCGTAGGCGCACGCACCGTAGCGTCGGATGCCACGTCATTGCCGACGAGCGTGCCGGTGCAAAAGCCTGTCACGGTGCAAACGGAAATTTCATCCTTGCCCATGCCGGCAGAGTTCACCACTGCATTGCCTGGAAAGCCCCTCTTGCCATTGATTGGGGCCATGGGAGAGCCTCTATCGATGGCTATCGCCGCGGCGACAGAAAACAGTGGAACGTTGATGCCGGATGAAACTGCTGCCGCGCTATTTCCAGCTTCCGTGCCGGTACATTTTGAAGCAGCGCGGGTACCAATGGGCGGTGGTGATAGTTCGTCCGGAACTACTGCACCGGTGGCGGTTGCGGAGAGCCAGCCGCAGAGCTACGGAAGCCAGCAAGCGCTGCTAGACCGGTTGAACGATCGCGCCGCCTCTCTGCATCAGCAAAGTAGCGGAGGACGGCGCGTCCATATCGGAAACCTGCGTATCACGGTACAGCGGCCTGCAATGGAGGCCACGCAGACACCCCCTTCTGCGCTATCGGCGCAGCCGCAGGCTGCGCCCCCTGCACCAATTCTGTTCAACCCATGGGAGCGCCTATACACGGCGTTTGATTAGCGATGCTAAGCGATCTATTCCAACAAGAAACAGCGCGCCGGGCCAGTCAGGCGGCAGACACGCAGGCGGCGAGGGCTGCGCGGGACGCATTCATCGTGGTGCAATGGCCGCTGCTGGATGCGGCATTCGCAGCTCTGGTTGATTCCAGCGTTGGAACCGAAGGACATCTCTCGATTACACATTCGCTGGCCACTGATCTTTTTACAAATCATACTTTTGCGTCGCTGAACAAGACCATCACTACGGTGAAGTCAACACTGAACGCCTCCGCGGAACAGGTGACTTTCACGCCTGTCCTGGAATCGATTGCCCCGGACCAGTTCGGGGTCATCAGGATTACCACGGATGGACTGCCATACGCCATCACGGCGGACCCGGGCGAGCAGATATTTGCCGACATGCTGACGCGCGGAATCCTGATGCGCGGCAAGACCGCCGGCAGCCTGGTTGTGCCGGATGGAAGCAACTTTCTCACGTTGAACGGAGACCTGCTGGTGGGACTATTGGCGGCTTTGTTCATCAGAGATTGATTTTGAGGATCGGAACAGAGATTGGGAGGACACATGAAGATTTCGATTCACAAGATGAATGTTCTGGTACAGCGGCAGGAACAGCAGGCAGCAGCGATGCAGACAGTGAGCGTGTTTCAGAAGGAGTTGGAGCGGGCGGCGGGATCGATGAGCGCCCCTCGCCCAGGCAAGCCGAAACCCGCTTGATCGAATGATCGGCAGCGCAGCGGACCGATGTCACGATTTTCAGTTGAGTGGGAGGACTGAATGGATGTTGACCCAATTGACGATGAAGTTGAGATCGACGAGCTAACGATTGAATTGCCGGAAGGGAACGATGCGCTGGCAGGGCAGGCGATGGCGCAGCAGGTAATCCGGCGGTTGGCAGTTTTGCTGGGTGAATGATGCGGCAGGCAGAAGTTCAGCCTCACGTGCATCCGGCAGCTTTTGTGGTTGTCCTGGAGAGTGATACCAATGGGAAGTTTTCCAATACGTCCGAAGCTGTTGCGGGGCGCGTTTGTTGAATACGGACTGAGCCTGCCGCCGCTGTTGTTTGCTTTTCAGTTCAATCCTGAAACGCTCACGCGCGGACGCACGGCGACATTCCAGTCGCCCGGTGCGGGTGGCAGTGGCAGCGATGGCAGCGGATGCCGAGACGGCTCTGAGGCCATGGCGCGCTCGTGCCTGGCGCAGGTCTCTGTGACTGAAGAAAACATCAGCCTCACGCTTCAGCTCGACGCCACTGAAGACCTGGATAGTGGCGATGGGCTGACGCAGAACTTTGGCATTGGGCCGCAGCTTTCGGTGCTGGAACTCATGATTTATCCCAAAACCGACCAGCTGTTCGGATTGCCGATCGGCAATCTGCTGGGCACTACCGACCAGTTCGGGGCGGCCCAGGCCAAGGTGATTCCGATCCTTCTCTTTATCTGGGGACGCAAACGGGTGCTACCGGTTGTGATGACCAGCCTGCAAATCACGGAACAGGAATATTTCCCCGATCTCAACCCTAAACGCGCAAGTGTTGCAGTGCAGCTGAAGGTGCTGGAAGGCTTCAATCCACCGTACCTGTACACGCATGCTGCGCGCATGCTGTTGGCCCTTAGCAACCTGGCGCACGTAGGAGATTTGCCAAGTGTTCTTTTCTGAGTCGAGATACCTGAGGGTGAAGGACTACACGGTGACGGACGCCCAGGGACGAAGCGTGAAAGTAAAGCGTACGCGCGCCACGCTGGACCTTACGGGCAGCTTTCAATACACGGTGAAGGCGGGCGACCGGCTCGATCTGCTGGCCCAGCAGTTCTACCGCAGCCCGAGAAAGTGGTGGTTGATCTGCGATGCCAATCCGGACGTGATGTATCCAGACGACCTGCTGAAGCCAGGACAAGTCCTGACCATTCCGCCGAACCAGGGGTAAGCAGGGAACATGAGTGTCGAGGGATGGGAATCCGGGTGAACGTGGTAATCGAAGCAATGAGCCAGCGGTTGGAAGTGAATTGAAAAGGGACAGAGTAAATGCCATCTTCCGCAGACAGATTATTCGGCGTGTCAGTACGGTTCAACGGGGTTGAGGACCCGGAGCTGTACAACTGCGCGCAGCAGTTTGTGATTACGGAGGAGATCGGGCAAGGCTCGCATTTCAACCTGGTGGTGTCACTCTGCCGCAACGATGACGGAAGCTGGCCGCACCTGGAAGAAGCGGAGAAGGGATTATGGAACCGCGTAACTGTAACGGTAACGGTGGGCAAGCACAAAGATGTCCTGATCGATGGCTATATTTCGCACATCCACGTGGCCACCACGCCTTCTGACGGCACGCTCAAAGCCACGTTCACGGTGGTGGATGTGTCCTACGTGATGGGGTTGAGACAAAGATGCAAGACGTGGCCGCCGGGCAAGACGTATGAGGACATCGCTGGAGAGATCATTCAGGGAGCGCCTTACAGCCTGACTGCCGTCATTGAACCGAATCCGCCCAGCGCAGGTGGTTCCACACCACGGAGCGTGGTGCAGCGGCACAGCGACCTGCAGTTTCTGCGGGAACTGGCGCGCCGCCGAGGGTACGAGTTTTATGTGATGGGGGCGACCGCTTACTTCCGCACACCCAATCTGCAAGGCGCTCCGCAGAAAGCCATCGCGTCCAATTTCGGAGACAAAACCAACTGCGATGACCTGCAGATTTTTGTGAACGGCACCACACCGGTACGGGCCGCGGGAAGCCGGCTTGATCCCCATACGGGAGAGAGGGTATCGCCGCCGCCTGCAACACCCGACGACAGCGGGCAGCCGCCAATGGGCACCACCGATGCATCGGCCGGTCGGAGCGACTCAAGTCCGGTGCCGCTGACGACGGTGATGGTCCGCCGTCCTCCCGTTGGCAGCGCCTCAGAGATGCAAGCCTACCTTAATGGCGTGATGAGCCGATCAAGTTGCTTGTTGAAAGCCACGGGCACAATGAATGGGCTGCGCTATGGAGCAATCCTGCGGACCCATAAAACTGTGACGATCTTCGGTTTCGGCAAGACATATACCGGCGATTACTACGTGCGTAAGGTCGTCCACACATTCACACCCAAGACCTACCACGTTCAATTTGAAGCCTGCCGCAATCGCATGGGAGAGCTGGCGCCGGGAGACGCTTCCGCGATCGAAGATCCAAGCAGCGCGGCGGAGCCGCTGGCGGTCACAGCCGATCCGCCGGATACGGACGTTGTTACTGTGCGGGAGAGTGGCAGCCAGGTGGCGCCGGGCTAGAAGAGTTCGATGGGAACGGCCACGATGAAAAAGTAAAGCGCGGCAAAAGATGGCGGGACAAGTTGGAGGAACAGAAATGCGGGAAGCGATGGAACAGATGGCAGAGCGCGCCGAACAGCAATACTTCGGAAAATACCGGGGCATCGTGTCTGACAACAAAGATCCGGACAAGATGGGACGGCTGAGGATCAGCGTGCCGAGCGTGCTGGTGGATGATCCGCTTACCAGTGATGATGAATCGATTACCGATTGGGCGACTCCGTGCGTGCCCTGTGGAGGCATGAGCGAGCAGGGCTTCTTTGTGATTCCTGACATAGGTGCGAATGTGTGGGTGGAATTTGAGGAAGGGAACCTCGATCAGCCGATCTGGGTTGGGACCTTCTGGACCAGCCCCGGGAATACCACGCAGGTCCCCACGGAAGCGCAAGACATGGCCGGAACCAGCAACGACCTGGAACCGATGCGGCGTGTATTTAAGACCACAAGCGGGCACGTGATGGAGTTTTGCGACATCGGCGGAAAGGAGAGCATCACGATCCAGCACAAAGACGGCGCTATGGTGAACCTGGATGAAAAAGGCAGCGTTACCGTGGTGAACAAGAAAGGATCTTATCTCTATCTGAATGCCGACGCGGGTGAAGCCAGCCTGGTGGATGAAAAAGGAAACAACGTCTCCATGACCAGCACGGGAGTTACCGTCACCAGCAAAGACGGCTCCATCGTCGATCTGGCGAAAGACGCGGTGCAGGTGATCGCCAAGAACGTTCACATACGGAGCCAGACGGTTTCCCTGGGCGAAGGCGCGCTGGAGCCGGCGATCCTGGGCAAGACGTTTGCGGCCATGTTTGACGCACATATGCATCCGACGACCGCGCCGGGTGCGCCGACCGGTCCGCCGATTCCCCTGCCTATGCCGCTTTCGGCGCCGATGAACCCGGCAATCTCACAGTGCGTGAAGGTGAAGTGATGAGTCTTTGCCAATTGCCTTCACTGCCGCTGCCGCAACTGGTGATACCGATACCGATACCACCGCTGCCGTCGCTGCCATCTCTGCCGCAACTGCCGTCATTGCCGTCGCTGAACATTGCGCTGCCATCGCTGCCGCTGCCGCAACTGGTGATACCGATTCCAATACCGCCGCTGCCGTCGCTGCCATCGCTGCCGCAACTGCCGTCATTGCCGTCGCTGAACATTGCGCTGCCGTCGCTGCCGTTGCCGCAACTGGTAATACCGATTCCAATACCGCCGCTGCCGTCATTGCCATCGCTGCCGCAGCTGCCATCGCTTCCGTCACTGCCGGGGTGTCCATAAATGATGGCGCCGGGAAGCATTGACGGAAGCAACCAGTGGGTCGAGCAGTCGAGCCTGGCGCGCGCCATTGAAGATGCCATGGTGGCAGCCAAGGTAATCAATCTTGACAAGGAAGCCAGCGCTACCACCAAAGACCGGAGGAATAGCTTCGTGGCCATTGCCACGGGTTTGATCGATTACTTGAAATCCAACATGGAACTTGATCTTGCGGCGAATGCGCTCGGACCGGGCGGAGGCAATGTGCTGGCTGTGGCCAAGACACTCACAGGGGTAGTGAAATGATTATCGACAGCACGTATCTGGATTTTCCATTCGGTCTGGCGCCTGACGGCTCAGTGGCTGCTGTGGATGAAGACCAGCACATCCGCGAGCGGCTTGAGCAGATTCTTTTCACCTCGCCGGGCGAGCGCGTGATGCTTCCCGATTTCGGCTGCGGGGCCCGCGACCTGGTGTTTGCCGGAAACAACGAGGTGCTGGCGGCGGCCACAGAATTCAAAGTAGCGAAAGCCCTGCAGACATACATGGGAAACCAGGTGCTGATCAACGGTGTGGACGTAGTGAATGAAGAAGAGAAGCTGATCGTCACGATTGTGTACACCAAGACCAAAGATACCCAGCAGCAGCAGGCCGTGTTCGCACTGCTGCCGTCGGAGGTGCTGGGTGGCGCCTAATCTGGTCTTTGACGGCAAGCCGCAGTGCGATCTTCTCGACTGCCGGCCTCCAGCTGCGCCCCCGCCCGGAGATGTAATTCCGCAGCAGGCGTTGAGCATCGATTACCAGGCCAAGGACTATGACAGCTTTCTCCGTGGCATGCTCGACATGCTGCCGGCGCGACTGCCGGGCTGGCAGACACGCACGGAAGCCGACCTGGGCATGGCGTTGCTTGAGCTATTCGCCTTCCTGGGCGACCACCTGAGTTATTACCAGGACCGCGTTGCCAATGAAGGATATTTGCGCACCGCCGGACAATATGAATCGGTACGACGTCTGCTCGCTTTGATTGATCGGCAGCTATTTCCGGGGCTGGCGGCCAAAGCTCTGGTGGCCGTCACTACCACCACCACACGCGCGATCGGGTCCGGTTTCCAGATTTCGACCAAGAGCTCCGCCACCCAACAGGCTGTGGTTTTTGAAGTGATTGAAGACCGGGTGATCTATCCGGAGTTGAATGACATTCTGCTGCACGCCGATGTTGCCACGGGCAGCACCCAGGCGTTCCTGGAAGGTGAATTCGATCTTTACCTGACGCCCGGAGTATGGATCTGGCTGCGAGATACCGGTGGCGAATGGGCGCAACTGGCGGATCCGGTGAGCGTGAACCATGTCACCCACGTAACCACGGTCAACTTCACCGCGCCACTCAGCGGCCAGTATAACAAGGTGTCTACACACATTAACGGCAACGGTCTGATGACCAGCCACGGCGAGAGCCATCAGCAGAGGAGTACGGGAACCGGCCAGGCGGGGCAGACGATTGCTTTGGATTTTGGGCCTCTGACCTACGTGGCTGACGCCGACGGCACTCCGCAATCTACTTTAGAGGTCACGGTGTCGGGCAAAGCCTGGCAAAAAGTGGAAGATTTTATCGATAGCGGCCCCACTGATTTCCATTACACGCAAACCCAGGATAACCAGGGGTATCTCACGGTCCTCTTCGGCGATGGCTTGAACGGGCGTCGACCGGAGGTTGATGCCCCCATCGTTGTGAAGTACCGCAGCGGCATTGGATCGGCGGGCATGGTAGCGCCGGGCACGCTCACGGAATTCGCCAAGGATGACGTGGTCAATGACAAAAGCAGCAATCCAGAGGCGAGCTTTGGCGGCGCTGATCCTGAAAGTCTGACGGAAGCCCGGCTGACGGGACCGAGCAGCCTCAGCGAGCAGAACCGCGCGGTCACGCCGCAGGACTATGCCGACACTCTGCTGCGGGGCGTGCCATGGGGCGGAAACATCGTGCAACCGCTGCATGCCAAAGCGCAGTTCGTCTGGACTGGAAGCTGGAACACCGTGGTCGTCAGCGTGGATTTTGCTGACCGGCGTTCTCTGGCTGATCTACCCGCGCGGCGCAAGGCTCTGGTAGCGGCGCTCAATCAAAAACGGATGGCGGGCTACGACATTGAGGTGGAAGATGCGCGCTATGCATGCATCAACATCTCGCTGGTGGTGCATGTGAAGCCGGAGTACTTCGTTAGACAGGTGCGTGCCAAGGTGCAGGAGGCCACAGGGACGCAAGGTTTCTTTGCGCCCGCGCGTTTCGACTTTGGCCAGCAGGTGCGGCTGAGCGATCTGTATTCCACCGTGTTGGGTGTACAGGGAGTGCAATACATCACGGTGGCGCGTTTCAAACGGCTGGGGGACCGCTATCCCGATGAGAAGACAAGTGGGGTGATTGATGTGGGACCACTGGAAATTGCGCGCTGTGATAACGATCCGCAGCATCCGGAAAACGGAATGTTGTTTCTGCACATGTGCGGCGGGAAGGAGGGCTGATGCTCAATCTTCCCAGTATCGATAAGCATGACGCCGAAC
>DASXKZ010000086.1:0-3737 GCA_036496525.1 Candidatus Angelobacter sp.
CCTGTTTTCCCTGATAACTCTTGGGCTTTTGGCCTTTAGCTTTTGGCCTTTAGCTCTAGCCCTTAGCTCTTCGCTCTTGGCCTTTAGCCTGTTTCGCCTGCATCTGCTTTAGCTGGGCTAAGTGCTAATTACTAACTGCTAATTGCTCTAGTGCAATGTCTCTCTCGCCACTTCTTCCAGCGTGGTAACGCCTTCTTTCACTTTCACCAAACCGCTGCGCCGCAATGTAATCATGCCGCGCTCAATGGCCTTCTTTTTCAGCTCCACGGCAGACGCGCCAATCAAAATCAGTTCGCGGATATCGTCGTCCACTTCCATTACTTCATACAGGCCGGCGCGCCCCTTGTACCCTGTTCCATTGCATACGGAGCAGCCTTTGCCCTTGAAAATCTTTACCGTCTTGGCTTCTTCCGGCGTAAAGCCGGCGTCAACCTTGGCCTGCGGCGGCATAGGGACTTCTTCACGGCATTCAACGCAGATGCGCCGGATGAGTCGTTGCGCACAGATCAAATGCACGGCTGTCGCCACCAGGAAAGGCTCAATGCCCATGTTCATCAAACGGCTGATCGTTTCCGGCGCACCGTTCGTGTGCAGCGTGGAAAGAACCAGGTGTCCCGTAAGAGCGGCCTTGATTGCGATTTCAGCCGTTTCAAAGTCTCTGATCTCGCCCACCAGAATCACATTGGGGTCCTGCCGCAAAAAGGCGCGCAGTGAAGCGGCAAAATTCAGCCCGATGGACTCTTTCATCTGCACCTGGTTCACGCCGTGCAACTGAAACTCAACCGGGTCTTCCGCCGTCATAATATTGGTATCAGGCTTGTTCAGTAGTGACACGGAGGAATAAAGAGTGTTGGTCTTGCCTGATCCCGTGGGGCCAGTCACCAGAACCATGCCGTAGGGTTTCAACACCGCGCGCTGAAATTTTTCCAGCGACTCCGGCTCAAAGCCCAGCTTGGTCATGTCAAGCCGCAGGTTCTCTTTGTCCAGCAGCCGCATCACAACTTTTTCGCCCCACAGCGTGGGCAGGCAGTTCACGCGGAAATCGAGCTGCTTCTTTTTTCCGCCAAGCTGCATCTTCAGCATGATGCGCCCGTCTTGCGGTAGGCGCTTTTCGCTGATATCCATCTTGGCCATGATCTTGATGCGCGATGTGATGGCGTCTTTCAACTTCATGGGCGGTGACATGATGTGCTGCAACACGCCGTCAATACGGAAACGCACGCGATATTCTTTTTCGTAAGGCTCGATGTGGATGTCGCTGGCGCCGCGCTTCACCGCATCCGTCATCACAATATTTACCAGCTTTACGATTGGCGCTTCATCGGCGGATTTCTCCAGCTCGGCCAGATCGATATCGTCCTGCTCGGCTTGAAGCTCCACGTCGGCCTCATCACCCATGGAGGCCAGCAACTCATCAACGTTCGATTCCTGCGCTGCACCGCCGTAAGCTTTCTCAATCGCTTCCATGATGGCGGATTCAGACGCCACCACCGGCTCAATATTGAAGCCGGTCATGAACTTGATATCGTCCATGGCGAATACGTTTGTCGGATCGACCATGGCAATGGTCAACGATGCGCCGACGCGGCTGAGTGGAAGAATCTGGTAGCGCTTGGCCGTCTCTTCCGGAATCAGCTTGACCACGGAAGAGTCGATCTCAAAATATTGCAGATTAATGGCGGGAACGCCGTACTGCCGCGAAAGGAAATTCGTGACTTCCTCATCGCTTACAAATCCCAGATGGACCAGCGTGGAACCCAGGCGTGAATTGGGGCCTTGCTCACGCTGCGCCTTCAGCGCTTTATCGAGTTGGTCGTGGGTGATGATCTTCTCTTTAACCAGAAGATCGCCTAGCCTTTGCGACATAGTTAGTAGCAGGTCCTGGATGAATTTGTCTCAAGCGCACCATGTCTCAAAGAGGCCGGGGGGACAGCCACTGGCGAGTGGGAAAAACTTGAGTAGCCCGATTGTGTTCCGGGTGACAGAAATTGTCAATCAGCCGTTCCCCTCTAAGGTTCATGCACTTACGGGAAGAGTAACCCCCATTTGGAGGGTACTAAGGGGAAGCGCTGAAGTGCTCTTGCCCACAAGTGTCAAAATGGGCCGTTACCCGCCACAGCCTAGCGGGAACGCCCTAAAATATTCCAAAGGGAAAGCCCCTAATATTAAGGATCGTGGACCGCCTGCCTCAATGCTTACGAATCGTGGACCGCAAGCGCCTGTTCTTTGGTTTTGATCGTGGACGGCAGGCCGGGCCCCATTCAAGCCCGCTTTTGGCTTGAATGGGCGGAGAAGCCCTCGCCTGCGAAGTTTGCCTCCAACGAGATTTCCGATTCCGGCGATTACGGCGATCCTTGGCCCGATTTTGCGACGATCAACCGGTAAAACTATTTGAGTTTTCCGCTCCGCCCTTCGCGGCTCTTCTTGTTCCTTCGTGCCCTTTGTGGTAAATGGTTTTCTCCGCGTCTCCGCGCCTCCGCGGTGCGTTTTTTAGATCTCCCACTCACGCGCGATCACCCGATTTCCTCACTGCCGGCGATTTTGGCAATCCTGCCTCGCGCATCGCCTCTATGTCGCGAAACTGCTCACCCGGCTTTTCGCACGGGTTGTGGCTTGGTACTCGGGATTTGACCTGCGGGCTGACTGAGCCAGGTTTCAAAATGCGTCTCGCCGAGCCGTGCGCCATTGCCCGGAACCAGTGTTCTCTCGCTGATTTTTGCCCCAGAATAAAGCGCATTTGGGTCAGCAATGACTTCGCGGGGATCTTTGAGTGCGGCCAGGCGCCGCCGAACTAGATCATCCACGCGAAACTGTTCCGGCCCGGCTACTTCAACGGTGCCATTCACAGGTGAACCTACCGCAATCCTGGCTACGGCGCTCGCGACATCGTCAGCAGCCATCGGCTGGAAAAGCACATGTGGTAAACGCACCTTGTCGCCGTCGGTGGAAATGTCGGCCAGGCCCTTGAGGAACTCGAAGAACTGCGTCGCATGCACGATCGTATAGGGAATAGATGAGCCTTCGATCAGCTTCTCCTGAGCAATCTTTGCGCGGAAGTAACCGCTTTCAGACAGCCGGTCCGTTCCCACCACTGACAACGCAACGTGATGTCCCACGTTTGCGGCCTCTTCATAGGTAAGGAGGTTGCGGGTTGATGTCTCAAAGAAATTCATCACAGCCGAGTCCTCCCATGAGGGAGAGTTCGATACGTCAACAACCACCGATGCACCCTTCAGTGCTTCGCCCAGTCCCTCGCCAGTGATAGTGTTGACGCCGGAATCAGGTGACGCGGCTACCGCTTCGTGCCCGTGCTCCCGAAGCTTCTTGACGAGCCTTGATCCAATAAGTCCACTGCCGCCAATGACTACGATTTTCATGATCGTCTCCTTAATTTTTCGCCGTCTTCTATTTTAATGTGGGGCGCGTGGCCCAACCTTCCTCTCTGTTTTTTTCTGACACTCACCATACCGCCCCACCCTTTCCAGAGAAGCTGGCTCTTGCTTTTCAGCTTCGGAAGAAAGAGCGGTTGATAAAATGTACGTGTCATTGGGAAACGGCTGTGTGTCGGATTCAAATTATCCCGCTCACTTTCGTCGATCTTTGGCAATCGGTGGTCAGATTTTCCTGCTGTTTTCCGCGCCTCCGCGGTGAGAGGTTTTCCGATCTCCCGTTCACGCGCGATCACCCGATCCTGCTCCTCCTAATCCGCGTTCATCCGCGCTAATCCGCGGTAAGAT
>DASXKZ010000087.1:0-22251 GCA_036496525.1 Candidatus Angelobacter sp.
CAATGGTGAATTTCCGGTGCTGGGCAATGACGTGTGGGAGCACGCCTACTACCTGAAATACCAGAACCGCCGTCCGGACTACCTGAAAGCCTGGTGGAACGTGGTGAACTGGGACGAAGTCAACAAGCGTCTGGCCCAGGCCGACAGCTTTTTCAAATAAATTCTTGCTTTTGTAAAGCCGTCCAGCTCTGGACGGCTTTTTTATTCAGTGTTGTAACGCTCACACCCCAAGTAGCACTACCTTCGCGCACAAAACAACAAACAAAACTGTGCTATAAGGTGGGTGCGAACCCCCAAATAAAATTAAATCTATCGACAGGATGAGGTGTGTTTTGAACAGATTCTTAGCAGGAAGCTGTGCGCTCGCTTTTGTGTTGTTTGGTTTTGGTTCGGCAAAAGCTGCGGACGAATTTAAAGGATTTTATGTCGGAGCGAATGCCGGCGGTGCTTTTGGCCGTTTCGATGTGGACACCAGTCCCATCTTCAGCCCCACCGGTTATTTCGCCGCAACCAGCACGCCGGCCATTACTGCCGCCAGCGGGCAAAAGATCAAGCCCAACGGTTTCACGGCAGGCGGCCAGGCAGGCTACAACTTTCAATGGGAAAACCTTGTTTTCGGGTTGGAATGGGACTTCGGCAAGATGGACCTGAGTGGCTCCACAACCGTCACGCAGACGTATCCTTGCTGCTCGCCAACGGCTTTCACCGTTACACAAACGGCGGAAACCAGCTGGCTAATGACTGGCCGTCCGCGCGTGGGCCTCGTGTTTGGCCATGTGATGTTCTATGGGACAGCAGGCGTGGCCGTAACTAACGTGAAGTACACTGCGCTATTTACCGATACCTTTGCTACAGCCCATGAAAGCGCAAGCCTGGACGATAAGAGGGCGGGATGGGTGGTTGGCGGTGGCGCGGAATTTGCCATTACGCACCACCTCTCGTTCAAGGGCGAATATCTTTATGCGGGTTTCGGCACGTCATCTGTAACCAGCAATAACCTGACTGCGTTTACGCCGCCCATCGCGTTCCCCACGAACATATTCACTCACACCGTCGCTCTGCATGCAAGGGTTGCGCGCGGTGGAATAAACTTCCGGTTCTAAATCGTTGGCAGGCGCTTGCTGCCAGCCGATGGAGACAGGCGGCCGCTCTTAGGGGCGGCCTTTTTTTTGGCATGGGTGAGCGGGTGACCGCTCCCTCTATGCTTGTTATCTGCCGGCGCGCCGGGCAATGCGCGCGGACCCGTTGAAGCTCTTAAAACCGAATAAGGACTTGACCGTTACTGGGAGGCGATTGCTGAAGCGGGTAATGAATCCGCGAAGCTGAAGAACTGTTCAACTTTTGTGATCTTCAAAGCGGTCCTGACCCGCGGCTGGACCGCCACCAGCAGGAGCCGGCGTCCATCCTTTTGCCGGTTGACGTAAATGGTCATCAGAGCGCCGATGCCGGTGGAATCGATATAGGGAACACCGGAAAAATCCAGCGCCAGCGTATTCGATTTGTCAGCGCGAGCTCGCTCCTGGAATTCAAAAAAGGAAGTAATCACAAGCGGTCCGGTGAGCCGCCACACCGCTTCGCCCTGGTCTCCCGCAGGCAGTTCGTCAATGGTTAGATTGTCATCGCGCATGGTGAATTATGTTAGTCTCTCACGCCTCTGGCGATTGTTAACAGATTGTTAAATGTGTTACCAACGTAAAGAATTTGCGTGAAATTTAGAACGCAAGTCGCGCCCTGCTTGCGCCGCAGCTAAAGGTGTCAGCAGCAACGCGCCGTGCTTCAGGCTGAAACCAGCCACGCCGCCCATCCGGTCAGGATCGCCAGCACAGCAGAAAATATGGTTGGCGGCAAAATAAAATATTTCCAGCTGAGCGCGATGCCAACGAGCTGCAGTCCAAAGAAGGCCCAACCCAGCGCACCAATTGCCTGAGGGGCGCTTTTTGCCATGGAGCCCAGGTGCCAGGCAAGAAAAGCCGCGAACAGCAGATAGGCCGTGCAGAACAGCCCGAAGCCGCGGTAGAAATCGCCGTACGTAAGAGTTTTTCCGCCGATGCTGAAGCGCACATTGTCCATGGCTTGCTGCACCGCGACGCCCTCCGGAATTGGCGCCTTAAATGTCATAAATCCAAGAGTGTGCCCGGCGGCAAACAATACCAGGACAAATGCGGAGATGCGGTAGAGTAACGTAGCGATCATCGGTGCGGCTCCTAATTTGGTGTGGATTTTTGAGTGGTTCAGTGTACCTGATCGGAGAAGGTGCGCCACACCAAATGCCTACCAAATGCCACGGTCGCATTGCCCGCCCGCTGCCCCACTGATAAAATTAAGAGTTTGCCCTGCTCGATCAAACTCTTCATACAGTAGGTTTTCTCTTTATGGCACAAGCAACAGATATTGCAATCGTAAGCGGCGCGCGCACGCCGATGGGCCGCTATTGCGGCAAATTGCGCGACTTTACCGCCATGGACCTCGCGGCCGTGGCCAGCCAGGAAGCGATCCGGCGGTCTGGCGTCGATCCCAAGGAATTTGACCACGCCGTTTTCGGCAACGCACAGCAAACGTCCGGCGACTCGCTTTATGGCGCGCGGCACGTGGGGCTTAAGGCTGGATTGCCCATTGAAACTCCCGCACTCACGGTGAACCGCCTCTGCGGATCAGGCATGCAGTCACTGGTGAACGCCGCTCAGATGATCCAACTGGGTGAAGCGAACACAGTACTGGCCGGCGGAATGGAATCCATGTCACAGGCGCCTCATGTTGTTCGCGGCGCGCGCTGGGGACTCGGCCTGGGTGAAGGCAAGCTGGAAGACTCGCTCATGGTGGCCCTGCTGGACACGTATTGCGGCCTCTACATGGCGAACACCGCTGAGCTTTACGCCGAACAGCAGGGCATCACGCGCCAGCACATGGATGAATTTTCTCTTCAGTCGCAACAGAAAGCCGGTGCAGCACAGAAGGCTTGTCGGCTCGCGGAAGAGATTGTTCCGGTGGCGCTCAAGAACCGAAAAGGCGAACCCACGGGCGAAATGTTTGAAAAAGACGATCATCTCCGTCCGGAGACCACGATGGAAGGCCTGGCCAAACTGAAGGCCGCCTTCGGCAAAAACGGGACAGTCACGGCCGGCAACGCCAGCGGCATCGTGGATGGCGGCGCAGCCGTAGTGATGATGAAGCTCGATCAGGCTGAAAAGCGCGGTCTGAAGCCCATGGGACGCATCGTGAGCTGGGGCATTGCCGGCGTTGATCCCAAGATCATGGGCAGCGGTCCGGTGCCGAGCACGCGCGCGGCGCTCAAGAAAGCCGGGCTAAAGCTGGATGAGATTGATCTGATCGAAGTCAACGAAGCTTTTGCTGGACAGTATCTCGCGGTCGAAAAGGAGCTTGGTCTTGATCGCAACAAAGTGAACGTCAATGGCGGGGCGATTGCACTCGGTCATCCGCTTGGCGCTACAGGAACGCGGTTGGTGATTACGCTTCTGCACGAGCTACGGCGTCGCAAAGCCAAGTATGGCCTGGCTACGGCATGTATAGGCGGCGGACAGGGCATTGCGATGATCGTGGAGAATTTGCAGCGCTAAAAAAATCTTTACCACAGAGGGCGCAGAGAACACTGAGACGTTGCTTTGTTCTAACAGTATTCATTCTCCAGAGTTTTTCGGGTTCGATATCCTCAGGATAAGACCTCTGTGGTTCTCTGTGTCCTCTGTGGTTAAAAAGGGAAAATCATGACTATAAAAAAAGTTGGAGTGCTCGGTTGCGGACTGATGGGCTCAGGCATTGCCCAGGTTAGCGCCGTTGCCGGATATGACGTAACGGTGCTGGAGCAGGAACAGAAGTTTCTCGATAAAGGATTTGCCGGGATCGAAAAGTCGCTGGCCAAGTTTGCGGAAAAGCCGGAGAAGACCGGCATCACTCCGGAGAAAGCCAAAGAAGCCCGGGCGCGCATTAAGGGCACGACCAGCCAGAAGGACCTTGCCGATTGCGACATCATCATTGAAGCCATCATTGAAAACGTGGATGTGAAGAAGAAGACGCTCGCGGAACTCGATGCGATCGTGAAGAAAGACGCCATTTTCGCCAGCAATACTTCTTCTATTTCCATCACTGAAGTCGCCGCCGCTACCAAGCGAGCTGACCGGTTCATTGGTCTGCACTTCTTCAACCCTGTCCCGCTGATGAAACTGGTGGAGGTCGTCAAGACCATCGCTACAGATAGCGCCGTTTTTGAGACTGCCTATGAATTCGGCAAGAGCCTGGGCAAGGTCCCGGTCCGCACCAGCGACAAGACCGGCTTCATCGTGAACCGCCTTCTGGTTCCATACATGCTTGACGCGATCCGCGCTTATGAAGAAGGCGTCGGTTCTATTCCTGACATCGACAACGCCATGAAGCTGGGCTGCGGCTACCCCATGGGCCCCTTTACGCTGCTGGATTTTGTTGGACTCGATACTACGTACTACATCACGCAGGTGATGTTTGACGAGTTTCGCGAACGCCGCTTTGCTTCACCCGCGCTGCTAAAAAGGCTGGTGATGGCGGGCTGGTACGGGCGGAAAACAGGCAAGGGGTTTTACGATTACGCAGACCCTTCGAACCCCGTTCCAATAAAATTCTAGCCGCAGATTCACGCAGATGAACGCTGATCAGAAAAGCCCAATCTGCGCCGATCAGCGCTCATCTGCGGCGAAAGGTTTTTGGATGGACTTGACCAACGTCAAACTCGAAAAGAAGAACGCAATCGCTTACGTCACCATTGATCGCCCCAAGGTCTTGAACGCGCTGAACATGGCCACAATGCAGGAGCTGTGGCAGGTCTTCAGCGACCTAAAAGATGACAAGGAGATTCGTGTTGTCATCCTTACCGGCGGAGGCGAGAAAGCCTTTGTCGCAGGCGCGGACATTAACGAGCTGAACAAGAACAATCCCGTTGAGGCCAAAGCTTACACGCACAAAGGGCAGGCCACGCTTGACTTGATTGAGAACCTGGGCAAGCCGGTGATCGGCTGCATTAACGGCTTTGCCTTGGGCGGCGGATGCGAGATCGCTATGGCGTGCACCATGCGGATCGCGAGTGAGAATGCCAAGCTGGGACAGCCTGAAGTAAAGCTCGGCCTCATCCCCGGCTATGGCGGCACGCAGAGGCTTCCGCGTCTGGTGGGCACAGGGCTGGCAATGCAGATTCTTCTTACGGGAGAAATGATTACCGCGCAAGAAGCGCACCGCATCGGACTGGTGAATGAGGTGGTTGCATCTGACCGGCTCATTCCACGCGCGGAAGAAATTGCGCAGAAGATCATAGGCATGGCTCCGCTGGCGATCCAATACTGCATGGAAGCCGTAAATCAAGGCATGAACATGACGCTGTCTGAAGGCCTTTTCCTTGAAGCCACGCTGTTCGGCATGTGCTGCGCGACCGAAGACAAGAAGGAGGGCACCACGGCCTTTCTTGAAAAGCGCGCAGCCAATTTTCAAGGCAAATAGCCATGTATCCAGACTGGGATCCGGACAAGCTGGCCACGGCAGCGGTTTTCTATAACCTGCATGAGGCAGATATTGCCAGAGGTCTGCTGGAGTCCTGTGGCGTAGACTGTTTCCTGTGCGATGAGCACATGCATCGCGTTCATCCGCTGACCAGTGAAATCATTGGCGGCGTGCGGCTGCAGGTTGCACAACAGGATATTGAGCTGGCAAAAGAGCTGCTCAAGGAATATACGCCACCGGAGGATCCTTCAGGCCCCGGGCCGATAGAATGATTGACTGAATGACAAACGTTGAGTGATGGGATCGAATGATTAAAGGCATCACCACAATTCGCCACGTTGCCGGCAGCAAAGAGTTCAAGGCGCTCAATAAGCTTTTTGACGCCTTAGGATTTGAGCGCGGAACTCCGTGGAAGACCGCGCGCGGCCAGGGCGCACCGTTCAAGGTGCCGCTGGGACAGATTGAGTTTGTTGAAGGCCTGGAGACAATTCACGCCGATATCTGGGTTGAAGTCACGGACCTGGATTCGATTCACGATGTGCTGGCAAAGGAAAATGTCAAAGCTACAGAAGTTCGCCAGACTGCGTGGGACTCGCGATTTTTGGTGGCTGAACCAACCAAAGGATCAAAAATTCTTTTCTGGCAGAAAAACCGTTCCAGCCAGGAGGCGATTGAAGGCGACATGAACGCACGCGGCATGCGCTTTGGCATAGTGGTGAGCCGATGGAACTCCTTCATCACCGAACGGCTGCTACAAGGTGCTATGGATGCGTTGCGACGCAGCGGCTGTAGTAATGAAGATATCGGCGTTGTGCGGGTGCCAGGCGCGTTTGAAATTCCGTCGCAGGCGCGCACGCTGGCTGAAAGCGGAAAGTATGACGCCATCGTAACTCTGGGCTGCCTGATTCGCGGGGAGACCACGCATTACGAACATATTTCCACTGAGGTCACGCGGGGAATCGGACAATCAGCCCAGGAAACTGGCGTACCGCACACTTACGGGGTGCTGACCTGTGAGAACCTTGAGCAAGCTTTGGATCGCGCCGGGTTGAAGGCTGGCAACAAAGGCTTTGAAGCAGCCATCTCTGCCATTGAGATGGTGAGCCTGCAGAGGAAGACACAGAAAAGGCCGAAGATGAAAGCCAAGTCCGTAAAGAAAAAGAGCAAAGGCCGTTAAATGGGGACCCGACGTAAATCTCGAGAGCTGTGCTTGCAGATGCTCTTTCAGTGGGACATGGGCAAGCAGGCCCCGGAGCACGTGAAAAAAACTTTCTGGTCAGAACGCGGAGAAGTGGACGAAGAGACGCGCAACTTTGCCGACGATATTTTTCAGGTGGCTGTTGACCGGCAGCAGGAAATTGATGATTTGATCCAAAAGCACGCGCAGCACTGGCGCATGGAGCGCATGGCGGCGGTAGATCGCAACGTCCTGCGCACGGGGGTGGCGGAGTTTCTGGGGCCGCATCACACGCCGCGGCCGGTGGTGATTAATGAGGCGCTGGAGATTGCGCGAAAATTTTCTGCTCCGGAGTCAGTCCAGTTCATCAATGGCGTGTTGGATTCGGTGGGGAAGGACCTTGCATCGTCTGTAATCCCGAAGCGAAGCTGAAGGATCCTTTTCCCTCAAGAGCTTATTTTCCAGCGTACAAGTTGCAACTTGTCCGGCATAAAGAATTCTGTGGCAATAATGTTCGCTCATCTCCTGCGCAGGATTCGAGATTTAAGAAAAAGCGGTGCTACAATAAAGCACTCCAGCCCCCTGGTGCCGCAATAATAAATACAAACGGACCTTGCTTTTGAAAAAGACTTCCATCACATATGCCGATAGCGGTGTTGATATTGACCGCGCCGACCGCGCCAAGCAACGCATTAAATATCTCGCCCATCGCACGTTCACGCCGGGAGTGGTGAGCGAGATCGGCGGCTTTGGCGGCATGTTCGCCATCGACAAAAAAAAGTTTCGCGATCCGGTGCTGGTTTCCAGCGTGGACGGCGTGGGCACCAAGCTCAAAGTTGCGTTCATGATGAACCTGCATCACACCGTGGGTGGCGATCTGGTAAACCATTGCGTGAATGACATTGCCGTGCAGGGCGCCACGCCGCTGTTTTTTATGGATTACCTTGCCACTGGTTCGCTCAATCCTGAGATAGCGGAAAAGATTGTGGAAGGAATGGCCGAGGCGTGCCGCCACAATGGCTGCGCGCTGATTGGCGGTGAAACGGCTGAGATGCCCGGCTTTTATCCCAAAGGCGAATATGATCTGGCCGGATTCATTGTCGGTGTGGTCGAGAAAAGCAAGATTATTACGGGCGACAATGTTGAAGTAGGCGACGTGCTTGTGGGCCTGCCTTCCAACGGCTTGCATACTAATGGCTATTCGCTGGCGCGAAAACTGTTTTTTGACGTTGCCAAGTACACGCCGGATACATACGTGAATGAGATGAAAGCCAAAGCCGGCGCGGAACTCATGCACACGCACAAGAGCTACTGGCCTGTGTTGAAAAAATTGATTGCGGCAGAGCTGGTGCATGCCATGGCGCACATTACCGGCGGCGGCATCACAGACAATCTTCCGCGTGTGCTACCCAAAGGCACTGGAGCAGTAGTGGAAATGGGCACTTGGCCGGTCCTGCCGGTGTTTACCCACATGCAGCACATTGGCAATGTGCCGCAGGAAGACATGATGCGCACATTCAATATGGGCATTGGCATGGTGCTGGTGGTACCGGCGAAAAAATTCAAGCGCGTGCAATCGATGATAGAGAAAATGGGCGAGAAGGCCTATCTCATCGGGCGGATCGTCAAAGGCGACCGCAAAGTCCATTACGCATAACATGGCCACACTGAAAAAATTGGGGATCCTGCTCTCGGGACGTGGCTCAAATTTTGAGGCCATTGCGGATTCCATCCAAGCGGGCCGACTTCACGCCGAAATCGCGATTGTAATTTCCAACCGCGCCGACGCTCCCGGACTGGAGGCGGCAAAGCGGCGAGGCTTGAACGCCCAATTGATTCCTTCCAAAGGCCGTGTTCGCGAAGAGCATGACGCCGATGTGATCATGGCTCTAAAGCATGCGCAGGTGGACTTGATCTGTTTGGCGGGCTATATGCGCCTGCTCTCGCCGGATTTCATACGGGCTTTTCCTCACCGCATTGTGAACATTCATCCGTCATTGCTCCCGGCATTTCCCGGTATGGACGCACAGAAGCAGGCGCTTGAGTATGGAGCGAAAGTCACGGGCTGCACAGTGCATTTTGTGGATGAGCATCTGGACCACGGGCCAATCATTTTGCAAAAGACCGTGCCGGTGCTGGATGGAGACGATGTGCATTCATTATCGGCAAGGATATTGGAGCAGGAGCACAAGGCGTATTCAGAGGCGATTGGCTTATTGCTTTCAGGTGAAGTTGAAATTCAGGGCAGAGCGGTTGTGCGCCGTCACGCGCGCGCGGAGAGCAAGTAGATGCTGAGAGTAAAACTTCTGTCTCCATCTGCCAAAGCGCCTACCGTTGCGCATCCGGGGGAAGACCTGGGCTATGACGTTTATTCCGCCGAGACGGTCACTCTGGAAGGCCGCAGCCATGCCATTGTTTCTACCGCCATTGCTATTGAATGCACATCGCCTACGGGTGAGCCGATGGGCGCGCTGCTGCGGGATAAATCGTCCATGGCGGCGCGGCGGCTGGTGCTGACTGGCGGTGTGATCGATGCAGGCTATCGCGGCGAGATCAAAGTCCTGATGGAAAATCTGAGCGATCTGCCGGCAACCATCCGGACCGGAGATAAGATCGCCAATCTGATTCCGTACCCGGTGCTGACCGGTGAAGTTCAGGTGGTGGACGATCTGAACGAATCCAGCCGCAAGGCCGGCGGGTTCGGCTCTTCTGGACGATAGACTTTGGCTTTTTCTGAAATCTCGAGCGCAGCGAGGGATCGCTATAATTTGGTAATTGAGTAATTTGGTAAATTAGAAACTTAGATTCGTGCGATTTGGCACTAGCAAAGTGTGCTTTTAAATTTACTGAATTATCAATTTTATCCAATTACCAAATTCAGCTATAGCGATCCCTCGCTACGCTCGGGATTTCACAAATAATGGCAAACTTTCCTCCTGTTGACGAACAACTGGCATACATCAAGAAAGGCGCGGCGGAGATTATCCACGAGCGCGAGTTGCGCGAGCGCCTGGAGAATTCCCTGAAGACCGGCAAGCCTCTGCGCGTGAAGGCCGGCTTTGATCCCACTGCGCCTGATCTCCACGTAGGGCACACGGTGCTCATCCGCAAGCTCAAGCACTTTCAGGATTTGGGCCATACGGTGATCTTCCTGATCGGTGATTTCACTGGAATGATCGGCGATCCCAGCGGCCGCAACGCCACACGCCCGCCTTTGACCCGCGCAGACGTTGAGCGCAATGCGGAAACGTACAAGGCGCAGGTGTTCAAGATTCTCGATCCACAAAAGACGGTGGTGGACTTCAACTCGCGCTGGTTCTCGCCAATGTCCGCGGAAGATTTCATCCGGCTATGCGCCAAGTTTACGGTCTCACAGATGCTGGAGCGCGAGGAGTTTCATAAGCGCTTCCAGGAAGAAAAGCCGATCCACATTCACGAGTTGCTCTATTCCATCTGCCAGGGTTATGACTCCGTTGCCCTTGAAGCCGACGTTGAATTGGGCGGCACCGACCAGAAATTTAACCTGTTGATGGGGCGCACTCTGCAAAAAGATTATGGGCAGCCATCGCAAATCATCCTGACCATGCCGATCCTGGAAGGCACTGACGGCGTGCAGAAGATGTCAAAGTCGTATGGAAATTACATTGGCATCAATGAATCGCCGCAGGAAATCTACGGCAAGGCCATGTCGATCTCAGACACGCTCATGTGGCGCTATTATGAGCTGCTTACAGATGTTAAGGTGCCTGAAATCGAGCAGATGAAAGCGGATGTGACAGCGGGCAAGCAGCATCCGATGCAGATCAAGAAGGCGCTGGCGCGCAGGATTGTTCAGGATTTTCATGGACAGCAGGCAGCCAAGCAGGCAGATGAAAACTGGGCCAAGCAGTTTCAGAAGGATGAAGTGCCGCAGGATATTGAAACCCAAACAATTGCAATTAAGGATGTCTCGGTAGAATCCGACATTCAAACTAAAGTAAATCTCCGCGTTGACAAGCTAATCTTGCTTGCAGGATTAGCGGATTCATCAAGTGATGCACAAAGGAAACGCAAGCAAAAGGCTGTCAAAATAGATGATCGAGTGATTGAAGAACACGCATTTATCCCCGATTCCAGAGAGTTCGTTTTGAAAGTTGGTCGGAAGATCAAGCGAATCAGCTTAGTCTGATTGGATCTTTTCTAAAATGATCGCAGCCGCGCTGCTTCATCCAAAGGTGTCGCCTAGGGTAGTTGATCGTTTCAGAAGTAGCGGCGTTGATATAAAAATTCAAGACAATTTGGAACACGCTGAAAACGTTTCTGCTGCGCTGATTTTCGGTGGCGATGGGACCGTCCATCGCCACCTTGCTCCACTCCATCAGCAAAAAATCCCGATGCTGGTGGTACCTACTGGCAGCGGTAATGATTTTGCCAAAGCACTGGGAATCCGCAGCTTGGAAATCGCGTTGCGAACATGGCAGCAGTTTTGTGCTGATGGGAAAAATGTTAGAGACATTCACCTTGGCGTGATTCGTGCTAATGGTCAGGAAAAGCTTTTTCTGTTGCGTAGCCGGAGTGGGAATGGACGCAAAGGCCAATGCACGCGCCAATCGAATGCCGACATGGCTCAAAAAACGAGGTGGATACGTACTGGCAGCGTTGCAAGCGTTGATCGCTTCAGGGCTGCTGAAATGACGGTAACGGCGGAAGGAACGGAATTCCGGCGGTCAGCGTTCTTTATTGCTGTGGGAAATGCTCTTAGCTATGGCGGCGGGATGAAAGTCACACCGCAGGCAACGCTGGATGACGGATTGCTGGATATCTGCCTGGTCAAGCAAAATGAACAAGCTGAAGCTCCTTTGCTGGGTGCCGACGATTTTTTTCGGCAAACACCTTCGGCTTAAAGAAGTGGAATACTTTCAGGCCATGCAGATCGCAATCGAAGCCGAGCGCAAGCTTGATCTCTATGCGGACGGTGAATGGGCTGGGCAAACTCCTGTAGAGATTGGGCTTATACGGGGAGGGCTGCGGGTGATTGTTCCGTCTGGAGCTCTCAAGAGCTGAAACTTAAGAGGTTTTTCACGTTCTAAGGTCGACTGGGAACCAGCACGGGCTGAGAAAGTGTGTATCTCGCTGTAAGTAAAACGGTTCTTGACGCGGAAGCCTATTTCAGGTGGAATAAATGCCATGACCAAAGCCGATTTGATTGAAGAGGTTTCACGCCTAGCCGAGCTAACACGCAAAGACAGCGAAATCATCGTAGAAACGATTTTTGACAGCGTGGTCCGCTCTCTGCGGTCCGGAGACAAGATTGAGATACGTGGCTTTGGGAGTTTCCGAACCCGGCAGCGCAAGCCGCGCGTGGGACGCAATCCCAAGACCGGCGCGCGTGTGGAAGTGCCTGCAAAGAAAATCCCTTATTTCAAGCCTAGCAAGGAATTAAAGGACGTGATCAATCATGGGAAGTCAGGAGAAGCAGCAGCTCCGTCTACGACACCTGCTGCTGAAGGGCCAGCGTCCTAAGGTCTGAATCGGTAGATACGATCAATTAGTAAGAAAAGAGAACCCCTTACTTCCGAAATTTTCTGAACCAGAACCCAATTCCTCCACTTACCAGCCCCAACAATCCCAAGAGAGGCAAAATCGTCGCTGTCGCCGGCAAACGACGGCTGCCTTGAGCGTCATTCGACTGCTGATTCTGGTTGATCTGCGGCGTAGTGGAGTTTTCTGCGCTAACGCCACCAGAAGGTTGGTTCTTGCCGGACGTCGCAGGCGGAGGAGTTCCTCCCTGGCTGTTGGAGGCATTTTGTTCCTGCTGCGGCGTTGATTGCGTGTTCTGCGTAGCGGACTGAGATCCTGCATTCTGAGCCTGGCCGCTTTGCACAAGAGAACCTGGTTCAAGAGGAGGCATGTTCTTAGCCACGGTCACGCCATTCTTGTTTGCCACCATTTGCTGGACATCGTCATTCGTTAGAACGCGTGCGTTCACTGTGCCCTTGAGTGCCTTATAGTGCGCTGACAATTCTCCCAGGCTGTTGTTACCAGCGCTTGGAAGAGCATCTGCATAGTAGGACGGTCCCATGTCGTTTATGGTTCTGCCGCCAGACTCGTTGTTCCCGGAAGAAATTTCAGAGGGCGCAGCGGCAGGAGCGCCCGTGACTGGATTATTCGCAGTATTTTCCACGTTGGTGGCTGGTACACCCGTAGTAATCGTCTCTACCGGAGGCTGCGTTACATAAACTACCGTGTCACTTAGTGACGGCACTGTGGATGGCAAGGGAGCAGAGTTGCTGATTCCAGCCCGGCCGGCATTGCTGATTCCGGCTGTTGGAGCTGGAGCTGCGAAAGTCGCCGAGGGCGTTGCCGGAGCAGCACCGATAAGCGGTGTGTTGAGCGGATCCGCCGTAACGGGAGTCGTGGCGCCGGGGTAAACTTGTGCCCCAGACGAAAGCTGTCCTACGGTAGCCGCCAACAAGAAGAACGCCAAAACCGGCATGGATCTACGAGACATAAATCACCCCTGACACACGTACATCTACTTGGATTACCGGCCAGTAAATAGGGGATGCCCAGAGATTGTCCCAGCGGATATTAACTCCCCACGAACCGCGCATACAGGCTGCGTGCTACAGCAGTATCGTCGGTGCCTTTGATGATTGCCCGACCGTCGGGAAAAAGAGTCATTTCAAAGGGATCACGCCAAAACTTGAGAACGAAAGCATTGTGTTTCACGGTGCCGTGGGCGACGAGGCGAGCTGACATCTCAGTGAAGTCCACTGGTCGATGGTGCTCATGGATCTGAACAGAGTTTCTGCCGCATAAGGTGATTTGTGGCCTGCGCTCACCCGCCAGATGAACAAACTCATGCTTTTCACAGGTCTGGCAGCCGCGGCTGGGCCTGGTGGCTGCGATTTCAGCCTGCTCATTGCTCCATACGTCGAATGAGAGCAGGGTGCGCCTTAGCTTGTCTTTTGCCCCGACGAGGAATTTGATTGCCTCGGTCGCCTGAATCGATCCGATCAAGTTAACCGCGCTGTTCAGGATTCCCGCAGTGTCGCAGGTTTCTACTGTGCCTTCCGGAGGAGCGGGGAAAACACAGGCCAGACAGGCCGTTTCGCCCGGAATCACATTCATGGTGACCGCATAGGCAGCCACGGCAGCAGCATAAATCCAAGGTTTGCCGTGTTTTACAGCGAAGTCATTGATCAGATAGCGAGTTTCAAAGTTATCGGTTGCGTCCAGAATCAGATCGGCATCTGCAAGAAGCGACTCAATATTTTCCGGAGTCAGGTCGGCCACTACCGGCGTGGCCTCAATCTCAGAGTTGAAAGCGGCGATCTTGCGCGCGGCGGCTACTGCTTTGGGCAGCGATTCGGCGGCATCGGCCTCATCAAACAATGATTGGCGTTGCAGATTGCTTGGCTCAACGTAATCGCGATCGATAATCGTCAAATGCCCTACGCCCGCCCGAGCCAGCAGACCGGAAACGCAAGTTCCGGTGGCCCCGCAGCCTACAATCGCAACCCGACCTTTGGCCAGGCACTGCTGTCCTTCCAGCCCAATTCCGGGAAAAAGCACCTGACGCGAGTATCGATCCTCAAACTTCATGCCACATTTATTATAGGTGTTTGAAGGCTAAGGGGTTTATGCGTTACGTTGCAGAGCAGCTTACAATGCTCAGAAAAGCTTGCGTGCAACTAAGGTCCACTCTGCCGCCATCGAATTACACAAAACGACCTCCAATTAAGGGGCTTTTATTGCCGCGCTGCCGATCAGTGTGCCTGATGGTTGTGCTCTGCTTGAGCGTGTCCTGCGTTCAGTGCCAGGAGATCGCCACGCCCCAAAATACCCCAAAACCTGCGTCGTCACCCCAAAGCACTTCTAACCCGGCTGCTCCAGTGCCTGAGCCCGCTTCTTCTCCTGCCAGTCCGGCCCCGGTGTTGCAGCTTTCGAGTGGTCTCAATAGCTTTCAGGGACTCAAGGTTGCAAGGATTCAGGTGAACGGCCTCGGAATAGATGATACGGATAGCCTTCTGGCAGTACTGCCGCAGAAGGTCAACGAGCCGCTTGATCGATACAAAGTCAGACAATCAGTACAGGCGCTTTACAACACGGGCCGATTTGCGGAGATACAGGTAGAGGCACAGCGCAATCCCACGGGAGAAGTGGTGCTGGCGTTTGACGCCCGCGAAAACTATTTCTTTGGGTCCATTCTGGCGGAAGGGGCGCCCGGTCACCCAACTGACAACCAACTGGTGAATGCCAGCAAACTCAACCTGGGTGAGCAGTACACTGAAGAGAAAATCACCGCCGGGATCGACGGGATGCAGCGTGCGCTGCAGGAAAACGGCTATTACCAGGCCACAATCAAGCCATTCTACGAGTGGGAGTCGCGCAATCAGCAAGTCAAGGTGCGATTTATGGTCACCCCGGGCAAGCCTGCGCGTATTGGAGTGATCAATGTTGGAGGCTCTCCTGGTTATAGCGCAGAAGAAGTGCGAAAAATAGCCAAACTTCGGTCTGGTGACAAAGTTACCGCAGCGCATCGGACGCGAGCATTGCAGCGGCTGAGAAAGCGCTTCCAGAAAAAAGACCTGCTGGAAGCGCAGGTCACAATGACGCAGCGCGTTTATCATCCGGAGACCAATCTGCTGGATTACACCTTCGAGATTAACCGCGGTCCGATGGTGGACGTTAAAGTGGAAGGCGCCAAATTGCGCCGCGGCCTGGTCAAGAAGTTTGTTCCAGTATTTGAAGAAAGCGCTGTTGACGATGATTTGCTGAATGAAGGGGCGCGCAACATACGCGACTATTTTCAATCGAAGGGCTTTTTCGACGTGAAGGTTACGTATGAGCAGAAACAGGACTCAGCTACGGACAGGCGCACTATCATTTTTCACATCGAAAAGAGCGAACGGCACAAGCTGGTGGAACTGGCGATCCAGGGAAACCACTATTTCCGCCGTGAAGACCTGCGCGAACAGATGCTGATGCAACCGACCGGAGGGCTGTTGTTATACGGATTGTTCAGCCAATCCATCCTTGCGCGTGACGTCCAGTCGATCGAAAATCTTTACCGCAGTAACGGTTTCCTGCAAGCCAAAGTCACGCCAGAGGTGCAGGATAATTACGGCAAGGAAGGCCACATACGCGTAAGCCTGACCGTGGTGGAAGGCACGCAGACTCTTGTAGGCAAGCTAAAGATTGAAGGCAATGAAGCTCTTCCTGAAGGCCAGATTCGTGGCCTGATCACGGCTTCAGAAGGCCAGCCATATTCTGATTCCATGGTGATCTCAGATCAATCGGTAATTCTGGATCAGTACTACAACCTGGGATTTCCCAAAGTAAAGTTCGATTACACCACGCAGCCTGAAGCGGACAATCCCAACAAGATCGACGTGAGTTACAAGATCGAGGAAGGCGCACAGGTCTTTGTCGATAAAGTCCTGATCTCCGGGGTGAACTACACGCGGCCATTTGTAGTGGAGCGTGAAATCAAGATTGGTACCGGCGACCGCTTGAGCCAAAGCCAGATGCTCGATTCCCAACGCCGCCTGTATGACATGGGCATCTTCAATGAAGTGAGCGTTGCGGTGCAAAATCCTGACGGCGATGCCACCAGCAAGAAGGTGAACTTCCAGCTTGCTGAAGCGCGGCGCTACACGTTTAATTATGGCCTGGGACTCGAAGTCCAGACCGGGCAGCCGGGCAGCAGCAGCAATCCGCAGGGAGATACCGGCGTGAGTGGTCGCGTGTCATTCGATGTTACGCGCTTGAACTTTCGTGGACGTGACCACACCATTACGTTAAAGACCCGTTACGGCAATCTGGAAAAGCTGGCGCTGATTGGTTATGGCGCTCCTCGGCTTTTCGATTCGCAGAAACTTACGCTGGATTTTACAACCTTCTACCAACAAACCAACGACGTAAGCACTTTTACCTCAACACGCCTGGAAGGGTCGGCGTCAATTAAGCAAGAGCTGAACCGCGCCACAACTCTTCTATATCGACTCATTTATCGGCGAGTGAGCACCAGCAATCTGGTCATCGATCCCAACTTGGTGCCGCTCTTTTCTCAAGCTGTGCGCGTGGGCATGCCGGATTTTAGTTACGTCCGCGATACGCGTGACAATCCCATTGAGTCGCTTAAGGGCACCTTCAACACGTTTGACCTCGGCGTCGCCTCAGGGATATTCGGCTCGCAGACGAACTTTACGCGCGTGGTGGTGCAGAACTCCAGCTATTACCAATTTCATAAACGACGCTGGGTGTTTGCCCGATCCACGCGCATAGGCGTGGAAGAGCCATTTGCCTCCACTGACTTTGCTCCGCTTCCTGAGCGTTTCTTTGCCGGCGGAAGCACGTCACACCGAGGCTTCGGCATCAACCAGGCCGGCCCGCGAGACCTCACCAGCGGTTTTCCTCTGGGCGGTGAAGCGCTCTTCCTGAACAATCTTGAATTGCGCACCCCGCCGCTGCCGCTGCCTTATGTTGGCAACAATTTAAGCGCAGTGGTGTTTCATGATATGGGGAACGTTTTTTCCACGGCTGGAGATATGGCCAACAGCATCCTTAAGTTCTCTCAGCCGAACCGGAACCTTTGTTTGATTCCGGCCGCGGCAACCTGCAACTTTAATTACACGTCGCACGCGGTGGGCGCTGGGGCGCGGTATCGTACGCCTATCGGCCCTGTAAGTTTCGATGTTGGCTATAACCTCAACCCGCCGGCGTTTCCTATTTCCGCGCCTGCTGCCCCGGCTGTTCCTTCTTCACAAGTGCTAAAGCATTTCAATTTCTTTTTTAATATTGGACAGACTTTCTGATGAAATCGCGCCTCCATTTCGTGACCGTCTTGCTGCTTGCCGGAGTTATGCAAGCGCAGGTAGTCGATCGAATGGTAGCGGTGGTGAACCGGCACGTGATTCTGGAAAGCGATCTCGATCAGGCCACCCGAGTGGAATTTCTGATGCAAGCCAAGCCTATTGAGCGCCTGACCTACGCTGACAGGACCGCCGTCATGGAGCGTTTGATTGACCGCTCTCTGCTTGACCAGCAGATTGTGAATCCGGCCATGCTCGATCCCGCGCCGGAAGAATTGAAGACAAAAATTGAAGAGGTGCGCCAAGGCATCCCCGGCGCTGCCAAGGATGAAGGTTGGAAAACCATTCTTGCCGGCTACGGCCTGACGCAGCAGGACGTGGAGGAGCAGCTTACTTCGCAGGTGCGCATTCTGCGGTTTATAGATCTACGTTTTCGCGGGCTGGTGCGAGTTGATAAAGAAGCGATAGCTTCTTACTATCAGGACCGTTTTTTGCCCGAGGTGCGCAAGCGAAACGCCTCTGAGCCAAAACTGGAAGAAGTGTCAGACAAGATTGAGCAGATACTTGCTGAGCAGCGCATTGATGAGCTTTTGAGCAACTGGCTGAAGACTCTGCGCGCCCAGGCCCACATTGAGCGTATGTTGCCGGCGGCGGCCACGAGCGCCGGGACCTCGCCATGAGTAGCAAAACCGATGTAAACATCGCGCCGCCCGCCACCACGGCGAAGAAGCGCAAGCTTAGGCGCGTCATCGTCCTTACCGGCCTTGCGCTGGCCGTCATTGTAATTGGAGGCTTGATCTACTTGAACAGCGGTTCCTTCCGCGAGACTGTTCGGCAAAGAGTGATTGCTGAACTGCGTCAGATGACGGGCGGCAGAGTGGAACTTGAATCATTTACCTGGAACCTTTCCACGCTGCATTTTGAAGCGCGCAATGTGACGATCCATGGGCGCGAAGCAGCCGGCGAAGTCCCCTATGCCCACGCTGATCGCATCGGGGTTGATGTAAAGATTGTTTCATTCTTCACCCGGAAGATTTCGCTGGAAAATGCGGCCATTGACAGGTTTGTGCTTCATTTGATGGTCTATCCGGACGGCACCACAAACCAGCCGCCGCCTCAGCCAAGCACGCCCTCTGAGGAATCTCCCACGCAGAATCTATTTGATCTTGCGATCAAGCAGATTGCAGTACGGCAAGGGACTTTGATGCTCGATCACGAGAAAATCCCCTTCGATCTTGACGGCAAGAATATCTCCGCCGGGATGAATTATGTTCCAAGCCAGAAAGCCTATGATGGCCATCTGGACTTCACGCCGCTGACCATTGCCTACAGAAATGCGCCAGCCATGCAGGCAGAAATGCATGTGGCGTTCCTGCTGCGTTCAGGGGAAACGGACATCAAATCTCTTCGGCTGGCGGCAGGGGATTCGAAAATTGAGGCCAGTGGAACTCTACGCAACTACAACAACCCAGAACTAACATTGCAATATCAGGCTTCACTGGATCTGGCCCAGGTAGGCAACACGGCAAAGTGGAAGCAGCTTCGTGCCGGGCGCGTTGACCTGAAGGGCAAAAGTTATTATCAGAACAGCCGCTACTCTTCCCAGGGAAATCTGAGCGTTCGCAATTTGGAATGGCATGATGCGACCGTTCACATTTTGTCCGTTGACGCGACCTCGCCGTACTCAGTGATGCAGGATAAAATCGTCCTTTCCCGCCTGATCGCGCATGCGTTTGGCGGTACTGTGCGAGGCGAGGCGCAGATCTCGAACTGGACTTCTACTCCGACAGCGGGAAAAAAGGCGTTTCCGCAACAGGGAATTACGCGGCTTCATCTATTTGGCGTTCAGGCCAGCAAGGTTGCGGCAGCCATCTCCAGCCGGAAAATGCCATTGGAGAAGATTGAATTGGCCGGCAACATTTCCGGTGATATCAATTCTGCGTGGACCGGCTCTTTTGATCGCGCGGTTTCTTCATTGAAGTTGGATGTAGCTCCGCCCGCTTCGCCTTCTCCCAAAGAAGTGCCTGTGACCGCACAGCTGCAAGCTACCTATCATGGCGATGCTCGCACCCTGGACGTAGCAGGACTCACTCTGGCAACGCGGGCGATTCGCGTAAATGCCACGGGATCGCTGGGATCTGAAAAAGCGCAGGCCCATGTTTCCCTGAATGCGACCGATCTGCGCGAACTACAGCCGGCGCTTGATGCGCTGGATCCGGGAACGCGTATTCCCATCACGCTGGAAGGCCGATCGTCATTCAATGGAGTGGTTTTTGGGAAGCTTGATGCGCTCTCAACGCGCGGTCATCTTGAACTGGAAAAGTTCGACACGGAATTTCATCTGGCCAGCCAGCCTAAGGGAGCGCGAACTAAGCCTCCGCGATTACACTGGGATGCGCTGTCCGCCGACCTGACGTACTCGCCCCTGATGCTGTCTTTGCAACGCGGAACATTGCGGCGCGGAACGGCCCAATTGGGATTTTCCGCCAGCACAACACTGCGCCAGGGCAACTTTGACGAGAACACAAGCCAGCTCAATCTTAGTCTGCGTATCCAAAATGAAAATGTGGCAGATATGCAAGCTCTGGGCGGAACGAATTATGAGCTCACTGGCATAATGAACGCCGATGTGCGGGCCGCCGGTACTTTGCGCAACCTGCAGGGCGGCGGCAAAGTGCAGATCAGCAAGCTGACAATCTATGGAGAGCCGTTCAAGACTTTTTCCAGCGACTTGCGGCTGAACGGAAGCGAGGCGCGGCTGGAAAATATCCAATTGGCCCACAATGGCGCAAGTTTTACCGGAATGACGGCGTACGATCTGGGCAACAAGAATTATCGTTTCGACCTGACGGGCGCCAATATTGACTTCGCGAACTTTCAACGCTTTGAACTGTCACGCCTCTCCGTTCAAGGGCAAGCCGGCTTTCACCTGACCGGCTCCGGAACTGAGGATGCGCCGATCATCAATGGTGAAATCGATCTCCGGAATATTGTGCTGAACCGTGAGACTGTGGGCAGCATGACAGTCCTGGCTGAAACGCACGGAGAGAATGTGCAACTGAGCGGACGCTCGAAGTTTGAAAACGCCGAGCTGAATGTTGATGGCTCTGTGCATCTCCGCGGTTTGTGGCCAGGGCAAATCACCCTGAAGTTCTCTCATCTCGACTTCGATCCGTTGATTCGCGCCTATTTCCAGGGACAGATCACGGGGCACTCTTCCATCGCCGGAGAAGTTGACATCCATGGTCCCATGAAGCAGCCGCGCAACCTGGTAGTTACGGGCGATGTTACTCAGCTTTCTGCCGATGTTGAAAATGTGAAGCTGCAGAATGACGGGCCGATTCATTTTGGGCTGGAAAATGAATCGCTGAAGGTGGATGAGTTTCACCTGACTGGGACAGAAACCGATCTTGATGCGAAAGGGACTGTGCAACTCACGGGTGAGCACAAGCTTGACCTGCGTTCGCGCGGACGGTTCAACCTGAAGCTGTTGCAGGGATTCAATCCTAACCTGGTGGCAAATGGGCCTGCGACATTTACGGTGAACATCGCTGGACCCTCAGCACGTCCGCAATTGAGCGGAAGACTTGAGCTGAAGGATGCGTCCGCTTCTCTGCTTGATCTGCCGAACGGCCTCAGCAACATCACCGGGTCCCTGATATTTGCCCAGGACCGCATGCAGATTGAGAAGCTTACGGCACACACGGGCGGGGGCGAGCTCGATGTCGGCGGATTTATTGCTTATCGCAATGGGATCTATTTTGATCTGACTGCAAAAGGTAGCGATGTCCGGCTGCGTTATCCGCCGGGCGTGAGCTCTTCCGCCGATGCGACACTGCGCTACACAGGGTCGGCAAAAAGTTCACTGCTCTCCGGAGATATTCTGATCACGCGGTTTGGCATGAATCCGCATTTTGATTTTGCTAATTATCTGGCTCAAAGCAAAAAAGCTCCAATCATCTCCACGCTGAATCCATTTCTGGACAACATGCGCCTGGATATGCACATTACTTCCACGCCGGAGTTGCAGGTAGAAACGTCGTTGGCCAAGCTTTCCGGCGATCTAGACCTGCACGTTCGCGGGACCGCTGCACGGCCGGCGATTGTGGGAAGAGTGAACATTGCTGAAGGCGATGTTTTCTTCAACGGCACAAAGTATCGGCTGGAACGTGGTGACGTTACCTTCAGCAATCCGCTCAGCATTGAGCCTGTAGTGAACCTTGATATGTCTGCCCGCGTACAGGGCTATGACGTAACCATCGGACTGCATGGACAGGCGATTGGCGGCAAGGGAATCAGCATGACCTACCGCTCCGATCCGCCGCTGGCCAATTCTGACATCATTGCGCTGCTGGCGTTTGGACGCACGCGCGGACAAGGCGTTTATACCGCGAGCCAGCCTGGGGTGAACACAAATGACACAGCTTCGGCTTCCAATGCGATCCTGGGTGAGGCGCTCAATGCCACGTTCAGTGACCGCGTGCAGCGGCTCTTTGGGGCGAGCCGGGTAAAGATCGATCCCCAGTTTATCGGCTCGGAAAACAACCCCACCGCGCGCGTCACGATTGAACAGCAGATCAGCAATGACATTACGTTTACCTACGTCACAAGCCTCACGCAATCCGCAGAGACAGTGATTCAGGTGGAATACAATATCGATAAGAATGTGTCGATCGTGGCGGTGCGTGACCAGAATGGGGTGCTGGGCTTTGACATCCATATACGCAGGCGAAAAAAGTGAAGCATGAGCGGCAATGGCACACAGCCGTTCGCAGCCGAGCGCTTTTCCATGGTGGA